>CAZGGW010000064.1:0-2778 GCA_964525365.1 uncultured Muribaculaceae bacterium | reverse complement strand
GCTCAAATCAAGCATTAAATGCTTTAGTTGCAACTATTTACCTCACATTAATGGGTAAGGAAGGATTTAAGGAAGCAGCAAATTTATGCTTGCAAAAATCTCATTATGCTTACAATGAATTAATTAAAACAGGAAAATTTGAGCCAGTGTTCTCAAAACCTTTCTTCAAGGAATTTGTAGTAAAAAGCAAGCAAAACGTAGCAGAACTTAATAATAAGCTATTAGAAAGCTGTATTATAGGCGGATATGATGTAGAAAAAGATTATCCTGAAATGAATAATTGCTGGCTGGTTGCTGTTACAGAAAAACGAACCAAAGAAGAAATAGATGAGTTAGCAAGAAAGGCGGGTGAATAATATGCAAAAACATCAACCATTAATATTTGAATTAAGCAAGAAGGGTCGTGTTGCATACTCACTTCCTGAATGTGATGTGCCTGAAACTCCGTTAAAAGAGTTATTACAGAACAATTACTTAAGAACAGAAGCACCAGACCTTCCAGAAGTAAGCGAGTTAGATGCAGTTCGTCATTTTACTCAAATTTCTCAAAGAAATCACGGTGTTGATGCAGGCTTTTATCCATTAGGAAGTTGTACAATGAAGTATAATCCAAAGATAAATGAAAAGGTATCAAGACTTGATGGATTTGCAAAAGTTCATCCTTACCAGCCAGAAGAATCAGCACAAGGCGCTATTCAGCTTTTGTATGAGCTGGGAAATATGCTTTCAGAAATAACAGGTATGGATCAAATTTCTTTACAGCCTGCAGCAGGAGCACATGGAGAGCTTACCGGCTTAATGATTATTAAAGCATACCATAGAAATAGAAATGATTCGAAAAGAAATATAATAGTTGTTCCTGATTCAGCTCACGGAACAAACCCCGCATCAGCAGCAGTGGCTGGATTTGATGTTGTTGAAGTTAAATCAAATGACAAGGGTTTAGTAGATTTGGAATCATTAAAAGCTGCCATGAATGATCAGGTTGCCGGCTTTATGCTTACAAATCCTAATACATTAGGATTATTTGATGAAAATATTCTTGAAATATCAAAAATAGTTCACGAAGCAGGCGGCTTGATGTATTACGATGGAGCCAATACAAATGCCATAATGGGTATTACTAGACCTGGAGACATGGGGTTTGACGTTGTTCATTTAAACTTACACAAAACATTTTCAACACCTCACGGTGGTGGAGGACCTGGTTCAGGACCTGTAGGAGTTAAGAAACACTTGGTTGATTTCTTGCCTGTTCCTGTAGTATCTAAAAAAGAAGATACTTATTTCTTAGATTACGACAGACCATTGTCTATTGGAAAAGTAAAAGCATTCTATGGCAATTTTGGTGTATGTGTAAGAGCATATGCATATATTTTAACCATGGGACCTGATGGAATAAAAGCAGTATCAGAAAATGCAGTTTTAAATGCAAACTATATTGCAAATAAGCTTAAGGATAAATATTATTTGCCTGCTGATACTGAATGCATGCATGAATGTGTATTTTCCGGAGATTGGCAGAAGAAAAACGGCGTTTCTACATTGGATGTAGCTAAGCGTTTGTTAGACTTTGGATACCATCCTCCAACTATTTACTTCCCTCTAATTGTTTCTGAGGCAATGATGATTGAACCAACAGAGTCTGAATCAAAGGAAACATTGGATAGCTTTATTGCAGTTATGAGACAAATTGCTGAAGAAGCAGAAACTAATCCTGAATTAGTGAAATCTGCACCTCATACTACAGTAGTATCAAGGCTTGATGAAGCACAAGCTGCAAGAAAACCTATTACAAGATATTATAAGCAGGTGTAACATGGAAAAAGATTTAGTAATTATAGGCGGAGGTCCTGGCGGTTATGAAGCAGCTATTAGAGCTGCTCAGCTGGGAGCTAAGGTTACGCTCATTGAGAACGACAAACTGGGCGGAACTTGCCTTAATAGAGGATGTATACCCACAAAGGCATTATATAAAAATGCTGAAGCAGTAAATTCATTAAAAAATATGAATGAGTATGGCATAACATTAAGTGAGTATACATTTGATATGGTTAAAGCTCAAGAAAGAAAAAATGAAGTTGTTAAAAAGCTGGTTACCGGCATTGAACAACTGTTAAAAGGAAATGTCATAGAGGTTATTAAGGGCAAGGCATCATTTAAGGGAAGCAAATTGCTAGAAGTGGTTACAGAAGATGGGACAGAGGAAATAACTGCTAATAACATAATTATTGCGACAGGTTCATCTTCATCATCAGTGCCTGTTCCAGGAATTGATTTACCGAATGTTATTACCTCTGATGAAATACTTGATTTTGAATCAGTACCTAAAAACCTGGCTATTCTTGGCGGTGGGGTTGTAGGTGTTGAATTTGCAGGTATATTTGCATCTCTTGGTGCTCAGGTAACCATAATTGAGTTTTTGCCTAAAATATTATACAGATTAGATGATGAGCTTTCTAAAAAGCTTACAGTTTATTTAAAAAAGCAAGGTATAAAATTAATAACAGGCTCAGCATTAAAGGAAGTTCAAAAAACTGATGAAGGCTTAAAGTTGATTGCAGGTAATGATAAAGGGGAAGTTGAAGTAACATGTGATTATTTGCTGTCAGCTGCCGGAAGAAAACCTAATTTGGATGGCTTAAACTTAGAAGCAGCAGGAATTGAGTACGATAGAAAAGGTATAAAGGTTGATGACGATTATAAAACATCAGCAGAAGGAATTTATGCTGTAGGTGATGTTATAGGCGGAACAATGCTTGCTCATATAGCATCAGA
>CAZGGW010000063.1:0-2803 GCA_964525365.1 uncultured Muribaculaceae bacterium | reverse complement strand
AATAAAACAACTTTTTTTATTTTTAAAGAAGATGAAAATTTGTTAATTTTTATTGTAAAAGAAGAATGTAAAATATAAAAATTTCCTTCATAAATCGTCTATAAACAATCTTTTTAAGAGTAGCAATACAAATACTTATGTTGAAATGAAAAACCTTGTGTAGGTTATTTATGAAGGAAATAGAAAAAATGGAAACCTTGTTTTTTTAAAAGTTTCCATTTTTTTAATTTTTATGTTTTTATGTTTTTATTACAAAATCGCAAGTATGAATACTGTATGGTAACATAAATAATTCGTTTAATAAGCCAATAGAATAAATATCTAAAAATATATTTGTATCATTAACAACAATTTCCATATTATATCAATCTCAATGTGTCCCTTAGTTCATTTAATGGCTTATCTAATAAAACGGACGCTTTCGATTCGGAAATTTTCTCACTCGTTAAAGCTCGATATACAAACCTTTCAAAACGATTCGATACTTCTATTTCTTTTATTCTTTCATTGGATATATCTTGTAAATATTTGTCGTAGCTACGTTTCTTGCAATATTCGTTATATTGTTGTTCCGATATTACTTTCAAAACTTTTGCTTTGTACATCAGTTCTTCAACCGAAATTCCATATTGCATATGTATATCGCGTAACTCCTGATATACTATTTCCCCATTTCTATTATTTCCGATTAATTTTATAAAAACTTCTTTAGAAATTAGCATTTCACTTGCAAATAAATGACATAATTTCTCAATCTGTTTATCATCTAAATTATTATCAAAGTGTAATAAAATATGTCCTAATTCATATAATGTGACAAATCGTTTTCTTTCTACGCTTTTTGATTTATTGACTACGATTATCGGGTTTTTACCATTTTTTACATAATAGCTAAGACCATCAAATTCTTCCGGTGAATCTATCTCGATTACTTTAACTTGGCGCACCTCTAATATATCTATCAAATTATTTAAGCTGTCGTCCCCTAAGTCCCATTCTTGCTTTAATTTTTTGGATATTTCATATACATCATCCGCATTGCGCACGATTAGTTCTGAGAAATCTGTCGAAAAATCTGAAGTATAACCACATAAGTTTTCCGCCTCTAAATAGCGTTCTACTTTATCTTTCGTTATCTCTTTAATTGACGATATCGATTTTTTCCCGAGACGCATTTTCTTCCTGAAATTTACTTCAGGTAATTCAACTGTGATGGGACGGAAAAAATAATCGATTGTAACACTCAGAGCATTTGCTAAATTTATCAGCAACGTACTGTCCGGCATTATTTCCCCAGCCTCAATCTGCGTAATTTTCCTTACAGTGATTTCATTTTGTAATCTTTCACATAAATCATTCTTGGAAAACCTACGCATTTCTCTTGCACTTTTTACTCGCTGTGCAAATATACTTTCCATATTTGCCTTCTATTATTGATTTATTTAATTCTTTGTTTGTCTTGTAATTGACGGCGCTGTTAATTTCATAAAATTGCACACAAGAAATATTTGATGCTATTTCATAAAATAAATAGCATCAAGATTATTATTAACCGCAGCAAGACAAATTTCTGGAGTTTGCTCTCTGACATATTCTAATGCTAAACCATTTTCTTTTACAGCAGCAAGACAAATTTCTGGGGTTTGATGTATAATATATTCTAAGCACATTCCATTTTCTTTTACAGCAGCAAGACAAATTTCTGGGGTTTGATATTCTTTTTTAATAAAATCAATTGCATATCCATTTTCTTTTACAGCAGCAAGGCAAATTTCCGGAGTTTGTTCACTAATATATTGTATAGATAATCCATCTCTTTTCAGAAATTCTAAATAGATTTCAGGTGTGAAATCTTTGACATATTTCAAAGCCTCTTGAAAATTAAACGAATTTAATGCAGATTTAATTATTTTAGATGTTTGCACCTTTACAAATTTTAATGATTCAGCATTGTCACCGACAGCAGATATGCAAATTTCTTCAGTTTGATTCTTAACATATTTTAATGAAAGACCATCTTGTTTAACTGCAGCAAGACAAATTTCTGGTGTTTGTTCTTTAACATACTTTAAAGCATTTCCGTGTTGTTTAACTGCAGCAAGACAAATTTCTGGGGTTTGATGAATAACATATTGTAAAGACCATCCAAATTCCTTAACTGCTTCGAGACATATTTCTGGAGTTTGTTCTCTGACAACAGACAAAGCACATCCATTTTCTCTAACAGCTGCTAAGCATAAAGAGGGTGTTTGATTTTTAACAAATCTCAAATTATATCCATTTTCTTTTATTTTTAAAAGAGACTCGTTAAAAGACCAATTTTTTAATAAGGAATCTTTTAATTTTTTTAATTCAACAATAGACATTTTCATAAAAATCAACAATTCTATTTACTTAAACAATTTGATTACAAATATAAAGACGTTTGTTTTGTGTTTTTATTGTAAATAAAATAAAAAAAGGTTGTGAAATTTTTCACAACCTTACTAAAAATTATAATCTATATTTTAAAATAATTAAGATTTAAACCGGATGATTTTTTGATCTTGTAAAATTATAAGAATCATCTGCGATTTCACCATCTTTCCAAGTTCCTTTTTCCCAAGTTCCTGATTCCCATTTTCCATTTTCCCAAGAACCACCTTTCCAAGTTCCTTTATGCCAAGTACCATTTTCCCAAACTCCATCTTCCCAAGTTCCAATATACCAAGAACCACCTTTCCAAGTTCCTTCATGCCACAGACCTGCGTGCCATCTTCCATCTTCCCAAGTTCCATCAAACCAAGAGCCATTTAGCCAATTT
>CAZGGW010000062.1:0-2979 GCA_964525365.1 uncultured Muribaculaceae bacterium | reverse complement strand
GTTGCTCGTGAACTTCGTGATAAAAATTACATGAAGATAGTTTCACTAGCACCTGAGGTATTATAGGAGGATAATAACATGAAAATAAAAGTCGGAGATATGGCTAAAGTAATTACAGGAAGTAATAAAAATAAAGAAGGTAAAGTGCTTAAAATACTTAGAAAAGAAAATAGGGTTATTCTTGAAGGAATTAATGTTATTAAAAAGCATGTTAAACCTAGTGCTACTAATGAAACCGGTGGAATTTTAGAAGTTGAAGCACCAATACATATATCAAATGTAGAAGTTATATCTAAAAAAGAAGCTAAAAAAGAAGTAGCAAAGAAAACTACTAAAAAAGTAGTGAAGAAAGAAAGTAAAAAGTAGGTGAGTTATGGAAAGATTAAAAGAATTATATAATAAAGAATTAGTTCCTGCTTTAACAAAAAAATTTAAATATAGTAGTGCAATGCAAGTACCACGTTTAGAAAAAATAGTTATAAACATTGGAGTTGGAGATGCTACTATTGATCAAAAATATTTAGATGCAGCAGTAAAGGAATTAACAGTTATTTCCGGACAAAAGCCTATTGTTACAAAAGCAAAAAAATCAATCGCTGGATTTAAATTAAGAGAAGGAAGCAAAATAGGTTGTAAAGTTACTTTAAGAGGAAATAATATGTATTTGTTTTTAGATAAACTAATTACAATATCTCTTCCACGTGTACGTGATTTTAGAGGAATTTCTAAATCAAGTTTTGATGGAAGAGGAAATTATACATTAGGAATCAAAGAACAATTAATATTTCCAGAAGTAGAGTATGATTCAATTGTAAAAACAAGAGGGTTAGATGTTGTAATCGTTACAACAGCGAAAACCAATGAAGAAGCATTAGAACTTTTAAGTGGTTTCGGGTTACCTTTTAGGAAGTAAGGAGAGAATATGGCAAAGAAAAGTAAAATTGTAGCTTGGGAAAGAGAACCTAAGTTTAAAAGTAGAGCTTATACAAGATGTGCAAGATGTGGAAGACCTCATGCAGTACTTAAAAAATATGGTATATGCCGTATTTGTTTTAGGGAACTTGCTAATAAAGGACAAATACCTGGAATAAGAAAGTCTAGTTGGTAGAAAGGAAGATGGAACTATGATTAATGATTTAATATCAGATATGCTTACGAGAATTCGTAATGCAAATATTATGAAATATAAAACGGTTGAAGTGCCAGCTTCTAAAATGACAAAAGGAATTGCTGATATTTTGACAAATGAAGGATTTATTAACGGATATGAAGTAAATAAAATTGCTTCAGGAGATATGTTAAATCTTAACTTAAAATATGGAAATAAAAAAGAAAGAGTAATAACTGGCCTTAAAAGAATAAGTAAGCCGGGATTACGTGTGTATGCGAAAGCTGCTGAAATGCCAAGAGTTCTTAATGGACTAGGAATCGCGATTGTTTCTACATCACAAGGTCTTATGACTGATAAAGAAGCAAGAAGTAAAAAACTTGGTGGAGAAGTGCTTGCGCATGTATGGTAGAGGTGTTTAATGAGTAGAATTGGAAAAAGAGAATTATTAATACCAGAGGGTGTAACAGTTAATATAGATAATAAATTAGTTACAGTAACTGGTTCAAAAGGAACATTAACCTTTACTTATAAGGATGCTGTTGATGTTAAAATAGTAGATAATAAAGTAATAGTTACTAGAAAGAACGAACTTAAAACATCAAAGCAATTACATGGTACAACTAATGCCATAATAAATAATATGATTATTGGGGTTAGTAAGGGATTTACTAAAGAATTGGAAATAAACGGTGTTGGTTATAAATTTAATGCTCAAGGTAATAAACTTGTAATAAGCGCTGGTTATTCACATCCTGTATCACTTGAAGTACCAACTGGGTTAAAAATAGAATGTCCTTCTGTTACAGAACTTACTATTAGTGGATTTGATAAACAACTTGTTAATGAATTTGCTGCAGAAGTAAGAGAAGTAAGACGTCCTGAACCATATAAAGGAAAAGGAATTAAGTATAAAGAAGAATATATTCGTCGTAAAGAAGGAAAGAAAGCGGCTTAAGGAGGAAATATGATAAAAAAAGAATCTAAAAACATTGCTAGAATAGCAAGACATAAAAGAGTTAGAAAAACCATAATTGGTACAAAAGAAACTCCAAGATTGTGCGTGTTTGTAAGTAATACTAATATTTATGCACAAATCATTAATGATGAAAAAGCCGAAACTCTTGTAAGTGCATCATCACTAAGTCTTAAGTTAAAAGGAAGTTCAGTTGAAAACGCAAAAAAAGTTGGAACTGAAATTGCTAAGAAAGCTAAATCTAAAAAGATAAAAGATGTAGTATTTGATAGAAGTGGATATATATATCACGGAAAAGTAAAAGCGTTAGCAGAAGCTGCTCGTGAAGAAGGACTTAAGTTTTAGGAGGAAGCATGAATAATAATAGAAGAGAAGAAGTAAAAAAGTTATATGAAGATAAAATTATATCTATAGGTCGTGTAACAAAAGTTACAAAGGGCGGAAGAACTTTTAGATTTTCTGTAACAGTTGCAGTTGGAGATAGAAAAGGTAAAGTAGGAATTGGAACTGGTAAATCAAATGAAATACCAGAAGCAGTTTCTAAAGCTATTAAAGAAGCAGAAAAGAATATTATAACAATAGATATAGTTGATAACAGAACAATATCTCACGAAGTAATTGGTGTTTGTGGAGCGGCTAAAGTAATGATTAAACCTGCTAAAGAAGGACGTGGAATAATTGCTGGTGGACCAGTTAGAATTATTCTAGAACTTGCTGGTGTTAAAGATGTAGTATCTAAATCACTTGGAAGTCATACACAAATTAATACATCAAGAGCTACTATGGATGCTTTGTTAAAACAAAAAAGCGTTGCTCATATAGCAAGTCTTCGTGGTAAAAAAGAAGAGGAGATAAAAGGATAATGAAATTAAATGAATTAGAAAGAAGCCTTGGA
>CAZGGW010000061.1:0-3089 GCA_964525365.1 uncultured Muribaculaceae bacterium | reverse complement strand
GATACACCAATTATAAGCTCGACAGCTGGTACCGAGCCAAATCACAACTTCTATCTTATTCAGAAGATATGGGATATGATGATAAAGAATATTTACTTTGGAAATACAGATTCCCCCTTGATACTATAGAAATAGAGAAAGTGAATGCGGCTAAAGTACAGGAAAAATATAAGCCATTTGTGAATTTATCTTACTCTATTAAAAAGGTAAATGAATTCATTCTTATGTTTGAAAAATTAATTAGAAGTGGATTTGATATACAGATTGCTTCAGCTCCTGAAAGATCTGGTATCGGAACTTTTGTGTGCTGTGCGATATTTAAACATTCAGAATTGTTGGAAGCTACTGGTGAAGCAGCCAATGCTTATGCAGAGTATCTTTCCATGGTAAGTTACCTGGAGAGATTGGGAATTGAGATTGAACGAGAGACGAACTCTTTTGATGGTGAAACGCTGTTAGTGGTTTACTTTTATAGTTCTGTGTTGTCCACTGCGCTCAATCATACGGTACGAGAAATAATTAAGGCATATAAAGCTGGTACGTTAGATGACAAGATTATGCAAATTCAGTATAAGGATTCCTTGCAGACGTTTAATGTACCGATTGAAAAGTGATTCTTAGTAAAAGAACCCCAATCTAATTAAAGTTTACTAGATGGGGGTTCTTTTTTTCAAACTATGTTTATAATACTGTATAATTTTAGAGTTCGAAAGTACTTCGTAGTTTGCTCAAATACTGTATAACTTATTATTCTATATTCTCTTTATAAGCTGTACTTTGTATTTCCTTTATTTTTTCTTCAAAGGTCTTTGTTTTTACTAATGCTATACCTTCTAGTTCATCAACCAAAACAATGAAACTATCTCCTTTTTTGATATTCAATAACTCACGTGCATTTTTAGGAATTACAATCTGTCCTCTTTCATTTATTGTAGACGTTCCACAGATATGTTTTCCTTTTGGACCGGGTGGTATCACCATTCCAAGCTGCCTTGATTCAAAATGTACTAAATCATCAATTGTAATTTCATAATATTGGGCAAGTAAACTGCATTTTTCGATATCTGGAACAGTTTCACCTTTTTCCCATTTTGCATATGCTTGCCTCGAAATTCCAACAATTTCACTAATTTCTTCCTGTGACATCCCTTTACAATTCCGTAAAACAACCAAATTATCTTTTAGCATTGTTTAATCTCCGTTCTTAAGAAAACTGTTCACAACATCAATATAAAGATCACTATGCACACCATGAATCAAATGATCACTAGTAGATGTTTCAACCAAACTGCAATTATCTCCTATTAATGCTACCGCACGTACTGCTTGTTCATTCGTGGCCGCACATAATGGCACTCCTGTATCAGAAATCGTTTCTTTCGCATGGATATAAATACATGGAATTTCTATTTTCGACAAAATGTCCTCCTGTTTAATATCATTGTTCCATGATAAATCATAAAACTTTTCTCCATACTTAAAATCATAGTTTACTACATAATGAAAAATGCCTGTAATGGATTTTGGTAAAAAAGCTATTTTTACTTCTTCTCCTGGATGCTTTTTACTATAATTCTGAGCATAATTTGCAATTCCGTTCATTGCCTTAGGCATAAATAACTTCCCCCAGTAGCAGTTACGGAGATAATACGCTTCCCAGCATTCCGTTTTATCAGATTCATCATAATCATGCAACACTTTATACGTATCTAAATATGCAAAACTATTTTCCCATCCTTCGCCTTGAGTCGAAAAGACTGGTGGGTCTTCAAGTACTGCACCTGATACAAATTCTCCACCATTTGCAGCTATATATGCTGCAGTCAATGCTCCATTAGAATGACCGCAAACCACTGTTTCATTGCCTATTACATTGTTAATAAACCATATTAAATCGTTTCCGTTTTTATCTATATAGTAGAATTCCTCATTATGGGACGACTCCCCATGTCCATAAACATCAATTGCATATATATTCCAATTCTTTGCTAACTCTGGTAAAACACACGCATAATCTTCCCATGCTCCCATTTGTCCATGTATCAGAAGTAAGGTAGGGCCTTCCATATCCTCATTCACTTCTCCATAATTTATGACGTTTCCATTAGGTAACGTAACCTGTTTCTCCACTGCACCGACAGCACTTAAGTTATTCATTACCTCATCATACCAGTTCAAATTCCTATAAAAAAAGATTGTTATTCCAATCACAATAGCTATTACACATATTAATAGGATAATACCAATAATTTTTATCACTTTTTTCACCATCTCTCCTTGTCATTTATACATTTCAACATTTTCTTATTATTGTAATGTATAATTGCCTTATCATCTACCAACTAAACAGTACAAAAAAACCAAACTTCAGTAATCTTTAGTTGCTTATGGAAAGAATTTTTAAGTATAAAATTTTATATATAATTCTTCCTAACAAATTATATCTGTTAAATCAATGTATTACTCATTTAATAATATTGTCCCGGACACAATGATAGTATCGAAAATACCTTCCTCCCCTAAAAAGTCAAAACCAACTTTTTCAAGTACGTGCTGACTACATTCATTTTCAAGTATAACATCTGCATTAACTACAACCATTCCGAGTTAAATGAATACAAAATTCAACGTATGCTTTTCTGCCTGCATTCCTATTCCACAACCAAATTCATTCTTTAGATTAAGGATTATTTTCTAAATAAACAATTATACTTTTCTTAAAATCCGTATCTCTTTTCTAAACTCTTAGAAATTCATCCCAAATCAATAATATCCTATCGTGATTCTAAATTCTGCTGACATTTTGCTGACGTAAAAACTGGGAACCCGCTTATTTAGCGGGCTCCCAGCGTTTTTAGGTCACTCAAACTCAATCGTTGCCGGTGGTTTCCCTGTGCAATCGTAAAACACGCGGTTCACACCCTTCACTTCATTAACAATTCTTGTTGTTACGGTTCCAAGTACTTCCCATGGTAATTCTGCTGCCTCCGCAGTCATGAAGTCACTGGTTGTTACTGCGCGAAGCGCAATCGCATAATCATAGGTACGTTCATCTCCCATAACACCAACACTTCTCATATTGGTAAGAG
>CAZGGW010000060.1:0-3182 GCA_964525365.1 uncultured Muribaculaceae bacterium | reverse complement strand
TCAAAGAACGTACTGCCGACAGCTATTTGTCAAAGTTGGTAAGTAACAAGCTACTCGAACAAGACAAATTAGGCCATTACAGTAAAGTCAAAAAATGATTTATTAGATATACTTTTCCCCTTGCTTTCTGTCGGAACAGCAGGAAGTGAGGGGATAATAATGAAGGAAAATAAAGTGGTGTATATTTTAATTGTTTTTTTCCATTTTTTGTATTAAAATTATTGGTATATTTGTCGGGCGTAGCTGTGGGGCTATGCCTTTTTTTATGATTCTATCCATATATCTTTTGATTTAATAATAATGAGTTTAACTTCTTATCACGCAAAATATTTTTCTTACGAACTTACAAGGCAGCTTCCTTCTAACGATATAGGTAAACTTACAGCCTCTTTACAAGATGCGCAGGTTGACTTAAATCCACACCAGGTTGAAGCGGCTTTGTTTGCTTTTAAATCGCCTCTGTCGAATGGAGCTATATTAGCCGATGAAGTTGGATTGGGTAAAACCATCGAAGCAGGTATAATTCTTTCGCAGCAATGGGCAGAACGAAAAAGATGTTTGCTTATTATTTGTCCTTCTAATTTAAGAAAGCAATGGAACCAGGAATTATCTGATAAATTTTTTCTACCATCCATAATTTTAGAAACCAAATCCTTTAACCAGGAGATTAAACATAAAAAGTTTAATCCATTTCATCAGAAGGACAAAATTGTTATTTGTTCTTTCCAGTTTGCTAAGTCTAAAGCTCATTATATCGAAGCAACCAAATGGGATTTAGTAATTATTGATGAAGCTCACCGATTGAGAAATGTGTATAAATCATCTAACATTATCGGAAACGCCATCAAGAATTCCCTGTTGCCAAGAAAAAAAGTACTCTTAACTGCCACTCCACTTCAAAATTCTGTTCTAGAATTATACGGATTAGTGAGTATTATTGATGATTATGTTTTTGGTGACTTAAAAAGTTTCAAAAGTCAGTTCAGCCACCAACTGGAAGAAGAAGACTACAAGGATTTAAGAAACAGGTTGCAACCGGTCTGCAAACGCACGTTGCGCAGACAGGTTTTAGAGTATATTAATTACACCGGCAGACGAGCGATACGCGAAGAATTTATTCCGCTCGAACAGGAACAGGAATTATACGAAGCAGTTTCCGACTACTTACAAAAACCGATACTTTATGCTTTGCCTAAAAGTCAAAGACAGTTGATGACACTCATTTTAAGAAAATTATTGGCTTCATCTACATACGCCATATATGGCACTTTTGACACGTTGGTTAAGCGGCTTGAAGCACTTATTCTAAAGCAGGAAACAGATGTTTTCGAAGAACTGGATAAAGATTATGAAACATTAGACGAAACGCAGGATGAATGGATTGACGATGAAGTGCCAGAATTGATTACAGAAGAGGAGCCTTTATCGGAGGAAGATATAGCAGGGATTAAAGAAGAAATTGAAGAACTCAAAAGTTTTCGCGAGTTAGCCCGGATTATTAGAGTTAATTCCAAAGCCGAACAACTATTTATTGCCCTCGACAAGGCTTTTGAACAATTAAGTAAACTCGGAGCCAACGAAAAAGCATTGATTTTTACAGAATCAAGAAGAACGCAGGAATACCTCTATAACATTCTCGAAGCAAGAAAATACGAAAACAAAGTAGTTTTGTTCAACGGCTCTAACAATGATCCAAAATCAAACCTGATTTATAAAAATTGGCTCGTAGAACATAAAGGGACTGATAAAATCTCAGGTTCAGCTACTGCCGACAAAAGAGCTGCCATTGTCGATTATTTCAGAGAGGAAGCAACCATAATGATTGCCACCGAAGCAGCAGCCGAAGGGATAAACCTGCAGTTCTGCTCACTGGTGGTTAACTACGATATGCCCTGGAACCCGCAACGTATAGAGCAAAGAATTGGACGCTGTCACAGGTATGGACAAAAATTCGATGTGGTTGTAGTTAATTTTGTAAACATCAAAAATGCCGCTGACATTCGAGTGTACGAATTATTGGAACAAAAATTACGTCTGTTTGATGGAGTTTTCGGTGCTAGTGATGAAGTATTGGGTGCAATAGGAAATGGAGTTGATTTTGAAAAACGAATAGCATATATTTATCAGGAATGTAGAACAATTGATGAAATCCAACGAGCATTCGACGAATTACAGGAAGAACTCAAACCTGCTATCTCTGAAAAATTCCAAAATGTTCGTTCCACGCTCTTAGAAAACTTCGATGAGGAGGTTCGTGAAAAATTAAGAATTGACTACGAAAAAACCAAAGCATATCTCAATGCTTTTGAACATAAACTATGGTCAACTACCAAATTCTTTTTGAATGAATACGCTGAATTTTCTAATAACGATTTTTCATTTCGGCTGGTAACAAATCCTTTCCCCGAAGAAAACATCCATCCGGGTCCATATATGATATTGAAACCCGAAGAAGGCAAAAAGAAAACCGATATCGTTGTTCCGGAAGATACTAACATTTATAGGGTTGGACATAAATTAGCTCAGAGAATTTTATCTGAATGCAAAAACCTGCCTACACCGGTACGGGTAGTAGAATTTAATTATTCCAATACTCCTACTAAAATCACATTGCTGGAAGAATTTATCGGAAAATCTGGTTGGTTGAAAGTCGAACATCTATCAATAAACTCCTTTGAAAAAGAAGATTATTTATTGCTGGCATGTTTCACCGACGAAGATCAAATTATTGAACCTGATACAGCACAGAGATTATTTTCTCTCAATGCTGTCGAAAAACAAGCTCTTTACACGACTAAGGATATTGATGTTAAATTGAATGCTCAGCTGTCTGATTATAAGAATGAAGTCCTTGATATTAATTCCGAACGGAACAGAAACTTTTTCGACATAGAAATGGATAAACTTGACCAATGGGCGGATGATATGAAAATCAGTCTCGAAAAGGAAATTAAAGACCTGGATGCCGAAATTAAACTCCGAAAAGCAGAAGCTAAAAAAATGCTCAATCTCGAAACAAAAGTAAGCGCACAGCGAATTATTAAGGATATGGAGAAGAAAAGGAACGAAAAAAGGCAATTACTTTACACAGCACAGGACGAAATAGACGAGAAAAAAGAAAACCTGCTCACAGATATCGAAAAAATGCTGAAACAAAAAATTGAGCAAAAAGAAGTATTTAC
>CAZGGW010000059.1:0-3279 GCA_964525365.1 uncultured Muribaculaceae bacterium | reverse complement strand
TCGGTGCAGGTCTTGGTGTATGGGGCGTAATCAATCTTCTCGAAGGCTACGGCAATGATAATCCCGGTGCGAAGTCACAGGGTATGAAGCAGCTTATGGCAGGTGGCGGTGTTGCCCTTATCGGTGCTACCCTCGTTCCGCTTCTTTCCGGTCTTTTCGGTTAATCTCAAAACGTATAAGGCATATTTTTTGCAGATGGTCTGTCAAACAAAGCAGACCATTCTGCTTTACTATAAATCAAAGAAAGGCGGTATCGAATGGATTGGCTCTGGGAACAGATTACCACAGCGATACACGATTTCTTAGCTGACGTATGCGGCGGTATCTTTATCAATATTTTCGATGATGTAAACGCAAGCGTAGGCACGATTGCAACCGAGGTCGGAAAAACGCCGTCAACTTGGGACAGTAGCGTGTTTACGATGATAAAAAACCTGTCAAACAACGTAATACTGCCGATTGCGGCACTAATTATCACTTATGTCCTATGTTACGAGCTGATAACAGCGATAACAGAAAAGAACAATATGCACGATGTGGATACGTTTCTGTTTTTCAAGTATATCTTCAAGGCTTGCATAGCGGTTTATCTGCTCTCGCACACCTTTGAAATCGTAGTTGCGATATTTGATGTAGGACAATGGGTGGTAAATCAATCGGCTTCTTCTATTTCGCAAGATACCAATGTCGATGTTATCTCAATGTATAATCAGTTCAAATCTGGACTGGATGCAATGGACATAGGCGGCTTGTTCCTCTTGATGATAGAAGCTCTCATCGTCAGTCTTGCGGTTAAGGCAATCGCCATTTTAGTGACGGTTGTCCTTGTAAACCGTATGATAGAAATCTATCTGTATTGCTCAATCGCACCTATCCCATTTGCGACAATGACAAATCGAGAATGGGGCGGAATGGGTACGAACTACCTGAAATCGCTGTTATCACTAGCGTTTCAGGCATTTTTCATTATGGTCATCGTCGGTATTTATGCAACGCTCGTCAAGGGCATTGTTGATGCGACTGACCTGCACACAACACTACTCAAAATCGGAGCTTACTCCGTAATACTCTGTTTGTCGCTATTCAAGACATCGAGTATTTCAAAATCAATCTTCAATGCCCATTAACAGATGCGCATTGTTCAATTTAGGAGGAATATCTATGAACGAAATTACTACACCAATTGAAAAGAACAACCAGCGTGTTCTCTCGTCTTATCAGCTTGCAGAGGCTTACGGAACAGACACAAAGGTCATTTCCTACAACTTTAACGGCAACAAGTCGCATTTTACAGAGGGTAAGCACTATTTTGTCCTCACGGGCGATGAAATGAGGGCGTTTCGTGATTTTCACGATTTGCCAAAGAACCTTAACAAAATCTATCTCTGGACGGAAAGTGGTGCATTGCTACACGCAAAGAGCCTGAACACGGAAAAGGCTTGGGAGGTTTACGAATACCTCGTTGACACCTATTTCAGATACAGAGAGCTTTCTGATGTGAAGAAAACGCTTGAAACGCTCAATACGGCAAATAAGGCATTGGGAGAAGCAAACCTTCTTCTTGACTGCTACTATGCCGAAAATGAGAACCTTCTCGAAAAGCTCAAGAAAAAAGAATTTACCGATGTAATCTGCTATGAGGAGCAGAAAACGCTCAAGGCGATTGCAAAGGAAGTTATTACTGACATTTTCGGCAGCAGAAATACAGCAGCTTTCAGGATTGTCGGTCAGTCGGCATACAGTCAGCTTTGGGGCGATTTCAGAAGCCACTTTACCGTAAACAGCTACAGATGTACGCCTAAGTACCGTTTCAACGAAGCGTTTGCTTTCATTGAGGAATGGGAACCGTCTATGAAACTGCTTGACTATGCAAATGAAGCCGATGAAGCATTTCAGCATTATCTTTCAAGATACTTTGATGATTATGACAATGACAATTACGAACAGCTTGTAGCTGAATATCCTGTGATTATGGAGGACTTTATCAATGCCGTATGTTCAAGTTCCGAAAGACCTTACTAAAATCAAAACAAAGGTTGCATTCAACCTTACTAAACGACAAATCATTTGCTTCGGCGGTGCGATTGCACTTGCAGCTCCGACATATTTTCTCACAAGAGATGCTATCGGAAATATGCCTGCAATGCTCCTCGTAATCGTGATTGCAATGCCGTTTTTCTTGGCGGCAATGTATGAAAAGAACGGTATGCCGTTTGAAAAGGTCGTTAAAATGGTAATTAAAACACGATTTGTACGACCGAAAATCCGCAAATATCAGACTGAAAACGTCTATGAGTATGCGGTAAAACAGGAAGATTTGAATAAGGAGGTAAACCGCATTGTCAGCGAAGAATAAAATGCCCGTTACGGGCAAACAGAAAAAGGCTGTTGCAAATGCCGTGAAAAAGGCTCGTCCGAACGGTAACGGAAAAGTTCCGCACACGGCACAGCAGTCCATTCCCTTTCAGCAGATGTTCAAAGACGGTATTTGTCGAGTGAACGACAAGCTCTACAACAAGACGGTTCAGTTCTATGACATTAACTATCAGCTTGCACAGAATGAGGACAAGACAGCAATTTTCGAGAATTACTGTGACTTCCTCAACTACTTTGACAGCACAATCAAGGTTCAGCTTTCATTCCTCAATCAGGTTGCGGACGTTGACGAGTTTAACAAGCAACTAGAAATCTCCGAACAGGAGGACGATTTCAACAATATCCGACGTGAATACACGGATATGCTAAAAAATCAGCTTGCAAAGGGCAACAACGGACTTGTAAAGACAAAGTATATCACCTTTGGTATAGAAGCGGAGTCTATCAAGGAGGCAAAGCCGAAGCTCGAACGCATTGAAACCGACATTATCGGTAACTTCAAGACAATGGGCGTTACGGCTAATTCCCTTAACGGTGCGGAACGACTTGCTATTCTGCATCGTTCCTTTAATCCGGACGGCAGAGAAAAATTCAAGTTCTCTTGGGATTTACCTGTAAGTTCAGGACTGTCCGTCAAGGACTTCATAGCTCCCTCGTCCTTTGACTTTTCAAAGGGCAACAGCTTCAAGATGAGTGGCAAGTATGGAGCTGTATCGTTCATTCAGATACTTGCAAGCGAAATGTCAGACCGTATGCTTGCAGACTTCCTGAATATTGAGCATAACATCACAATGTCGCTTCATCTCCAGTCAATTGACCAAAACAAGGCTATCAAGACAGTAAAGCGTAAGATTACCGACCTTGACAAGATGAAAATGGAGGAGCAGAAAAAGGCATTCCGAA
>CAZGGW010000058.1:0-3336 GCA_964525365.1 uncultured Muribaculaceae bacterium | reverse complement strand
TACTGCTAACACTTATACTTCTGATAGACAACCACAAATTACTATTGTAAAAGAAAAGATTGTAAGTGTAGCTGTAACTGCCAATAATACAACAATTTGTAGTGGTGATGCGCTAAGTCTTTCATCAACACTTACAAATGCAGGTAGTTCTTATACTAATTATGCTTGGTCTTCTGGTTGTACTGGAAATGTTAGTTCTTGTTCTATCAATCCTACTAATACGGGTACATCACCAGTAAATACAACATATACAGTAACAGTTTCTAGTACTATAACTGGTTGTCCTCAAGTAACTAATAATAAGGTTGTTACTATTAATCCAAAACCCACATTAACAACTAGTAGTACGACCACACAAGCAGTTTGTTCAGGTACGGCAATAAGTAATATTGTTTATACTTATGGAGGTAGTGCTACAGGAGTCTCAGTTACAAATTTACCTTCAGGATTAACTGAAACACTAAATACAACAGCAAAGACATTAACTATCTCAGGTACACCAGCTAGTTCAGGTACTTATACCATTACTACAACAGGTGCTTCTAGTCCATGTACAGATGTAAGTTTAACAGGAACAGTAACAGTTCATTCTTTACCTAGTGCTGGTATCAATACTCCATCAACTACAGTTTTAACCTGTACTACTACAAGTATAAATCTAACAGCTACAGGCGGAGCAAGTTATACTTGGAGTGGTGGTAGTCCAACAAATGCAGCAACGACTTCTGTAAATGCAGTGGCTACTTATACAGTAACCGCAACAGGTTCAAATGGTTGTACCAATACTGCTAATATAAGTATTACACAAGACGCAGCAGTTCCAACAGTTAGTATTTCAGGCACTAGTCCTATTTGTTCTGAAAGTAGCACAACATTAACAGCTAATGTAACAACTAGTGGTAGTATTTCAAGCTATACATGGCAACCATCTGGTAGTAACTCTTCAACTAATACTGCTACTCCGGCAACTACCACAACTTATACCGTAACAGTTACATTAACAAATGGTTGTACAGCAAGTGCTCAAAGCGTTGTAACAGTAAATGCTAAGCCTACGCTTAGTCTTACTAGTGGTAGTGATTCACAGACAGTTTGTACAAGCTCAGCCATAAGCGATATTGTTTATACTTTTGGAGGTGGAGCTACAGGAGCAAATGTTACGGGTTTGCCAGCAGGTTTAAGTGCTACAACTTCAGGTAGCACTGTTACTATTTCCGGCACCACTACAGCAGCAGCAGGTACTTATACTTATACCATTGCAACAACAGGTTCTTATAGTCCATGTTCAAATCTAAGTTTAACAGGAACAATAAAAGTAACAGGTCTTAATACAATAGTTTTAAGTTCAGCAGTAAACACAGATAATCAATCAGTTTGTAAAGGTTCAGATATTACAAATATTACTTATACCACAACAGGAGCTGCAGGCGCCAATGTTACAGGTTTACCAACAGGGGTAACAGGTTCATTTGGAGCTAATACAGTAACTATCAGTGGTACAGCTAATGCTGCAGGTACATATACTTATACAGTTAGCTTAACAGGCGGTTGTGGTACAGTTAGTTTAACAGGAAAAATAACCGTTAATGATAATCCAAGTGTTAGTATCACAGTTCCTACAGGTACTTGTCCTAATAGTTCAGGTTATGCAGTAACAGCATCTGCAAGTGGTGGTTCAGGCACTTATAATTCATATACTTGGTCAGGTGCGACAGCTGGTAGTCCTACATCAAGTGCTAGTATAGCATATACTGCTTGTAATGCTAATCATACTGTTGCAGTAACAGTTACTGACAGTAAAAATTGTCAAGGAAGTGCTAATACAACATATAGTGTTATTGATAATACATTGCCAACTATTGGTGTAGTTTCAGATATAACGCTTACAAGTTCTACTTGTGTTTTTACAGTGCCAGATTTAACTTCTTTAGTGCGAGGAGTAAGTAGTGATAATTGTACATCACAAGCTAGTTTAACAATCACACAAAATCCAGCATCTGGAACTACTATAACTACAACTACTTCAGTAACAGTAAGTGTAAAAGATGCTTGTGGTAACGAAGCAACTAAAACTATTAGTGTTATAGTTCCAAATTCCTTAACTTTAAGTTCAGCAGTAAGTAGTTCTATTTCTTGTCATGGTGGAACAGGCTCTATTGCATTGACCATTGGCGGAGGTAGAACAAATTATACAATAGATTGGAATGGTGCAGCAACAGGCAGTGCTAGTTCATCTACTACAAGTTATATACATTCTAACTTATTAACAGGCACTTATAATTATACAGTAACCGATGCTAATGGTTGTACTAAAACATCAAGCACTTCTTTAAGTGAGCCAACAGCTTTATCAGTAAGTTCTACCTTAGTTCATCAAATATGTTCTACCAAAGGCAAAGCTACTCTTTCTGTTACAGGAGGTACAGGAGCTTATACATATACTTGGCCCGCAGGTATTACTTCTAGTACTAATGTCGCAACAAATATAAGTGCAGGTACTTATACAGTAACAGTAACCGATGCTAATTTATGTTCAGCTACACATAGTTTTACTATTAACGATGTAGGCGGTTTCACAGCAAGTTCTTCAGTTTCAAGTACAATTTCATGTAATGGAGGAACAGGCTCTATCAATTTAGCTTTCACAGGAGGTACATCACCGTATACATTAGCTTGGGGCGCTACAGATATTTCAACAAGTAGTAATCCTTATACTCATTCAGGTTTAGTTTCAGGTACATATAATTATACAATCACAGATGCTAATGGTTGTAGTGCTAGTACTAGTATTGCTCTTTCTCAACCTACAGCATTAACAGCAAGTTCAGTTGTTAGTACACCAGTATCATGTCATGGAGGTACAGCCGTAGTACGAGTTAGTGCTACAGGCGGTACATTAAATTACACAGGTACAGGAGACTTTACAGTTGTTGCAGGTACACATACATATACAGTAACAGATGCAAATGGTTGTAGTTCTACTACAAGTATAACTGTTGCTGAGCCAGACGTTTTAATAGCAAGTGCAGTTTTAACAACCCCAATTTCATGTCATGGAGGTACAGCCGTTGTAAGTGTTAGTGCTACAGGTGGTACATTAAATTATACAGGTACAGGAAATTTTACCCCAACAGTAGGAACACATAGTTATACAGTAACCGATGCAAAAGGCTGTACAGCTACATCAAGTATTACTATAAGTGAGCCATCAGCTTTATCAGTAAGTTCTACCTTAGTTCATCAAATATGTACTACCAAAGGCAGTGCTACTCTTTCTGTATCAGGAGGTACAGGAGCTTATACATATACTTGGCCCGCAGGTATTACTTCTAGTAC
>CAZGGW010000057.1:0-3633 GCA_964525365.1 uncultured Muribaculaceae bacterium | reverse complement strand
TTGACTAATTACTATTTTAAGGTATCAAATCGTTTTTGTATATATTAGTGGTATCACATCAATTGTAACATTACAATAATTTATTTATACAATTAACAATCAGATAGATTTTATTTAGTATATTTGGTATCATTGATTTATGAAAAGAAATTATATTAAAATGAATGATAGTAATAATATTTTATCACTTGGTAATTTATTTAATATTATTAAGAAAACTGCCAATGATAAGAATACTGCTTATCAAAGTGAATTGTTTTGTTCTATATTTGGTATAAATGAAATAAATAATACTACTGTTAATAATTATTGTATTGGTTACAGACCAATAGGAATTGAATACAAAAAAATATATATTAATTTAAAAGAAAAATATAACAAAGATTATGATGTTTTTATTGATATAATCATTTCTTTATTATGTATTTTAGATGAGAAAATATATGTTAATAAGTCACTAGATATAATAAACTCTAATAAAAAATTGAAAATTGTGTGTGATAAATTATTTGCTTTGGCCAAATCTGATAAATTGGTTGGGAATGATTTTGTTAAAAACATTAATTTTTTGTTATCATCTAATAATTTATATGAAACTATGATTGAATTTTTATGCTATGTAATTCTTGATAATATTCAACCTATATATATTCAAAAAATAAATATTAAGATTAACAAAGAAGAATTAGAAGAATATTTAAAAATTAAGTTATATGAAGGTATAAGTTATATTAATTCATTAAAATTATTGTCTAAAAAGGGTAATATGTATGCTAATGCGGAACTTGGAAGTTTAGAATTTAGTGGTTATGTGGATGGAAATAAAAATTATGATAAAAGTTATAATTATTATTATATGTCTGCTTTAAAGGGGCATCCTAAAGGATGTTATATGGTTGCCAATTTAATTATTACTGAAAAAGTAAAAAAAGCATTTTCTATTGCTTGGGATTATTTGAATAAAGCAATTAAATATGGTAGTAGTGCGGCTTATAACACTATGGGTAATTGTTATTTAAAAGGAATTGGTAGTATAAAAAAAGATATATTCAAAGCATTACATTATTATAAAGTTGCTAGCGAACTAGGATATGCATATGCTTACAATAATTTAGGAATGATGGAAGAAAAATCTAATAATATGGAAAAAGCATTTGAATATTATAAAATAAGTGCGGACATGGGTGAGTCTTGGGCTTTAAATAAATTAGGAGAATATTATAGAAGTAAAAAAGATTTAAAGACCGCATATTTATATTATTTAAAATCCAGTATGTGTTCTAAAGAAGAAAAATGTTATTATTCGTTATATAATATTGCTGTTTATTATTTATTAGATGGTAATAACGAATTAAACATAAAAAAGAATAAAAATCAGGCAATTAAATTGCTTCTTGAGGCCGAAAAAAATAATATAAAAGAGGCAACAATATATTTAAAAAAACTAAATAAATAGATTATTTAGTTTCTGGTTTTAAAAATTCTTTTTGAAGAGTATTTGTGTTTAAAAGTATTTGATAAATTGCGTTATTACATATCAAGTCAAATTCACCAATATATTCGTAAACGCTTGGATTAAACCCTAGTTTTAATTCATTCATTTTTTTATATGGATTTTTATCAGTAAAATCTCCACTAATTGCATTTAAATCTAAAAACTTATAATTCAATTTTTTATATTCTTCAATTATTTTATAATATAAGTAAATATTTGGAATATCACCAAATTGTTTATCGTAACCAGAAATTATTAAATTGACACGAGATCCTTGTTTGATTAATAAAGCGCCTGCGATAACTTTTTCAAATTCGTTTTTTTGCATTAATGTGGTAGATTTATTTAATTGTATTTTTAAATCCGCTAATCTTTTATCGGATTCTAGCTTTTCCTGATAATACTTATCATTAGTTGGATTGTCCAAAAATTGGTTGTTTATTCTTGTATTTTGCAAATTTTCAAAGTAATATTTATTTTGTATGTTTTTCAAATAAATTCTATAATCTAATTTTATAAACAATAAATCTACCATGTTTTTTTCTTTAAATATTTTATAAAAGTCTTCATAATATTGTAACGTTCTATTTCTTTTATCTTTTATTAATTCATAAAAATCTTTTATTTTATCTTCGTTACCACTTGTTAAAAACAAACTATCACATATATCATTTTTTAATTTATCTTTGAAATCATCTGTAATTAAATTAATATCGTAGTCTTTATAATTTATGATAGCATTAAATCTGGGCAACATAGATTCAAAATATAAATTATTTCTCAATTTTTTATAATCAAGTCTTTTTAAAGAATTAATTAATTGTTCGTTTGCAGAATTAACTTCTTTTTTTTGATTTTTATAATCTATTTTTGCATATGTAATTTCGGGATTAATTTTAATAAAAGCAAATCCTCGTTTCGAAAAGAAGTTTTTAAGTTTAGACGTGAAAATATCCAAAAAATCTTTGTCATAATAATCAATTAAAAAGCCTCTTGGAGCATATCCATACTTCATTTTTACTCCAACACTAATTCCTATTGTTTTGTACAAAATTAAAGAAGCACCCTTTAACACATTGTTTTCATAAGCACCCATATACATCACTTCATATTTAAGCGGTGATGTGATTGCAGCATACATACTTGTTTGAAAATAACTTTTAAGTGGATGATTAAATGCAAATTCATCAAAGACGTTTTTGTCTATTTCTTTAATATTCATAATTTCACCAATAAGATTATATCAAAAATCAAAATATAAGTAAATTACTCTTTTATTATTTTAAAAAATATTATATAATTTAAATATATAGTAAAGAGGTGTTTTATGAGTAAAATACAAAATATTATCGGAAGAGAAATATTGGATTCTCGTGGAAATCCAACTGTTGAAGTTGAAGTTATTACTGAAAAAGGAAGCCATGGTATATTTGGAGTTCCATCAGGAGCTTCTACTGGAGAAAAAGAAGCACTTGAATTAAGAGACGGGGATCAGAGTAGATATAAAGGAAAAGGTGTATTAAAAGCTGTTTATAATGTTAATACAACAATTAATAAATGTTTGGTAGGTACAGAAGTATCAAATCAAAAAGAAATAGATAATGCTTTAATTAGACTTGATGGCACTGAAACAAAAAGCAATTTAGGTGCTAACGCTATAATTGGAGCAAGCATTGCGTGTTTAAAAGCAGCAGCTTTAGATCATGATGAAGAATTATATGATTATCTTAATAAAAGAGAGAAAAAAATACCTTGTGCAATGTTTAATATATTAAATGGTGGAGTACATGCTGATAATAATTTGTGTATTCAAGAGTTTATGATTGTACCAAAATTTGAACATTTTAAAGATGTGGTTAAATGTGCAAGTGAAATATTTTATTCACTAAAATCACTTCTTAAAGAAAGCGGGCTTAATACTAACGTAGGTGATGAAGGTGGTTTTGCTCCAAATCTAAGTGATACTTTTGAAGCATTAAACAATAATGCAACATCATATCAACCAATTTTAGAAGATGTATTCACCCAGCAAGGTGCTAATGGTGGTGCTATTTATGTTGGTAATATAAATTTAGATAATCCATATTTAAGTAATGATGCTACTTCTTTGATTGTTAGTGGTGCATTTAAAAATAATT
>CAZGGW010000056.1:0-3717 GCA_964525365.1 uncultured Muribaculaceae bacterium | reverse complement strand
TTACCTTTACGAGTTCTAGCATTTCTACTAGTTTTTTGTCCTCTTACTGGTAAACCTTTCTTATGTCTAATTCCTTGGTAAGAACCTATTTCCATTTTAGTTTTAATATTCATTTCAACTTCACGTTTTAATTCTCCTACTAAAACATATTTATCTACTTCAGCTCTTAATTTATTAATATCATCTAGTGTAAGATCTTTTACTCTAATATCTTCACTTACTTTAGCATTCTTACAAATGTCTTTTGCCCTACTTGGACCTATTCCATAAATATATGTTAGTCCAATAACTATTCTTTTTTCTTTTGGTAAATCGATATTCTTAATACGTGCCATATACCCTCCTAACCTTGTCTTTGCTTGTGTTTAGGATTATCACAAATTACCCTAACAACACCTTTTCTCTTAATGATTTTGCACTTATCACAAATTTTCTTTACTGATGGTCTTACTTTCATAATACTCTCCTTTATTTCCTATATATAATACGCCCACGTGTTAAATCACATATTGGTACTTCCATAAGCACTGTATCCCCCGGAAAGATACGAATCAAATTCATTCGCATTTTCCCAGAAACGCGAGCTTCTAGTATGTGCTCATTCTCTAGTTTTACCTTATAAGATCCTCCAGGTAAAACTTCCAATACTTTTCCTTCAAGTTCAATATAACCTTCTTTTGCCACTCTTCACTCTCCTGTCATAATCTTATAACCATTTTTAGTTACAAGAATTGTATGTTCAAAATGTGCTGAGAAACTTCCATCTTGCGTTGTAATAGTCCATCCATTATCCTCTATCCACACTTTATCAGATTTTAATCCAAACATCGGTTCAATCGCAATTGTCATTCCTTCTTTAAGAATTATACTTTTACTTTCTTCACACGAATAATTTGGAACATATGGGTCTTCATGTAATGTTTTTCCAACACCATGTCCTGTTAGTTCTTTGAACACCGCATAATGATTTTCTTTTGCTACACTTTCTATAGCACTACCTATTTCATCTAAAGATATTCCGGATTTTACTACACTCATACCTTTATATAATGCCCTTCTAGTTTCTGAAACCAACTTACTAACTTCTCCACTAACTTCACCAATTATATAAGTATAAGCTGTATCACTATTATACTTTTTATATTTAGCTCCTAAATCCACAGTAACAATATCCCCACTTATTAATTTTCTATCAGATGGAATACCATGTACTATTTCATTATTAACCGATATACAAGCACTAGCGGGAAATCCTTCGTATTTCAAGAAAGCTGGAGTGCATTTTTTACTAACTATTTCATCATAAATAAATTTATCTATTTCTTTTGTAGTTACTCCCTCTTTTATAAAATCTTTTAGATCCATAAGTACTTCATAAGAAACTTTACCAGCATATTCCATTTTTTTTATTTCAGCTTCTGATTTAGTTCTTATCATAAATAATCTTCCCTATTAATTCTTCATATAACGAATTAATATCTTTTGATGCGTCCAACTCTATTAAAATATTTTTGCTTTTATAATAGTCAACTACCGGTTTAGATATTTCATCAAATAATTTAAATCTTTGATTCAAAGATTCTTCATTATCATCATTTCTAAGAGTTAGTTCACTACCACATATATCACAAATATTTTCGTTTCTTGGTTTAAATAAATCTCCAAATTTATTATATGTCTTCTTACATTTTGGACAAACTTGTCTACCCAAAGTCCTTTCAAGAGCAATTTCAAATGGAACATTAAGATAAATTGCATAATCAACTTTACTATTTATTTCTTCCATTATTTCATCTAGTATTACAACTTGATTCATTTCTCTTGGAAATCCATCTAATATAATATCAGCGTCTTTTTCAAAACTTTTAAGTTTATCTTTCATTAGAGTTCCAGTAATACTATTATCTACAAGTAGTCCTTTCTCTTGAATTTGTCTAATATTTTTCCCAACTTCTGAATCAGGATCAACGTTTCTTAAAAGTTGCCCTGCTGAAACTGTTACAAAATTATTATTTTTAACTAACATTTCAGCAAGTGTTCCTTTTCCAGCAGCAGGAGGCGCTATTAAAACTATATTCATATTACCTCCTATAATTTCTACTAGCCACTGAACTTTCAAGTTGTTTATATACTTCAAGTACCACTCCAACAACGATTAATATACTTGTTCCTCCAATTTTAACTGAGGATGGCAAATTAGTTGCTGCAGTAAATATTATTGGTAAAGCCGCTATTATAGCTATAAATATTGCTCCTAAAAACGTAATTCTACCAAGTACTTTTGATACATATTCTTTTGTTTCTGCTCCCGGTCTTATTCCAGGAATATATCCACCATTTTTATTTAAATTTTTAGATAATTCTTCGGGATTAATCATCATAAATGTATAAAAGTATGCAAATACGATAATAAGCACTACATATATTGCAAATCCTACTGGTGTATCTGTTGAAAAATAATTATTAAGTATGCTCAATACTTTTTCGTTTTTTACAAAATAAGTTATTAAATTCGGAATAGCCATAATAGTTGATGCAAATATAACTGGCATTACCCCAGCAGAATTAAGTTTTAATGGTAAGAATGTTTGTTTTCCACCATAAGATGATGCTGTTCTATTTGAATATTGAATAGGTATTCTTCTTTCGGCTTCTTGCGTAAATATTACTCCTACAATAATTGCTATATATAGTATAATAAATAACGCATATGATACAACGCCAACAAGAACTGTAGATGCATCTGGTACAAGTGAAGTGTACGCTGTTATAAACATCGATGGTAATGTATTAACAATACCAGCCATTATAAGCAATGATACTCCATTTCCTATACCTTTTTGTGTTATTTCATCTCCAAGCCATAATAGAAATGCTGTACCTGCAGTTAAGATTAATGTTATCTTTAAATATTCAATTGGGGTTGCCCCTTCCATAAACATCATAGAATAAACAAATCCTTCTACTACCGCAAATCCAATTCCAACATATCTTGTGATCTTATTTATTTTATTTCTTCCTTCTTCCCCAAGTTCTTTAAGTTCCTTAAAGTACGGAATTATATCCATTTGAAGAAGTTGCATAAGGATTGAAGCACTGATATAAGGCATTACCCCTAAAGCAAATATGGAAAATTGTTTTAATCCCCCACCGCTCATAGCATTTAGTAATTCTAAAAATCCTAAATCTTTAGTAATTTCTTTCATGCCAGGTACTGTTATAGCATTACCAAGAGCAAATATTGACAATACAAGTAATGTAAATAGTACTCTTCTTCTTAAATCCTTATTAGTAGATTTAAATACTTGCTTAAAAGTAGCAAACATATTAAATCACCTCCGCTTTTCCACCTAACTTTTCTATTTTAATAATAGCGCTATTGGTAAAAATATTAGCTTTTACAGTTAATTTCTTAGTAAGTTCACCACTTCCAAGTATTTTTATACCGCTTAATTCTTTCTTAATTAACTTTTTTTCTTTTAGTAATTCTGGTGTTACAATTGCATCATCATCAAATATATTTAAATCTTCTACATTGATAATTACATATCTTTTCGTAAATCTAGCATTACTAAATCCTTTTTTTGGTAATCTTTTAATAAGAGGAGTTTGTCCTCCTTCAAACCATACTGGTATACTTGAACCAGTACGAGATTTTTGACCTTTTTCCCCTCTAGTAGAAGTCTTACCATGTCCACTACCCGGACCTCTTCCTAC
>CAZGGW010000055.1:0-3827 GCA_964525365.1 uncultured Muribaculaceae bacterium | reverse complement strand
AATTCAATTAGGTGCTTTTAATAAAAAGAAACAAGTATCTAATCGTCCAAGTACTGGACATGCTAAAAAAGCAAATACTGAACCTAAGCGCTTCTTAAAAGAAATAAGAGGATTAGATGTAAGTAGTTATTCGCTAGGTCAAGTTATCTCTGTAGATACATTTGAAAGTGGCGAAATGGTTGACGTTACCGGCGTATCTAAAGGAAAAGGATTTTCAGGAGTTATTAAGAGATGGAATCAGTCTCGTGGACCAATGACTCACGGATCTGATTATCATAGAAAACCAGGTTCTTTGGGACCAATGAGACCAATGAGGGTTTTAAAAGGTAAAAAGTTACCGGGTCAATTAGGTAACGAACAAGTTACAATTCAAAATCTTGAAATAATAGATATTGATAAGGAAAATAATTGTATTTTAGTTTCGGGTAATGTTCCAGGACCTAAAGGAAGCTATATATTAGTAAAAGCTTCTATTAAGAATGCTGGAAAGAAAACTCCGGTGGAGCTAATTACTTATACAGTTGAAGAAGTAGTTGAAACTCCAGCAGAAGAAGTAACTACTGAAGTAGTTGCGGAAGAAAAAGAGTCTGAGACTAGTGAAAATGAAAAAACAACACAAGAAGTAGAAGAAAATGTTACTGAGGAAACTAAGGAGGAAGAAAATGGCAAAAATTAGTGTGCTAAATCTTAGTGGAGAAAAAGTAAAAGATTTAACTCTTAAAGATGAAGTTTGGAATATTGAACCAAATAATAATGTACTTAGTGAAGCGGCAATATTACAACTTAGTTCTTTGAGACAAGGAACTTCTAGTACTAAAACTAGAGCTGAAGTAAGTGGGACCGGTAAGAAACCTTGGAGACAAAAAGGAACCGGACGTGCTAGACAAGGATCTAAAAGAAGCCCACAATGGCCAGGTGGCGGAATTGCTTTTGGGCCAAAACCTAGAAGTTATTCTAAAAAGATGAATAAAAAGGTAAGAAATTTAGCTTTAAGAAGTGCGCTAAGCAATATATTTAGAGCAGGTGGACTTATAGTAGTAGATAAAATGAATTTTGATAGTAAAAAGACAAAAGATTTAATTACTACTATGAAGACTTTAAAAGCGAATGATAAAGTTCTTATAGTTTTATCTGAAAGTAATGAAAATATTCTACTTGCATGTAGAAATAATAAGGACATATCATCAATAGTAATGAGCGATATAAATGTGGTTGATTTAATGTATCACAACTCATTGATAATTGATACTGATACTGTCAAAGCATTAGAGGAGGTGCTTCTATAATGAATGCGGATATTTTAATAGCACCAGTGATTACTGAAAAATCACAACTATTAGCTAGTCAAAATGTATATGTATTTAAAGTTAGTAAAAAAGCAAACAAAACTCAAATTAAGCAAGTTGTTGAAAAACAATTTAATGTAAAAGTTGAGAAAGTGACTACTTTAAATATGACAACTAAGAAAAGAAGAGTAGGCAAATATTCTGGAAGAACAAATGCTTACAAAAAAGCTATGGTAAAACTAATGGAAGGCTCTAAGATAGAGTTATAATTAGGAGGGAAAAATGCCAATAAGAAAATTAAGACCCATGACAAGTGGAACTAGACACATGAGCAGACTTGTTAATACTGAAATTACTTCTTCAACACCTGAAAAAAGATTACTTGTTAAAAAAAGTAAAACAGGTGGAAGAAATAACCAAGGTAAAATAACAGTTAGGCACATCGGTGGTGGAAACAAACAAAAATATCGTGTTATTGATTTTAAAAGAAATAAAGATGGTATAGTTGGAAAAATTGATTCTATCCAATATGATCCGAACAGAACTGCAAATATAGCACTTGTAAATTACATGGACGGAGAAAAAAGATATATAATTGCTCCTCTCGGATTAAAAGTAGGAGACAAAATTGAAAGCGGAGAAAACGCAGATATATTAGTTGGTAATGCGTTACCACTTAAAAACATTCCTGATGGAACTCTTGTTCACAATATTGAACTTAATCCAGGATCTGGTGCATCGCTTGTAAGAAGCGCTGGTGCCAGTGCACAAATATTAGGAAAAGAAGACAAGTACGTTATGATTCGTTTAAGTAGCGGAGAAACAAGAAAAGTATTGGGATCATGTAGAGCAACAATAGGAGAGGTAGGAAATACTGACTATGAACTTGTACACATAGGAAAAGCAGGAAGAAAAAGACATATGGGAGTTAGACCTACGGTACGTGGATCAGTTATGAACCCTAATGATCACCCACATGGTGGTGGAGAAGGAAAAGCTCCTGTTGGAAGAAAAACTCCAGTTACGCCTTGGGGTAAACCTGCATTAGGTTATAAAACGCGTAAAACTAAGAAAGCCTCTGAGAAATTGATTATATCTCATAGGAAGAAATAAGGAAGGAAACGCTTATGTCAAGAAGTTTAAAAAAAGGACCATATACATTTGATAGACTTTTAAAAAAAGTTCGTGAATTGAATGAAAGTGGTAAAAAAGAAGTTCTAAAAACATGGTCTCGTAGATCTACGATTTATCCGGATTTTGTAGGACACACCTTCGCAGTACATAATGGGAAAGAATTTATTCCAGTATATGTTACTGAAGATATGGTTGGACACAAACTTGGAGAATTTTCACAAACTCGTAAGTTTAATGGACATGCGGGTTCTAATAAGTAGGAGGAAATATGGAAACATTTGCAATACATAAAGGGTCAATGATCGCACCTCGTAAAGCTAGAATGACTTTGGATTTAGTAAGAGGTAAGTCGGTAATAGAAGCAAAAGTTATATTACATGAAACTAATACTAAAGCTAGTACTCTTATTACTAAAGTATTAAATTCTGCAGTTGCTAATGCAGTAAATAATTTAGGACTTGATGAAAATAATTTATATGTTAAAGAATGCTATATTAATGAAGGAAGAACTTTAAAAAGATTTAAAATGGCATCTAGAAGCAATGTAGATAAGAGATTTAAAAGAACAAGTCATATATATATTAAAGTTGCTGAAGTTAGCAATACGAAGGAGGCTTAATTAATGGGACAGAAAGTTAGTCCAATCGGATTACGTTTAGGAATCAATAAGGATTGGGAAAGTAAATGGTATGCACCTAACAAAGATTATAAAAAATATTTGCTTTCTGATATTAAAATCAGAGAATATTTAATGAAAGATCTTAAGAAATGTGCAGTATCAACTATACAAATAGAAAGAAATAAAAAGAGAACAACTGTAATTATTAATACAGCAAAGCCTGGTATCGTTATTGGTAAAGGCGGTGCTGATATAGAAAGACGTAAAAAAGAATTACAAAAGTTAGTAGGAGAAGAAATTTATTTATCGATAGTTGAAGTTAAAAATGCAGATTTAAATGCAGCTTTGGTGGCTGAAAATATTGCAGCTCAAATCGAAAATAGAGGTTCTTATAGAGTTGCTCAGAAAAAAGCAATTAGAAATACTATGAAAGCAGGAGCAAAGGGAATTAAAACATCTGTATCTGGACGTCTTAATGGAGCAGAAATTGCTAGAACAGAAGGATATAGTGAAGGAACAATTCCACTTCATACTTTAAGAGCAAATATAGATTATTCTAATAAAGAAGCTGATACAATTTATGGAAAAATCGGAGTTAAAGTATGGATCTACAAAGGAGAAATTCTTCCTGCTAAAGATATAAAGGGAGGCGAAGAAAGTGCTAATACCAAAAAGAACTAAGTATAGAAAACCACAACGTGTAAGTTACGAAGGAAAAGCAAAAGGTAACACTGAGCTTCACTTTGGAGACTATGGTTTAATGGCTAAAGAAGGAACTTATATTACCG
>CAZGGW010000054.1:0-4140 GCA_964525365.1 uncultured Muribaculaceae bacterium | reverse complement strand
TCTAAACAATCTGTTCCTTCTGTGTCTTTGCAAATTTTAACATTGGATTTTGCATTATTTAATTCAACATTAATTTGAATTTTGTTTATAGTCTCTTCTGTATTACTTCCAAATTTGTATTGATATGCTTCGCCATATTTGGTTGGGTCAAACGTAGTATTAGGTGTTACTTCTGTACCATCTGCTCTGACAATAATATTTTTAACGTTTGGGATAACATCTACCGTGATTGTAGATTCATCACAGTTATCTTGACTTTCATTTTCACATATTGTAGCAATTACTTCAACTTCTCCAATACCACTAGCAGTTAATTCTCCTGTTTGAGAATCTATTGTTGCTATATCACTACCTTGACCTATACTCCAAGCTACATTATAGTTTTCATCTATACCTGTAATATTCAAAGTAGTTTCATTTCCATAACGTAGTACATAGTTTCCTTTTTCATTTGTAGATAGTTCAGTACTAGGTACTATTTTATAAGATTTTGAAGCTATATTAATTGCACATGATCCTTCTATTACATTTTCTCCAGTAGTAATAGATATTTGTAATGTTGTAGTACCTTCTTTAATTCCTTTTACACTTATTTCATTAAAATTATAACCTGTTATATTTTCTGTAATTGAAGCTATAGATGTATCTTCTATTTTCCATCCAAAACTTGCATCACTATAATCACTAGTTATATCATTATTATCAGTATCTTTTATTGTTACTGTAATTTTTTTAGCGTTTCCAACATACATTGTGGTATCACTAACTTCACCACATGAAATGCTAACTGTGTTGGTACTATATGTTCCATTACTTACTATCGTTACTACAAGTGCTATTAATAGTATTGCTATACTTGCTCCAATTAATATATTTCTTTTCATATATTTCCCTACCTTATGTGATAAGTATAATATATTTTTATATTTTTGTAAAGGTTTATATTTTCTTTTTTTAATATTACTTTATTTTTGTGGTTTCTATTATATTACCATAAATATCTTTTAAATAAATTATATTATTTTTAATTATTATATAACTTTTGTATGTATTTCCTCTTGGTTTGGATATACTACCAGGATTTATTATAATTTTATTATTTTCTTTTATAATTTTTGATTTATGAGTATGTCCCTCTATATAAATATCATAATCTCCTACAGTATCTTTATTATATAACATTCCATGTGTTAAAACATAATTTATATTATCAATAGTTATTCTTTGAATAAGAGGATTATTATATGGTGTATGAAAATTATCACAATTTCCTTTTACAGAAAATAATATTTTACTTATGTTGGAAAGTTTATCAATAACTTCTTTATTTTCTTCTTTCCAATAATAATCTATAGCATCTCCCAAGAAAAAAACATAATCATAATTTTCTTTTTCTAATATTAAATTTAAAGTATCTATGTCACCATGAATATCCGATAATACAAGAATACTATGCATATTATATTATCTCCTTATTTTTCATTTATTAATATTTCTCTCATTTCTCTTAATATCATTACTTCTTCATTAGTAGGTACTACTAAAACAGGAATACTAGAATTTGGTGTTGTAATTACTCCTTCTTTTTTATCTTCGAATGAAGCGATTTCTTGATTTGATTTTTCATCTAATTCAATACCAGTTACTTTAGATATTTTATTTATTATATCTTTTCTTAAATCAATAGCATTTTCTCCAATACCTGCTGTAAATACTATTGCTGATAAATTTCCTTCTATTTGAAAATAATATTTTCCTATGTTATCTACGATGCTTTGACAAAACATATCATAAGCAAGTTTAGCTTCTATGTTTCCATTTTCTAATAATTCTCTTACATCACGATAGTCATTTTTTCCACATATACCTAATAGTCCACTATGTTTATTTAAGTCATTACTAACTTCTTCAATAGTCTCATGTCTTTCTTTCATAATGTATTCTATGATGGAAGCGTCAATACTACCAGAACGTGTTCCCATCATAAGTCCATCTAATGGAGTTAATCCCATTGTGGTATTAATACTTTTACCATTTTCTATTAGTGATAAACTAGCTCCTGAACCGATATGGCAAATAATTAAATTAATATCTTCTTTATGTAAATAATCTTTCATATATTCTGTTATATATTTATGACTAATACCATGAAAACCATATTTTCTAACACCATTTTCTTGATACCATTTATATGGAATGGGATACATATAATTTACTTTGTCCATTGTTTGATGAAATGAAGTATCAAAGACAGCTACATTAATGGCATTGGGTAAATTTTTAAGCATAGCATTTATACCCATAATTTCTCCAGGTAAATGTAGTGGTCCTAATTTGATAAGACTTTTTATGTTAGATAATACTTCTTCATTTATGATGGTGGCTTTTTTATATATTTCACCACCATGTAGTACTCTGTGCCCTACCCCTATTATTTCATCTTTTGAATTAACAACATTATTTTCATACATTATTGAAAGTAAAACCTTTATTGCTTCATCATGCTCTTGGAGATAAGATTTATCTTTTATTTTTTTATCTTTTATAGTAATAGTCCAAAAAGAATCTGGATTTCCTATTTTTTCAAAATTTCCTTTCATTAATATTTCTTCGTTTTTGTTATATAAAGTAAACTTTAAAGAACTACTTCCTGCATTAATAATCAAATATTTGTCTCTCATTTTTATAACCTCCTAATAATATTTTAACATATAAGAAAAAAAATTAATATTCAAAATGGTTTATTTGTGTTAGAATTATTTTATTGGAGATGGTTAAATGATATGGTTATTTATTATACTAATAATTTTGGTTATTGGATACTTGTCTTTGGGTTTTTTCTTTTTTAATTATTCAATGAATCCTAGATTTTCTCGTAAGAAATTATTTAAAAATAGAAATGAAAAGTTATCTAGTGATAATGCTTTGGAATGGTATAAAAATACAATACATGAAAATATATATATAACTAGTTTTGATAGTATAAAATTACATGCTTATAAATTTAATTCTAAGACACATAAATATGTAATTATAAGTCACGGATACACTAATAATGGTCTTGATATGTTAGATTATGCTAAACATTATAGTGAACTTAATTTTAATGTAATATTGATAGATCATAGAGCACATGGAAAAAGTGATGGAAAATATTCTACTATGGGAATAAATGAAAGTAAGGATATAATGTCTTGGATAAATTATATTATAGATAATGATAAAAAAAGTAAGATTATTTTACATGGTATATCTATGGGATCTTATGCTGTTATGCTTAGTGTGGCTCGTGGTAATTTGCCTAAGAATGTTTTATATGCTATTGAAGACTGTGGCTTTTATTCTATATATAAACAATTTTATCATCAATTAAAGCATGAGGGACATATACCGCAAGTTGTTATAAGTGCTGCTAATATATTTTATATGTTAATATTAAAAGTAAATATATATAAGTATGATATATTAAAATCTTTAAGTACTGCTAAATTACCAATGCTATTTATTCATGGTAGTAAAGATAAATTTGTTACTATTGACTATTTAGAAGATGTTTATAATAGTTATGGTGGAAAAAAGGAAAAACTTATTGTAGATAATGCTAAACATATGAAATCTGTTATGCAAAACGAAAAATTATATTGGAGTACTGTAGATAAATTTATAGATAAGAATTTAATTAGGAAAGAGGAAAAATAAATGAATGAATTAATTATTAATGAAATAGCAAAAGATTTAAATGTAAAGGTTAAGCAAGTAGAAACTGTTTTAAATTTACTTAGTGATGGTAATACAATACCTTTTATTGCTAGATATAGAAAAGAAGCTACTGGGGCATTAGATGAAGAAGAAATCAGAAAAATAGATGAGTTTTATCAATATCAGGTTAACTTATCTAAAAGAAAAGATGATGTTATTAGACTTATTGATGAGAAAGGTCTTCTTACTGATGAATTAAAAAACGAGATAATGAAAGCTACTAAATTAGTGGAAGTAGAAGATTTATATAGACCTTTTAAAGAAAAGAAAAAGACTAAAGCAACGGAAGCTATTAAGAATGGTTTAGAACCTTTAGCTAAAATTATTATGTCACAGCCAAATAATCTAGATATTGATAAAATTGCTAGTAATTATTTAAAT
>CAZGGW010000053.1:0-4280 GCA_964525365.1 uncultured Muribaculaceae bacterium | reverse complement strand
TACTTAGATAGAGTTTTTTTCATATAATAAAAAAACATTCATATTATTAATCGAAAGGAGAATGTTTATGAATGAAATAATTCCATTTAAAAAAGAAATAATTTTTAAGACTAAAATTGCTAAGGTAACAGATATTTCTCTAACACATGATTATAAAATAAAAGAGGGGTTAATAGAAGGAGAATTTTATTTAAATGGTTTATATAAAATGACAGAAGCTAGTGTTATTAATGAAGAATTTATGTATAATATACCATTTTCAATTGCGTTAGGAGATAATATATTAACTGATACAATAAATTTAGTAATAGAAAACTATGACTATAGAATAGATAAAGATGTAATGAGTATAAGTATAAATATGAATATGACATGTGAAAAAAAGGAGAAGGAAATAGTGAAAGAGATTAATGATTTTGATAGTGAAATTGAAGATATGTTAAAAGAAAATGAAATAGAAGAAGAAGTTATACCAGTAGAAGAACCAATTGATACCGAATCAAATATAAATATAATTAAGGAAAGTATAAAAGATGAAAATGAATATTCTACATATAAAATATATATAGTAAGAGGCGGAGATACTTATGAATCAGTCGCGACTAAATACAATATTAGTTTAAGCGACTTATTTGATTATAATAAAAAAGAAGAATTAAATATTGGAGATAAAATAATAATACCTTATATTAAAAATGAATAAAGTAATAAAATGTAGAAAAGCAAGTATTATAGAAGATGAATACGTAGAAAAAGAATCTGATAAAGATATAGATGTTCTTTTTGAGCATTTAAAAAATAGAAATTATTTAAATATTCCTAATATAATAGATAAAACAGATAACAAATATAAATATGAATATATAAGAGGTAAAAAAGAGAAAACTTATGTAAAAGAACAAGAAATAATAAAACTAATGGCTAGTTTACATTTTAAAACTTCTTATCAAAAAGATGTGAGTAAGAATAAATATAGAAGTATATATGAAACAATAGAAAACAATATAAATTTTATAGAAGATTACTATGAAAAAACAATAGAAAGTATTGAATTAGAAACGTATATGTCTCCATCACATTACTTAATAGCTAGGAATTATAGCGTAATATTAGGAAGTATAGAATATGCTAAAAAAGAACTAAAAGCATGGTTTAAATTAGTTGAAAATAAAGAAAAAGAAAGAGTATGTGTGGTACATAATAATATTAAATTAGAGCACTTAATAATGGGGGATAATAGTTATCTTGTTAATTGGGATGATTATATAGTTGATACACCTATTTTAGATATATATAAATACATGCAAAATGAAGGACTTAATATAAGTTTAAAAGAAAGTTATAATTTGTATAAAGAACATAATAAATTAAATCCTGAAGAAGAAAAGTTATTATTTATTATACTTTCTATACCAAGAAAAATAGAGGAAGTAGAAAATGAATACATAAATACTAAGAATATAAAATATATATTTGATTACTTATATCAAGTTTCCAGTTTAATAAATACTAAGACCAATTCTTAGTTTTTATTTTCTAATTTAAAATAAAAAAATATTAAAGAACAAAATAAAAGAATTAGAATTATTACATTAATTCTATATGGTAAGATTAAAGTAAATATTATTTGCCATACTATTAATACAATATTAATTATAAAAACAATTATGTTAAACATAGGTTTATTAGAATTATAAATATTTTTAAAATCTTTAAACTTCATATTTTATTATATGAAGAGGTAAAAAAAGTTTGACATAATAATCAAAAAAAATTATAATTAAATAATAGAGTATTTGGAGAGCAATATGATTAAGTTTTTTAGAAAATTATCAAAAACATATATAGTAATGATTTCATTTTTGGTGGGATTTAGTATAGTATTATCTGTTACTTATGCAGTATTTACAAATACTAGTAGTTCATATAAAGCAAGTGAAATGTTTGTGGCGGATTTAACATATGGTATTACCATTAACAATACAGCAACAAACACAATCACTTTAACTGAAAAAGGTGTTACATATTATGATATAAAAATAGCTAATTTAACTGCAATAGATACAAAATATAAACTTGTTTATACTACTGAAAGTGAATATATAACAGTTAAAAAATCATCAATAAGTCCTTGGAAAGCATCAGGAACTACTGATCAATATGGAAATGATTTATATGAAAAAACCATAAGAGTTGTTGTTGTTAATAGCGATTTAGAAACTGCGACTGTAAGATTTTCAGTAGAAGGTGGTTATACTCACAATTCGATTAATTCAATAGATATTGAAGGTTATACTGCGATAACTAGTACTTATAATGAACATTTATCTTACTCTGTGTCCTCACTTACTGGAGCAGAAAAAGTAGCAAGTATTTTCTCATGTACACCAACAAGTACACATCCATGTCTTTATACAAATGAAATGGAAAGTAACTATGTAAGTTATTCGGGATATATATGGAGAATAATGGGTACTTACTTAATAGATAACACTAAAGTATTAAAATTAGTTCTTAACACAAATTATGGAAGTAATGTAACTTATTCAAACATAGGTACAACACTTACAACGTTTTATAATGCTTTAACAGATAAAAGTACTTATGTACTTACAAATACAGATTTTCAATGTACTAATTCATCTGCTTTAACATGTACAAGTAATGCAAATTATACTAATATAGGACTTATAAATAAAGATGAATATACCGCTATAGGAGGAATTAATTCATATTTGAATCCAGAAAATTCATACTGGACTATGACAGAAAGTAATTCAAGTACGTATGAAATAACAACTACTGGATCTTCATTAAAAGAACAATCATCTTCTTCGGGAGTAAGACCAGTAATATATATAAAACAAGATATAGAACTATCAGGTAATGGAACAGAATCAAGTCCTTATACATTAACACAACATCAAAGTTATGATACTTCAATAGCTATGACTTTAGATGGAGTATCAATTTCATCATTTGATAATGTAACCACAGGTTATTATTTGACAGGATCAAGTTGTAATAACAATTCAACAGCTTCTTGGGATCCAATTACTAAAAGCGTAACAATATCACCATTTTCAAAAGATGAAACAGAATGTTTACTTTCATTCACTTCAACACCATATCTATATGATATTATTACCCATTCAGTAGCATACCCAGATGATACAAATTCTACATATGTTACACTTAACACAGGAATAGATTTTAGTGCAGTATCATCAGATACAAATGGAAAAGGACTATATTATACAGCGGATGCAGCAGAATATGGAGAAGATAATACACGAATATATTATTATAGGGGAGATGTGGATAATAATTGGGTAAACCTAGGAGGATATAAGTGGAGAATAGTAAGATCAACCGCAGAAGGAGGAGTTAAGTTAGTATATGCAGGAGCAGGTAGTACCACAACCGATGGATTTATAGGAACAACTACAACTGCATATAATTCTTCAATGATATATAAATATTATGTGGGATACACATATAATACAAATAGTTATACTGGTGCTCAAACAAACTCAATAGTAAAAGGAGTAGTGGATACATGGTATTCAGGAAGCGAGTCAAATTATTTAGGAACAAATTATGGAAACTATTTTAGTAATACAGCAGTATATTGTAATGATAGAAGTGCAGAGTTGAATAGTTCTGGTAACACATGGACTTCAGGAGATGTATACTACCCAGCATATAATAGATTGGTAATTAATCTCAGACCAACATATGCATGTTCAAGTACAAATGCAAGTAGATATACAGTAACAGAAAATACAACAACAGGAGACAATGGATATCTAACATATCCAGTAGGGTTATTAAGTGCAGATGAAATATCATACGCAGGATTAAGATACAATGGTGCTGGTACTACCACAGCCTATATAATGGATAACGCCACAGGAGCCAATTGGTGGACTTCTTCACCAATTCAGTATTATTATGTTATGCCAGAGAATAAAGTAGTTTATCATGCAACGGTGGGTAATGTGGGGAGTACGGGGGCTTTAAATCATATAGATTTATCTGGTAGTGGCCGTGTACGTCCAGCTACTTCTCTTAAATCATGTGTAACTGTTACTGGTGGGGATGGTACTTATGCTGATCCATATACTTTAAGTTCTTCTTCATGTTAACTAATATAAAAAATGTGTTTGTTCACATTTTTTTATTTTGATTGAAAAAGTTGTTTAAAAATTATATTATATATATGGAGGTATGATGAAGAGAACAATATTAATTGATGGAAATAATTTATTATTTAGAAG
>CAZGGW010000052.1:0-4611 GCA_964525365.1 uncultured Muribaculaceae bacterium | reverse complement strand
TCTGAGGAACAATAGGTGCTTGCCCCTTTTCTACTAAAGATTTGATTTCAGCCAGTTCGCTGACTAAATGTGCGACTGCCTTGGGCAGGTTTTCAAAAGAAATTTCATGTACATCCATAATTATCGTTTTTAATGATTACGGTGCAAATGAAAAAAGTGTTTTAGCTGTGTTGCTCGACACAGGCTCAACACAGCTAAAACACAGCAGGTGATAATGGATTATATTTAGATGAAATACGAAAAGAGCAAATTTGCATGAATTATTTTTGTTTTTTCTTCATAATATTTTGAAGAAAATCTACAGACTTGAAGCTTTCTAACAATTTTATGTACTCATCTCTTTGAGGTGTCTTGGGGCTTTTCTGCAGCAATTCGACTATTCTGTCTATTTTTTCATAGGTAGGAGCCATTCTTTTCTCATAAATAGCATTGTTGTTAGCCCCAATTACATGTAAACACGTCGAAAGAAAGTTTAAAAGTTTAGGGAGAAATTTCAATAAAGACAAAGCCTTCATTGATTCTTCAAAAGGATTCATTTTCTGCAACATAGAATATACTTTAGGAATGCCGCTATCCAAGTGAACCGATAATTGCCTTTGATCACTATGTGATTTTATATTCAACTTCAATTCTATTAATTCTTTATTAAGCAGACCAAATTCTTCTAACACAGAGCCATCCGAAGTTTCAGACATAATTGGACATACATACATATCCCAAAATGAATTTCCAGAGTTATCATCAAGTTGATAGATTTTATTGAATCCTTCGTAAATGATTGTGTTGACTTGCTTTAGGGAGAGTTGTCTTTCTAGTGCATATTCAGAGCTAATATATGCCCGCAAAGCAGATGCTAGGTCAATATAGAGGAAAATTAACTGCGCTGCAACTTTTTCAATCTCAACTAATCTATATAAAGGAGATACAGACTCCTTATCCAAGCCTTTAAAAGAATGAATAAATTTCTCTGGGATGCTCTGATGTTGCATAAATTCATCTAATCGCCGAGATTGATTTTTAATCATAGTTTCCGAACTAGAGAAAATCATTTCCTTTTTTTCTTTAAATACATCGAACTCAAATAGAGAAAAAACGTATTTTGTTGACGATTTTGAATTTATATCAATATTGATGGCATATTTTCCCATATATTTGGATGTGAAAAGAGAGATTTTTTCAAGTAAATCCATAAAACTTATTAATCTCTGAACTTCTTCCTCTTCGCTCAAGGAGATCAACATGTTGTAAACAGAAACAGGTTCTAAATCATAATGAAAGCTTAAGTTTCGTTTGTCCTTATCGGTTACTTTGTTTTGGCCAAATTCTATGATGTACAATTCTAAATCCATAAAATCTTGGATCAACTCGGAATCACTGCTGGCTTCGATAGCTGGCTTGATTTTAGACACCCATAAGGATTTATTTCTTTTCTTACCATATCCGTACAAATGTTTGTAAGCTTCAATAATTACACAATTAATCCACTTAATGTTATATCTCTTCTCTGCTGGTAAGTCCGTACGAAAACAGGCTCTTAAAACGGAGGCTGACTCAATATTTGCATATTGAAAATAAATAATCAACGATAAAAAAGCATCAAACACTCTATGATTTTCAGTTGTATTTCCCTCATTTATTGCCTCTTTTAGCATTATATATTTCTTGATGTTAGGAGAAAACATTTCAATTGTTTTCCCCATGTTTTCATACAGACTCTTTATTGTTTCTGGTGTTGCTGGCTTCTTTTTGTCACTCATTATGTTTTCTCTTCGTATAATAATTACTTATCGTTATAATATTAAGGGGCAAATTACATTCTATTCGGTTAGATTTTCCTTTATCTTAATCACTCCCTTTCTTTCATCATCTTTTAAATGCCGTTTGATGCTATCAGTTTCCGTGTCCCCGAAAACATTGGGGAAGACAACTTTCAGAAAGCTTGCAACATCCATCTGACTCCGGCGTTTGTCTGTTGCCCAAATGTTCCAACCGAAATGGCGAAGGTCTGTTATTGATAACTCTTTAACCCTAACCGGTTGTAGTTTTTTAGGACTCAAATCATTGGCGTAAACCTGCATATTTTGACAAAGTACTTCTATATGCTCGTCTGATAAATAGAGGGCAAAGACTTTCCGGGTGTAATCGAGGAGAGTATCAAGTCGCTCTTGCTGTTCTTTGGCGATATTTTCCTGCTGTTCTATCCGTATGGCTTCCAAAGAAGCTGGATCCAACGGCTCGATCTCTACTCCTTCGGTGATGATAACTTGCCTTTGCTCTATCTTTTTTCGGAAATAAGGAATCTTGGCTAATCCGTTTCCGATCCACGGCAACATCAGATTTTGTAGTACTACGTGAATGCTCAAATACACTATCCCCAGAATAACCAAAACGATTATAAAAACCATGAAAGCTGTAAAGCCATCAAATCCCATTAAGACTGCGGACATACGAGCCAACGTTGCAATAACTAAAGCTACGCAGGCAATAATCACATATAATATAATGTATTCCAGAATGTTGTTTTTCATGACTCCGTATCTTTAAGGGTGTTTAACTGAATCGCTTGTGCTGCTTTGCTTTTCTTCTCGTCCACAACTTTTGCATAAATTTGGGTCGTTTTTACATTAGTATGTCCGAGCATCTTACTTACGGTGTAAATATCTGTGCCATTGGATAATTGAAGCGTTGCGTACGTGTGCCGAAAGCAATGAAATGTGATCCGCTTTGTGATTCCGGCAGCTTCTATCCAACGTTTCAGTGGTTTAGAAATCCATGCCGGATCAGGTAAATCTTCGAATACTAATTGTTCCGGCTCTCGAGGTTCGCCACACAAATCAAGTGCTTGTTGGGAAATGGGCATATATTCAACGCCTTTTGTTTTTTGCTGCGTGAAATGCAACTGGGCTTGATTGCCGTTCATACTGATTTCTTTCCATCGTAATTTCTGAATATCACAATGCCGTAAGCCAGTAAGAGCCGAAAATAATGCAGCTCGTTTAAGTACATCTCGTTCGCATGGCGTGCTGGCAAGAACATTAAGTTCTTCAACCGTTAAATACTCACGTCGTGATTCTTGTTCTGGTATGCCTTTGATTTTTGCAGACAAATCTGTTGTCAGGTATCCATCAACAAACGCTTGCTTTAATGCTGCTTTGAATATGGAGAAGTAAGTTACTGCGGTATTGCGAGAAATAGTTCCGCTTTTATTGCCTCCACAAGGAGCTGACAAAAGATACAACTTGAAATCTTCTGCAAAACGATTGTCTATTTTGGAAAAAGGCAATGTATCTCCGGCGAAAAGTTTTATTAATTCGTATGCTCGTTTCCAGTTCACACGAATAGAGTCTGAACTTTGAGCATGGCGTTTCTTGGCTGTAGCATTAAAATATTCTATGAAATTATGTTGTGAGCGTTCCTTTTGTTCGACTTGTGCACTTTCGGTATCGCTATATAAATCGGCATTATCGTATTCTCGTTGGCGAAGCTTGCGAATTCCATCGGCATATAGCATGGTTTCTTGGTCTTTTTCGCTTCGGCAAACGATTATCCCATTATCATCACGTTTGGGTTTATAGGTTTTCGTTCCGTCTGCATCGGTGCGGGCGGTACGTTTTTTATCCCATTCAACCGTAGTTATACAGCGATTCAGATATTCACGAACACGTTGCGGAGTTTGCTTGCCGGGAATATTTACCGGATAGCTTTCAATATAGACATACCACTCTTTCCTATCTTCTGCTTTGCGAAGCCGAACGGTTACTTTTGTGTTGGAGAGTTGTTTCATATGGTATATTGCTATTGATTATACAAACTATCTATTTCGGCTTTTGGAGCATAAACATAGTTGCCAATCTGTCGAGTTGGGATAGAATATTTACGGATATGCTTATATACCGTGCTATCCGATATGCCAAACTTTTTGGCAATCTCGCCGATAGTATAGCAATCTTGTGGTTCAAGGCTGTATAGTTTTGCTGTTGGCTTCTCCTTTTTAAGAGGTATTTGGCGAATGGGGAACATTTCTTCTATCGCTGCACGATCTATCCGGACAAGGCGAGTTCCTAAGTTGATAGCTGGAATTCGCTTTTGTCGAACCAGGCGATAAAGCGTACTCTTAGCGACACCGAAAAGAGCGATTGCTTCAGGAACGGAAATGTATAGTCGGTCATCTGATATTTTAGCTACGACTGCTTGCCTTTCTTCTTCTTTTCGTTTTTGCCGTTTTTTTTCACGATATGCCGCATTGCCACACGTTTTAGAGCAATAAACAGAATCGACTGTCTTGGGAACGAAAGACAGCCCACACACTTCACATTGTTTCTGAATCTTATTCATCGGTATCATTATCGCTATTTAAGTACTCATTAGTATTCATAAGTGCTCATAAGTTCCACTTCGTCGCTAATTAAGTTCCGCTACAAATATGGTACAAATGTATGATAAAAAACAATCAAAAACAATAGCCTTTGAGAATTTATTTAAAACAAAAATCCCCGTAAACTACTTATTTACAGAGATTTTCTATGATTTGCTGATTATTTCTAATCGTCTTTTACTTCACTTCCTCAAAGTCTGCATCCTGAATATCTTCACCATTGTTTGCAGAACCTT
>CAZGGW010000051.1:0-4654 GCA_964525365.1 uncultured Muribaculaceae bacterium | reverse complement strand
AAGCGAAAAACCAAAATAGTGGGAAAGTGGTCGCGATTTATCGCGAGAGATAGTTGGTCTATTTTATAAAATTGTTCATAAAATTAAAAGAATGTTTAAAAAGTGTTTACAAAGTTTGAAAAGTGTTGTATAATCAACTACGTTGAAGTGACCAAAGACAGTAGGTTGTTAGTAAATCCTACCGAGGGAATTAATGCTTTTTATAGGAGCTTTCCCTTGTTTGGGAAAGCTTTTTAACTAAAGAAGGAGGAAATATGGCAAGTGAAAAGAATCTTAATTTAAAGAAAGATGTTGTTAAAGAAATTTCAAGTAAGTTAGATAATTCTAAAACGTTTTTATTAGTTAATTATCAAGGTCTTACTGTTAAAGAAATTACTACATTAAGAAGGAAATTAAGAGAAACTGGGTCTGATTTAAAAATCTATAAAAACACTTTAATGGATATTGCTCTTAGTGATAAGAAAATTCCTTTAAATGAATTTATGGCTGGACCTAATGCTTATTTGTTTTCTGAGTCTATCATTGAACCCATTAAGGTTTTAAGTGAATTTGCAAAAGAAGTTCCATCTCTTGAAATTAGAGCTGGATACATTGATGGAGCAGTTGTAGGAATAGATGTTATTAAAGAATATGCAACTATACCAAGTATGGAAGGACTTCTTACTATGTTTGCAGGTGGACTTATTGAACATGTTAAGAATTTAAGTATTGCACTTAACCTATATGCTGAAAAGTTAGAGAAAGAAGGAGGAAATAACTAATGGCAAAATTATCAAATAAGGAAATTATTGACAGTATTAAAGAAAAGACTATTCTTGAAGTTAAAGAATTAGTTGACATGATGAAGGAAGAATTTGGAGTAGATCCAAGCGCAGTAGCAGTTTCTGCTGCTCCAGTAGCTGCACAAGAAGAAGACGCAGGAAATAAGAATGTTGTTCTTAAAGAAGCAGGAGCTAACAAGTTACAAGTTATTAAAATTGTAAGAGAAATTACAGGACTTGGACTTAAGGAAGCAAAAGACATCGCTGACAATGGCGGAGTTGTTAAAGAAAATGCTAGTGCTGATGAAGCAAAAGAACTTGCTGCTAAGTTTGAAGAAGCTGGCGCAACTGTAGAATTAGCATAATATAAGCCTTTAATTAGGCTTTTTTGCGTTTAAAGGAGAAGAATGGATCATTATTTTATAAATGATAATAGTTTAAAAAGTGAACTAAGAAGTATTGAATATAAAGTATTTGATTCTTCTTTTATCTTTTATAGTGATAACGGAGTTTTCTCTAAAAATAAAGTTGATTATGCAACTGATTATCTAATAAATACTTTTTTAAGAGAAAAAATATCTAACAAAAAAATATTAGATGTTGGATGCGGATATGGTGTAATTGGTATTACGTTATCTAATATAACTTCTAGTGAAGTAGATATGATTGATATTAATAAAAGAGCAATTCATTTAACGGAAATGAATATTAAAAGAAATAATGTTAATTGTAAAGCGTTTTATAGTGATGAATATAGTGATGTTAATAAAAAATATGACATTATTATATCTAATCCACCTATTAGGGTTGGTAAAGAAAAGTTGCTAAGCATTTTGATAAATGCTAAAAATTATTTGAATAAAAATGGGGAATTTTGGTTCGTAATTAATAAGAATCAAGGGGCTAATTCTATAAAAAAGTTGTTGGAAAAAGAGTATTTTATAGAAATTATGTCAAAAAGCAAAGGATTTTTAATTTTTAAAACAAAAAGTTGTTGACTTATTGAACTTTATGAGATAAAATTGTAAATTGCAGTACATTGATTTTTTTTAAAAATTTTATGTCCTTTTAAAAATTTAGGAATTGGGGTGAAAGAGTGGCGTATAAAACTCAAAAATATGGGAAAAGAGAAAGAAGGAATTTCTCTAAAACACGCAACACGTTAGAACTAAGCAATCTTTTGGAAGTACAAAAAGATTCATTTGATTTATTTTTAAAGGAAGGAATAAAAGAGGTATTTGAAGATATTTTTCCAGTAGAAAGTTTTTCTGGAAGTTTGTCACTAGAGTTTGGTGACTATTCTTTTGGTGACAAAAAATATACTGTTAAAGAAGCTAAAGAACGTAAAACAACGTATTCAGCTCCTTTAAAAGTACAAGCTAGACTTTTTATTAATGAAACTGGAGAAGTAAAAGAACAAGAAGTCTTTTTGGGAGATATTCCAATGATGACTGAGAACGCATCATTTATTATAAATGGTTCGGAAAGAGTAATAAATTCTCAATTGGTTAGAAGTCCTAGTGTATCATTCAAAACAGTAATTGACAAGTCTGGTAGAGAAATGATAACTGGTGTAATTATGCCGGATCATGGAACTTGGCTTGAATTTGAACTTGATGCTCGTGGTATATTTTATGTTAGAATAGATAGAACTAGAAAAGTTCCTATTACAACATTTTTAAGAGCACTAGGTTTATCAAGCGATGAAGATATATTAAAGTTGTTTGGAAAAGATGATTATATGGAAATTACTCTTGAAAAAGATAGTACATCTAACACTGATGAAGCATTAATTGAAATATATGAAAAACTTCGTCCAGGAGAACCTGCGACTTTAGATAGTTCTAAGAATCAAATAATTAGTAGATTTTTTGATAAATTTAAGTATGATTTAGCTAAAGTTGGAAGATATAAATTTAATAAAAAATTAAATGTAATAGATAGACTTCTTAATAATAAAATAGCACAAGATATAAAAGATGGAGATAAAGTAGTAGTTGCTAAGGGAACTATTATTACTAGAGAAATATTAGATCAAATTAAACCTTTATTTGCAGCTGGATATGGCGTAAAGGAAGTTAAAATAAATGAAGAACTTGATACATATAATAAAATTCAAGAAGTTTTAGTTTACGCTAATGATGGAAGTAAAAAAGTAATAAAAATTATTGGTAATGATCAGAGCATAACAACGAAGAGATTAACTACTTCTGATATATATGCATCAGTTTCATACTATATATCTTTGCATTATGGTATAGGAAAGTATGATGAAACAGACCATTTAGGAAATAGACGTGTGAGACAAGATGGTGAATTAATTGGTAATCAATTTAGAATTGGTGTTGCTCGTATGGAAAGAGCTATTAGAGAAAAGATGTCAACTCAAGAACTTGATGCTGTTACGCCAAAAAGTTTAATTAATATTCGTCCTGTAACTGCTTCATTGAAAGAGTTTTTTGGAAGTAGTCAATTATCAAAATTTATGGATCAAATAAATCCGTTAGCAGAAATGAATGATAAAAGACGCTTAAGTGCTCTTGGGCCTGGTGGATTATCTCGTGATAGAGCAGGTATGGAAGTGCGTGACGTTAATCCATCACACTATGGTAGAATTTGTCCTATAGAGACTCCAGAAGGAGCAAATATTGGACTTATTACTTCACTTGCTAGTTATGCTAAAATAAATGAATATGGCTTTATTATGACTCCATATAGAAGAGTAAAGAATGCAAAAGTATTGGAAGATATAGATTACTTAACTGCTGATGAAGAAGAAGATTACTATATTTCTCAAGCTACTATTGATACAGACAATAAAGGAAATATAACTGAAGATGAAGTGCCAGCAAGATATATTGGAGATAATCTAATAGTAAGTAAAGATAAAGTAAATTATATAGATGTTTCACCTTCTCAAATTGTATCACTTACTACAAGTATGATACCATTTTTGGAACACGATGATGCCAATCGTACTCTAATGGGAGCAAATATGCAACGTCAAGCAGTACCTCTTATGAGAACAGAAGCTCCAATAATTGGAACTGGCGTAGAATATGCAATCGCAAAAGAATCTGGAGACACTGTTATTTCTAAAATTGATGGAGTGGTAGATTATGTTGATTCTAAAAAAGTAATAGTAAAAGGTGTAAAAGGAAAAGAAGAATATACACTTATTAACTATCAAAGAAGTAATGCAGAGACTTGTTATAACCAACATCCAATTGTTAAAAAAGGTGAAGAGGTACATATAGGAGACACTCTTGCAGATGGACCTTCCACTGATCAAGGTGAGATGGCGTTAGGGAAAAACCTTTTAGTAGCGTTTATGACATATAAAGGTTATAACTACGAAGATGCTGTTATATTAAATGAAAGAATAGTAAAAGATGATGTTCTTACTTCTATTCATATTGAAATGAGAGAAATAGAATGTAGGGATACAAAACTTGGACCTGAGGAATTTACTAGAGATATTCCAAATGTAAGTGAAGAAGCTAGAAAGAATTTGGGCGAAGATGGTATTGTTAGAATTGGTACCAAAGTAAAAGAAAATGATATATTAGTTGGAAAAGTTACTCCTAAGGGAGTACAAGAACTTACTAGTGAAGAAAAGCTATTACATGCTATATTTGGTGAAAAGACTAGAGAAGTAAGAGATTCTTCATTAAGAGTAAACCACGGTTGTGAAGGAATTGTACATGATGTGCAAATATTTACAAAAGAAAATTCAGATGAACTTGCAGCTGGTGTATTAAAAATAGTAAGAGTATATATTATTAAAAAGAGAAAAATGCAAGTTGGAGATAAAATGGCGGGTCGTCATGGAAATAAAGGTGTTATTTCATTAGTATTACCTGAAGAAGATATGCCATATTTACCTGATGGTA
>CAZGGW010000050.1:0-5149 GCA_964525365.1 uncultured Muribaculaceae bacterium | reverse complement strand
ATAATTGTTCTAACATCTTTAAGTCTGGATTCTCTATTGTAAAATACATGATTGTTATAGTTAATGTCTCAATATATGTCATAATTAACAAACCAGGGAAATTTGTTTGAATAAATATTCCAACGACTATAGTTATTATAAATGAGTAGATTGGAATATATTTTTTCGAAAATTTATTTTTACTTTTTAAAATACATATTATCATTATAAATATTAAAATTCCGCATATCCCATAAGTAAAATTAACACTAGGTCCAGTAGTATATCTTACTGCGAAATCATCACTGACAATTAAATTACATTTTAATACGTATATTAAAACAGCACATATTATCATAAATATTCTAGATAAATTAAATATTTTCTTTTTCTTTGTATCATTTTCAGTTAAATCAGAAGAAATATAATACACATAAACTGCCAAAATCAATGTCCAAAACACATTGTATACTAAATATAATTTTAATATTATATCGCTCATCAAAGGCAAATCATAACTTATGTAAGAAGCAAATGTACAAAATAATTCAATTATTAATCCAGCAAAATTAGAAAGCAATAAATACTGATATAATTTTGTCTCAGTAGATTTTATACTCTTTTTAGCATAAAAAGATATAACAATTACAATGCAAAAACTTAGTGCGCTTATTGGAAAATATAATCCACTACCCATACAACACCTCTTTACTTTATAGAAAAATTATAACATAAAAAAAAGGAAGAAACAATAATTCTACCTTATTTAAGTTCACGTTTTAATGAATGTTCATTTTCATATTCATCTTGTGCCATTTCTTTTAACTTTTCATAATCTATTTTTTCAGCAACTTTTGTTCTTGGAAGTTTTGATAAAAATGTAACTGATTTTGGTGCTTCATATTCTTTTAATGTTGCTGATTCGTTTGTTGAAGAATCTGTATATGTTTCACAACTTTTAGTAAGTATATAATCTTCTATCTCTTTACTTGGTTCAATTCCATCTTTTAATACAACATAAGCCTTACTTTCGTATAAACTTTCTTCATTAGGCTTTGGTACTATTGCGCAACTATCTACAACATCAATATTTGATACTATCAGTTGTACAAGTTCACAATATACTTTATTTAGTGTATTAATTATAAAGAATCTAGAGGCTCTACCTTTTAATGTAAAATACCTGTATTCGTCTAAAGATCCTACGTTACCGCTGTTATAATATGTTTTACCATTGCGTTCAAACATTACTTTATTCGTTTCCTGAGGATTTTTATAATATCCTTTAAATACATGTTTCCCACTAGTACACAAAGTTCCAGTTTCTCCATATTTCACTTCTTTTCCAGTTTCAGGATCAAGTATCACATATTCCGGTCCCACCACAAGTTGTCCTACAGTCTCTGGACGATACGGAACATTCATAGCATTTGTACTGCAGCCTAAAGTTTCTCCAGTACCAGAAGAGTTACTAACTTTTACTTCTGCCCCATGTTGTTTGAAGAAATCTATAATGGCATGTGATTGTGATACAGATAAATAATCTCCCCCCGATAAATATAATCTCATGGATTCTACCATTTGATCTTTTGGAAGATTTCTCCTCGATAATTCAAAATGTGCCGGACTTCCAAATATTAAATTTGGATTTTTAGAATAATAATACGCAATATTTTCCGGAGACAAGTTAGGCGTTAATATTACTTCTCGGCCACTTAAAAATGTTTGTAGAACAGAAGCACCAAATCCATATGGATACATAAAAGGTACAACATTCATCCAACGTCTATCATTTTCTGTAACTTTTGGTACATGAGTAGAGTTTTTTAGATAAATACATGAAGCTATTAAATTCTCATTTGTAAAAAGCATACTTTTTGCCTTTCCAGTTGAACCACTAGTATATAATATTAATGCGTCTTGTTTACCATTAAATTTATTTTTAATTCCTTCTTTTTGATAAAGGCTAACATTACCAAGTTCATGCAAATCAACATCTTCATTATTACCAACTTCAGACTCCATTTGATTATAAAAATCTCGACTATTACGCAAATCTTCTTTCATAGTAATGATATGTTTTACTTTAGTAGTCCTTTTTATCTCATCACAATATTCTTTATCCTTTTCCGTTGTTATAAAAACAGAGCTTTCATATAAATTTAAATATGCTTTTGTTTCCTCAAGCGAAGCTAAAGGATTTAAATATGTTGTTACTGCACCTATCATATTTGCTCCTTTAAAAATTGGTATAGCTTGATAATAATTTGGCATCGAAATAGATACTATATCATTTGGCTTAACACCAAGTTCTAATAGTGCTTTAGCCATCATCAAGCCATCTTTCTGAAATTGTTTTACATCAACTTCCAGATCCAAACAATCTACTATTTTATGATTTCCTTGTGTTAAAAACATTAAATCCATTACTTGAGAAAAAGTCATAGATGGTATAATTGGATGCCTTTCTAAAAATTTTGTTCCTTTTAAATGGGTTTTATCCACTGATGGATAACCTGTTTTTTTATTTTCCATTTTTCCTCCCGAATTTACTACTTTACAATTGTAACACTTTTATAAAAATTTTACAACAAATTTTACACTTTATTTACTTTGTTCTATATAAGATTTACTTTTATGAGGCTCATCTCTCAATAAATCGTTATAATTTTGTTGTCTCAATGCTTCATATACTACTATTGCAACTGTATTAGATACATTGAGAGCTCTTACTTTATCTGTCATTGGTATTCTCATGCATTTATCAATATAAGGTTTTAATATTTCTCTTGGTATTCCTGTACTTTCTTTTCCAAAAAAGAAATATATATTTTCGTCTCGATTACTATAATCGAATGTATCATGAGGTTTATGTCCATATCTTGTTAAAAAATAATATGTGCCTTTGTTCTTTTTAAAAAAATCTTCTATATCTTTATAAACGATATATTCGCAATCTTTTATATAATTGACTCCACTTCTTTTAATGGAACTTTCATCTAGACTAAACCCTAATGGTTCTATTAAATGAAGTTTGCTGCCAGTTGCTACGCATGTTCTCATAATATTTCCAGTATTAACCGGTATTTCTGGTTCATATAACACAACATTTATCATATATTCCTCTTTTTAAGCCCAAGACTTATTTCATCAACTATTAATTCTAAACTATCTAACATATTTATCATTCATTTTAAAACATTTTTCTAATTTAAGTTATCTTCATACGCGTACATATTCTCTCCTAAATCGTTGTATATTATATCAAAAAAGCCATTGAAAGTAAAGAATTATCGAATTTCTCTCTTTATAAGTTTTGCATGCATTACTATTTTATTATTATCATCATAACAAGTAGATAAAGTTAGTATATTGTTTGAAGAATCAATAGAAGTTTTAAAATCATATTTACTTCTATTAATTAACTCGTTTAAAAATAATAGATATGATTCATCATCAGAAAAATCTATTTGTAAATAATCACTTGTATTAGGTATTTTGTATATACTAAATATCTGCCATAATGTGTTTTCAGTTTCAGTTGATAATTTTATTACATAATTATCTTTGTTTTCATACCAATTATCAGACAAAATTTTTTTTAAGCTTCCAAACAAAGTGTTATTTTTTCTACCATGAGCATAAATAATGGTATTTTTATTTAATTCTTTTATGTTATTCCTATAATCTAAAAATACCCATCCGCCACCATTTGAAGTTTTATCAAATGAATGGTTTAAATAATATGTATTATTTTTCGTTTGAACAAAAGGATAGTTTACATTAGTACCATTTACTTTTATCCATCCTACTACATCACTATTAGTTTGTTTTAATTGATTAAAATCAACACTTATTAATTTCATCTTTATAAAATCCCAGTAAGGATCAAATTTATCAATTTTTTCCTCATTACTAATGACTTTTTCACCTTCACTTTCAGTTAGTTCTGTGCTAATATCTATATTTCCTACTTGCGCATCTGTCTTTTTGTTATCAACAAACCATTTTACTATATTAATTGTAGAACCAACAAAAAAAGCAACACAAATCAATAACAAAAATAAGAGAATTATATTTTTCCATTTGATTTTGATTTTTTTTATTTTTCTTATATTATCTTTCATATATTAATATTATCATATTTTTTATTCTTCTTAAATACTAATTTACAATTATATGATTTTTACAACAATCTTTTTACTACATCAAAAATTTATATAGTATAACAAAAAAGCGAATGTTTTTACATTCATCTATTTTTTTAGCACCAAAGTTGCTGGTTGCGCATAATTTGATAATTCTTTTATAACTGAAACTTCAATAGCTACAGTCCCTATTGCCTCTTCTTGTTCCGCGGTATAAAATCTTCTGAGTTCTTGAACAATACTTTCAGTTGTTCTTCCTTCAAAACCAACATCTTTTTTTGGTAAACCATCATATAAAGCCGTAAATGTAGGGTATTCTAATTTCGCAACTATTTCTAACATTAAGAATTCCTCTTTTTCAGGTTCCTTTAACATTTTTATATAGTCGCCTACTTTCATTGCTTTTCTTCTCGTATCATTTGTTCTTACTTCATACTTTTTTTCTCCAGTAGCAACTAAACAAAAATATTCTGGTTTAATAAGCATCTCGTAAATTACTTTTTCTGATTCTTTTTCTTCCATATTTTAATACCTCCTAATTCGATTATAACATATCAATAAATAAAAACGAATATTTCTATTCGTCTAACTATCTATGGCAGGGGCAGAGAGGATCGAACTCCCATCCGCGGTTTTGGAGCCATCCACCTATCACAACTAAAAACATTATATCACACTAAAACAAAGGAAAACAAGACATATCAGTAATTTTATATATAGTTCTTTTCAGGTGTAAAGTGATACATTTGCCACCAAAAGTGCCACCAAGACACTTTAAAACACACAACAACAGTTTTATGGACTTCAATGATACTTATAAATGCAAAAAATAGCCCACAATCACAAAGGATTATGGGCTATTTTAAATCTTCTTATCATAAATATTGTATTTATCAATATCATTAATTTGTTCTAAACATAACTCGTTATTTTTGTTAAAAATAGCATTAATGCCACCAAAGAGTATTTTTTTAACTTTTTCTTTAAATTTTTTCTAATTGCACTTCTTTCATATGGCATTA
>CAZGGW010000049.1:2401-5268 GCA_964525365.1 uncultured Muribaculaceae bacterium | reverse complement strand
ATATAAAAATATTAAAAAAAGTATAATAAAAAAATATAGAAAAGAAATATGGAGACCGTTTATTAAAGCAATTAAAGATTTTAATTTAATTGAAGATAATGATAAAATTGCTGTCTGTATAAGCGGTGGAAAAGATTCGTTTCTTATGGCTAAGTGTTTAGAAGAGCTCATGAAACACGGTGAAATTAAATTTGAAATTGTATTTCTTTTAATGAATCCGGGATATAAAAAAGAAAATTTAGATTTAATACTTAAGAATTCACAAATTCTAAATATAAATCTTAATATATTTAATACAAATATATTTGATTCCATAAAAAAAGAAAAAGATCTTTGTTATTTTTGTGCTAGAAAAAGAAGGGGATCATTATATTCAGAAGCTAAAAAATTAGGGTGTAATAAAATCGCACTTGGTCATCATTTTGATGATGTAGTTGAAACGACATTAATGAGTATGCTTTATAATGGAGAATTTAAAACAATGAAACCAATACTTGATTCTACTAATTATAAAGGAATGCAACTTATTAGACCATTATATTATGTAAAAGAAAGCAATATTATTGAATGGTTAAAATTTAATAACTTAACTTTCATAGATTGTGCGTGTACTGTGACCAAAGATAAAACTTCCAAAAGGATAGAAATGAAAAAAATAATTAAAATATTAAAATCTTATAATAAAGACGCAGATATCAATATAATGAATTCATGTAAAAATGTAAATCTTGATACAGTAATAAGCATTAAAAAATAACATAACAGCAAAATAGTCAGATTTAATTCACACTATGATATAATAAATAAAAAACAATATTTTAAAAATCTATATTAAATTTTATTTTAAGGAGAAAACATGAACAAGAAATTTACAAAAGAGATGATTAATAACTATGCAGAAAAGCTATTAATTGGACTTACTGAAGATGAAAATAACATGGTGTTAAAAGAATTTGAAGTAATTGATAAAAACATTGATTTAATTAATCAAATAGAGAATATTAAATCAGTCGAACCCATGTCATATACTTTAGATGATTTTTCATATGAATTAAGAGAAGATACAGCCAAACAATCAGTACCAATCGAAAAATTACTTTTGAATTGCGATGATATAAAAAATAATGAAGTGAAAGTACCTAAGGTGGTGGAATAATGGAATATATGGATAAAAGTATTGAAGAAATACACGCAGCACTCATTGATAACAAAACAACTGTAAAAGAATTAATAAATGAAGCAGTAAAAAAGTCTCACGAACTACAAGAAACATGCAATGCTTTTGTTACAATTTTAGACGAAGTAAAAGAAGTTAATGTAACTGATAAATTACTTTCTGGGATTCCATACGGTATAAAAGATAATTATAGTACAAAAGATATACTTAGTACTGGTTCATCAAATACATTAAAAAATTATGTGCCTTTTTTTACTGCGACATCAATTTTAAATTTAGAAAAATCAGGAGCAGTTGCAGTAAACAAAACAGTTTTAGATGAATTCGGAATGGGTGGTACTGGAACAACAGGGCATACAGGAATAGTCAGAAATCCATGGGATAAAAGTAGAATGTGTGCTGGATCAAGCGCTGGTTCTGCCTGTGCAGTTGCTTATGGAGTTTATCCATTTGCGACTGGAACAGATACTGGAGACTCAATTAGAAAGCCTGCTGCTTACTGTGGAATAGTAGGATATAAGCCAACGTATGGTATGATATCAAGATACGGTGTTTTTCCTTTTGCAAGCAGTCTAGATCATGCTGGTGTACTTACAAGGAATGTTAAAGATGCAGCCATTGTAGTAAACTCAATGAAGGGTAAAGATGAAAAAGATATGACTACTTGGGATTCAAGTAATATAAATTTATTATATAACATTAATGATGATGTGAAAGATAAAAAACTTTGTTATATAAAAGAACTTTGTGATATTAATAATTATAATAATCCAAATGATGAATTAATTAGTAATTTGAACATTTTTATGAATACAATTGAAAAATGTAAAGAATTAGGAATGGATGTAGAAAGTGTTAGTGTGAATCAAAATTTGCTTAATGCAATATTACCTGCATATACAGTTATTTCTTGCGCTGAAGCCACATCAAATATGTCAAACCTAACTGGAATTATATTTGGTCCAAGAGCAGAAGGAAATAATTATATAGAAATGATGAAAAATTATCGTACAAAAGGTTTTTCTCCACTTATTAAAAGAAGATTTATAATTGGATCATATGTATTGCAATCCGAAAATAAAGATAGATATTTCTTTAACGCTCAAAGAGTTAGAAGATTATTAGTAGATGAATGGAAAAAGTTATTTGGAACATATGATGCAGTAATATTACCAGTTGGTAGTGGTCCGGCCAAAAAATTAGAGGGAACTGATGATAAACTTGCTAATGAATCTTTTCCATTAGAGGAACATTTACAAGTTGGAAACTTTGGAGGTTTTCCTTCTATCACTATACCTAATGGATTCATTAATAATTTACCAGTTGGAGTGAATATTACTGGAAACTGTTATAACGATGAAGCAGTATTAAATATTGCATATAAATTGGAAAGTACTATGAATTATAAAAATCAGATAGCAAAGGAAGTGAAATAATGTATAAAGCATTAATTGGGCTTGAGATGCACTGCGAAATAAGTAATACAAATACTAAAGTTTTTTCGGATGCGAGAAATGAGTATTCTAATGAGCCTAATACAAACGTAGTAGCAATTGATATGGGATTTCCTGGAGTACTCCCCATTTTAAACAAAGAAGCAATAAAAATGGCGATTATGACCAGTGTAATTTTGGGATGTAAATTGCCAGAATATATTCAATTTGAACGTAAAAATTATTATTATCCTGAT
>CAZGGW010000049.1:0-2385 GCA_964525365.1 uncultured Muribaculaceae bacterium | reverse complement strand
AGAAACGAAACCAATACCTGTTGGGATATACGGAAGTTTAGAATATATTTGTGAAAGTGAAACAAAAACAGCATATATTAATAATGTACATCTAGAAGAAGATGCTGCGAGTACTACTCATTATTCTAATTATTCTACAATAAATTATAATAGAGCTGGAGTTCCACTTTTAGAACTTGTTACTGAGCCTTGCTTCCATTCTGCTAAAGAAGCAGTAGCATTTTTAGAAACTATGAGATCTATTTATCAATTCGCAGGTATTAGTGAAGCTGACAGCAAAAAAGGTCAAGTAAGATGTGATGTTAACATATCAATTATGGATGCAAATTTAGATGAAAAAGATCAAAAAAACTGGGGTACTAAAATAGAAATTAAAAACGTTAATTCATTTAATGCAGTAAAAAATACAATAAATTATGAAATAGATAGACAATTTAAATTAAAAGCAAATGGAGAATATAATGAAATGCAGCAAGAAACTAGAAGATGGAGTGAAGAAAAACAAGAAACAATTTTTATGAGAAATAAAGCAGATGCAATTGATTACAAATATTTTATTGAACCAAACATACCTAAATATAAGATAACAAACGAATTCGTTGAAAGTATAAAAAAAGATATTCCAAAACTAGCATTTGAAAGAAAAAAACAATATATGAATGATTATAAATTATCTGAATACGATGCTAAAATACTTGTCAAATCAAAAAAATTATCTGATTATTTTGAAAAAACAATTACTTATAATGTGGAGCCCAAAATGGCAGCTAACTTTATTAATACAAATATATTAGGCCATTTAAATAAAAATAACTTGAATATAGAAGATATATTTTTGAGGCCTAAAATGCTTGCGGACTTAATTACATTGGTAAGCAATAGAAAGATTTCATCAAATCAAGCAAAAGAAGTACTCACAGAATCTCTTTTATCAATTATTTCTCCAATAGAAATAATTGATAAAAAAGGAATTAAACAAAATACCAATGAGAATGAAATAATCAATTTTATTAATGAAGTAATAAACGAAAATTCAGATGCAGTTAATTCATACAAAAATGGTAAGGCTAATATGATAGACTATTTAGTGGGACAAGTAATGAAAAAATCAAGAGGTCAAGTGGATCCATCCATTACAAAATCAAAAATGATAGAAATATTACAAAATGTTAATTAATGTGTTTATAACAAAAATATGTTATAATAGAATTACCTAAAGTAATAAATACATAATATAAAACCGACTATATTATTAAATCGGGGACTTAATTATTTACTGGTGTTGAATGCCATTAACTTGAAATCCTAAAAGTAAGTATGTAGTGACCCACCTCGTCAATGGCGAGTTTTTAATAAATGTATTTGTTCTTTAGGTTTTTAATGGGAGAAAATATGAATTTATCTAGATTAGAAAGTTTAATAGGAATTGATAAAGTTGATAAAATTAAAAAATTAAATATTTTGATTTTAGGCTTGGGTGGAGTAGGTGGATATGCCGTAGAGTCTTTAGCTCGCTCAGGAGTAGAAAACATTACTCTTGTAGATGGTGATACAATAAAACCATCTAATTTGAATAGACAAATTGTTACTACTAGAAAAAATATTAATAAATATAAAACAAGAGAATTCAAAAAAAGGATAAAATCTATAAATAAAGATGCAAATATAACATTAATAAATGGTTATATCACAAATGAAAATATGTATTTGTTATTTATACAAAAATATGATTATATAGTGGATGCATGTGATGATTCAAAAATCAAAATTGCATTAATTAACGAATGTATAAATAGAAATATAAAATTAATTTCATCTATGGGAACAGCCAACAAATTAGATGCCACTAGTTTAGAAATTACCACATTAGACAAAACTGATAATGATCCTCTTGCTAGAAAAGTAAGAAAAGGAATATCAAAAGAAAATCAAGAAAAAATAATCGTTGTAACTTCAAAAGAAAAGAAAATCAACAATATAGAACTTGGTAGCACATCATATGTTCCAGCAGTTGCTGGTTTACTTATAACAAATTATATAATAAAAGATACTATTTCTTAGTACCTTTTTTTCTTGATTCATCAAACTTATTCATTTCATATTCATATTTATTCCTTTTCGGATGATAATATATACTTGTTTTTATATCATCTGGTAAATATTGTTGTTCAACATAATAATTAGGATAATCATGCGGATATTTATAATCTTTTGATGGATTTATTAAATGATTTGGTACTTTACCATTGCTCTTTTTACCATCACTAATCGCAGCATTTACTGCTAAATACGCAGAATTACTTTTAGGACTTAATGCCATATCAATAACTGCATTAGAAAGAGGTAATATTGCTTCTGGCATGCCAAGCCTTTCAGAAGAAATAA
>CAZGGW010000048.1:0-5426 GCA_964525365.1 uncultured Muribaculaceae bacterium | reverse complement strand
TAACATTCTCCACTACTTCTTTTACTATTTTGTATATTTTTTGCGGATCTTTTAGAAGGGCCGAACCGGCCTGAGATTTAACAGCCACTTTTGGTACAGGACATCCCATATTAATATCTATAATATCAGGATGTATATTTTTATCTATATATACTGCCGCTTTTTTAAACGACTCAATATCACTACCAAATATTTGAATACTTATTGGTCTTTCAAAATCATCAATTTTTAATAAATCCAAAGTTTTTTTACTATTATAAAATATTCCTTTGGTACTAATCATTTCTGAGTACACTAAACCAGCACCAATTTCTTTTACTATTTTACGAAATGCATGATTGGTAACTCCCGCCATCGGAGCTAAAACAATTTTATTATCAATTTTTATATTACCTATTTTCCACATATAAATACATTATCATTTTTTATCAATTTTTTCAATTAAAAAATCGCCCTATTAGGCGACTTATTAATGTTTTTAAGCTGCTTTCTCTACTATTGTACAAATTTGATTTTTTGTTACATTATGTATTTCTATAATGCCAGCACTTATTTCTGTTTCGGAACTTGTGCAAGTGACATGATCTATTGCATAGCCATCTTGCATTGTGACTCCCACAAACACATTATCTCCATCGCCAACCGACTGACTTTTGTCGCTTGAATTCGTAACGGTGATGTGAGCGCTTTCATTAATTTTTACAGTAAATGTTGTTGGAGTTACAGGAGTCAAAGTGAAGGTAAGAGTACAAACGGTGTCAGAAGTTAATTTTGCAATTGTAAGAACACCATCAATCCATGTTGCGGTTTGCTTATTTGTACACACCGGTGCACCACTATAACTATATCCACTAGAAGCAACAACATTTGAAGTTACTTTGCTTCCGTATTCTTGTTCTTCGATAGTTGTAGAACCACTTCCGTTTTCTGAGATTATTTGAACAGTATATTTTTCTATTTCAAATAACACATCACATGTTGTGGTTTTTAAAACAGAGGCAATTGTAAGCTTATTAGTTTTCTCATCCCACGTTCCAATTTCATTATTAGCACAAACTGTATTTGAATATGTATAACCAGCAGTGGGTTTTATTTCAACAATATGATCTTCACCTCTTAAAGCCACTGTATCAGATGTTTTTAAAGTTCCGCCTGTAACACGAACTGTGATATCAAATTTTGTATTAACGAAATAAACTCTACAAGTGCTGTCAGCTGTTTTATTTACAGTGAAAGTCCATTTTTCTTCATCCCAATCCCATTTTACATTGTTGGTACAAACTGTGCTTTCAAAATCAAATGCATATTTTATTTCTTGTACTCCATCTTCATTAAACTCATTTGTAGGAATCTCTTCTACCTGAACATTGTCTAGATAATATATCGTGTTAACGACGTATTCTTTGGGAGTCTCTGGTGTTTTTTCCTTTTTCGTATTTTGAAATAACCCCAAAAATCCGCATGTTAAGCACGCAAGAAACAATATTATTAATAATGCAATTATACCCTTTTTATTTTTATTCATAACAAATCCTTTCTTACTATACTATGTATTTTAATATTAAAACTATTTTTTGTCAATGATTTCTGTAATTTTCACGCAAATAAAAATTGACTTTTCATATAATGTTTGGTACAATCATTATCGGTACATTTTATTGGAGGCAATCATTGTGGGAAGATGAAATCTAAAGATAAAAGAAGGAGAAAAAATGAAAACATTCATGCTAAGAAAAGAAGACGCTGTACACGATTGGTATGTTATTGATGCCGAGAATAAAAATTTGGGTAGAGTAGCATCAAAAGCAGCACACATTTTGCGTGGTAAGCATAAAGCAATTTTTACGCCACATATTGATTGTGGCGATAATATTATTATTATCAACGCTTCTAAAGTTAATTTAACCGGAGACAAGCTAGATAAGAAGATGTATTATAACCATAGTGGTTATCCAGGAGGACTTAGAGAAAGAACTGCTAAAGTCATGAAAGAAAAATATCCAATTGAAATGGTTGAAAAAGCAGTTAAAGGAATGCTTCCTAAAGGAAGACTTGGAAGGGCAATGTATACAAAATTATTTGTATATGAAGGACCTGAGCATAAACATGAAGCTCAGAAACCTAAAACCATTGAATTGTAGGAGGTTATTATGGCAAAAGAAAAAAATAAGATTTCTATTGGAAGAAGAAAAAGAAGTGTTGCAAAAGTAACGCTTAATCCAGGAAAAGGAAAAATAGTAGTTAATGATGTAAATGTAGATGATTACATGCCTTATAAAACTTTAGTTATGGATTTAAAGCAACCACTAGTACTTACTGATACTTTGAATAAATATGATATTGAAGTGACTGTAAAAGGTGGAGGATTTACTGGACAAACAGGAGCAATTCGTTTAGGAATAACGAGAGCCCTTATTGAAGAAAATCCTGCATTAAGAGAAGATTTAAAGAAATATGGTTTTGTAACTAGAGATTCTAGAAGTAAAGAGCGTAAAAAATATGGTCTTAAAAAAGCAAGACGTGCACCACAATTTAGTAAAAGATAAAAAAGAATGGAAAATCCACTCTTTTTTTTGTGAAAAAGTTGTAAAAAAATGATTAGATGTTTGATATATAACTGAAAAATTGCTATAATTTATAAAGGGTAGGTGATATAATGGCATCCAAAATATTTAAAACACTTGATGAGCAAGTGGAAATCTTAAAAAATAAAGGATTAACAATAAAAGATATTGAATATACCAAAGAAATCTTACTTAGAGAAAATTATTTTTTCTTAAATGCATATAGGTTGGTTTTTTATCGAGAAGATGGAATTAGAAAATTTATATCCGGAGTAACTTTTGAAGAATTGTATTCTTTATTTATATTTGATAGAAGACTTAGAAATATTATATTTAAAAATATTCTTATAGTTGAAAATAATTATAAGTCTATATTTAGTTATGTATTAAGCAGAAGCTATGGATATAAAGAAAAAGATTACTTAAATCCAAATAACTTTAATAATACAAGCGAAAAGTCTAAACAAATAAATGATTTGATTCGAAAGCTGAAAAGGCAAATAAGAATAAATGGTAGACAACATCAAGCAACCAGTCATTATATGAATAATTATGGATATGTTCCAATGTGGGTTGGTGTTAAAGTAGTAAGTTTTGGAATAATGAGTGAAATGTTTAGCATATTAAAAAATGAAGATCAAGATGCTATAGCTAATATGTTTGACATTGAATCAAGAAACATGGAAATATATTTACCAATTCTTGCAAATTATAGAAATTTATGTGCGCATGAAGATATGTTGTTTAATCATTATACTCAAAAAATGATAACGGACACAAGATTTCATGAAGCTTTGAATATTCCCAAGTGTAATGATGAATATATTTATGGTAAAAATGACATATTTGCATTAATAATAATATTAAAAGAATTACTTTCAAAAGATGACTTTAAGATGCTAATAAACGAAGTAAACTATGAACTTGATATTTTGAATGGAAAAATAGAATCAATAAAAATAGACAAGATTTTAGATAAAATGGGATTTCCATCCGATTATAACAAAATAGTTGAATTATAAGAAAGGAAAAAAATGAAAAAGACAATAACTTATATAATAACTTCAATTACATGTATATTTGTTGGATGTGCGGGTATGTATGTACTTATATATTTTTTTCCAAGCGCTATAATAGATACGATTACTAGAGAAGAAAAAATGGTTACTTTGGTTGATGATGGCATTTCACAGGGCATTGAAAATGTTCAAAATTCCGTTGTCACAATTGAAGGATATTTAAAGAATACCTTATATTCTACTGGTTCTGGATTTATTTATAAAATTGAAAATAATAAAGCATATATTCTTACAAATCATCATGTGATTGAAAAAGTAAACAAGATAATTGTTACTCTACTTGATGGCACAGAATTTACTGCAACTCTTGTGGGTAGCGATGAATATGCTGATGTTGCAGTATTGACTATAACAAGTGATAACAATATGGTTGCAGCAACTATTGGTAATGGCGAAGACACAAAAGTGGGAGATACTATATTTACTATTGGATCTCCAATGGGTAAAGAATATGCTGGTACAGTTACACGAGGTATTTTAAGTGGAAAAGATAGAATGATTTCAACAGCATCTTCAGATACATATACGGCAAGTACAGATTGGATTACTCGAGTAATGCAGACAGATGCGGCTATAAATCCAGGTAATAGTGGAGGACCTTTATGCAATGTTAGTGGAAAAGTAATTGGAATAAATTCCATGAAAGTTGTTGAATCTTCAGTAGAAGGAATCGGTTTTGCTATTCCAATTGAAGATGCTATGGGGTATGCTAAATCAATTGAAACAAATGGAAAAATTATAAGAAGTTATATAGGTATTTCTATGATAGATGCAACAGAAACGTTTTATTTGGCAAAATACAATATTCGCGTAGATTCATCTGTTACTGCGGGTACTGTAATAGCTGAAATAGTAGAGTCTAGTCCTGCTTCAAAATCAGAACTTGAAATTGGAGATGTAATATATAAAATAGAAAATAAAGAAATCGAGAATACAGCAGAATTTAGATATTATTTGTATCAGTATGCTCCTGGTGATAAAATCACATTGACTATTTATAGAGAAGGAAAATCTAAAGAAATTGATGTTACTTTAGGTAAAAGTAATTAAAATGAGTAAAATGCAAAATGAAGGCCTTTATAGAATATTGAGGCCTCTTCTTTATTTTGTGATTTTTTTATATCGACCTATTAAAATTAATCATAAAACAATTCCTTCTAAAGGAAAAGTGTTGTTGGTGGGAAATCACACAAATTATTTAGATTGTCTTTTAGTAGGGAGTGCTACAAACAGAAGTGTTCATTTTTTGGCTAAACAAGAACTTACAAAAGGCGTATTTGGTAAAATAATTAAAAATCTAGGTATAATACCAGTAAACAGAAATATTAAAGATAAAGATGCTTTGAAAAACGCAATTGATTGTTTAAACTCTGAAAAAGTTGTGGCAATTTTTCCGGAAGGCACAATAAATAAAACTTCTGATATTATTATGCCTTTTAAATATGGTGCGGTTCGAATTGCAAGGCAAACTAACGCAATTGTTGTTCCGTTTTCTATAACTGGAAAATATAAATTTTTGAGAAGAAATGTTAAAATAACTTTTGGAACTCCACATAAAATAGAAAGTGATGATTTGGAAAAAGAGAATTCTATTTTAATGAAAAAAGTGATATCATTAATAAAGAGGAGCAGTTGATGGAAACTAAGAAGACAGGATATTTTATTTTTAAATATTTATTAGGATCCATATTTTTAATTTATTATAGACCAAGATTTGAAAATACGAAAGTTATACCCCCAAAAGGTCCAATATTGGTTTGTGGAAATCATATTCACTTATATG
>CAZGGW010000047.1:0-5462 GCA_964525365.1 uncultured Muribaculaceae bacterium | reverse complement strand
TGTACTTGTTCCCGAGTTGTTCCCAGGAATTATACTTTTTTATGCTAATTTGTTCCCAAGATTTTTCATAACAAAAGCCAGATATTTCTAACTATCTGACTATATATATAAATATATTTATTAATCTATTGAATTTACTATTTCTAAATTAAAATCATAAAATTCCTTAAACATTTCAATAAAATCATTCATATCAGATTTTTGACAAATACTTCTTACATATACCTCTAATCCACCCGCATCAATTTTTGTATAAGAATATTTTTCTAATAATTCATTATTTTTATCTAATATAAGCTCGTGAGAATACATTTTAAAATTTCTAATAATTTCAGGAATATCTAAATAATTTTTAATGTTATTATCAATAATGTAATCGTAAACTAATGTTCTAACTAGCTTAGCATTATCATAATATACATCTTTATATAACCATTTAGATTTTCCTGTTCTTCCATTTGATTGCTCTTCACTTAGTTTAAGATTAATATCTTCTCTTTTTATATTTAACATTTCTTCAGTTCTAGTAATTAGCAAATGCTTTCTATCCAATATTTGACCAATATTCCAAGTCTGATTTCCAGCATCATAATATTCAACAATCTTTCTTGTAAATTCAAATGATGTCATTCCAGACTTATTGTTTCCTTGCTCATCTTTACCTTTGTAAATTCTAATTTTTTTATCAAATCCACAATTTAAAGCTTCTTCATTTTTCACATCCTGAAGTAATGCCATATTGCCTAAAGTATTTAATAAAGGAAAGGCTTTTTCATCTTCAATATAACTCCAGTCATCATTTTGTTTATAAGCTCTTGGTAATATATGATCCATGTGTAATGTACTATCTAAAATATAAAAACTATTATTAGTTGATTCCCTATTTTCATATTCTAATGCCAACATTAATGGTTTTAAAAATTTTTCATTATACACATCATTATCTAAAGCATCATAAACTTTTGCATACATTCTTCTTGATATGATTGTTTTATTTAAATCTTCTTTAATATCTTCAATACTGTTTTTATTTACAATTGATTCAATTAATTTAAAAGATGTCTGTTTAATTTGATTCAAAGTACATCCAGCTATTAGAGAAATATAAAAGAATCTTCTTATTTCTTTAAATAAATTACTCATGTCTGGATAATTAACTTGATATGCACTTGTTAAAGCTGTCATAACGTAAAATTTCCAAGGAATATATCTTAAACTTAAAACGCTTGCATTATTTGATTCATATACTTTTTTCAACGAATTGGAAAAACTATGTAATTCTGCAACTAAATCATAAACGTCGCTATTTTGAATAATTTCTCTTAATTCATCAACAACTTGTCTTTTTGGATTCGATTTTAATTTATAGTATTCATAAAATACAACAAAATCATCTATCTTAAATCCATACTCTTTTGACAGGTCTTCTATATTCTTCCAATTATTATTAAATATTTGTTTACCAGTTTCATCATCTTGTTCATATTTACCAATAATATATGATTTTACAATATCTGATGGTGATAATTCTAATCCTCTATCATTTAATACTTGAAATAATTTAATTGCAAAAGATTGATTAGTACATTCAATCTTAATAATATTTGTTGAGTAAAACACATAATTAATAAATTCGTTTAATTCAGTTTCATTTAAACTTGATAATTTTTTATAAAAGTAAATAGCTGCATTAATATATTTATATTGAGGATCATCTAATTTTAATTCTTTTTTTGTTGGTTCGTCTATATCTGCAAATGATTCAGAATTAATAATCATATCATTAAAAATAGAATCGTATTTAGGATCAGTTTGTAACTGTAATCTATTCTTTTTCCCTTTATATGTAATATATCCTTCTATTACTTCTTTATCGGCTGAGTGTATTTCTTCACTATCAACATTAACTTTTGGAAAATCTTTAACTAACACATTCATTAATATCATAAGAGTAGTTATTCTTTGCTGGCCATCAATTAATTCTAAATATCCATTACCATCATTTACAACAACAATAGATCCTAGGAAATAGCAATCATTCCCTTCTGTTTTATTTTGATATGATTCAAATAAATCACTCCATAGAGCATCCAATTCATCGTTAGTCCAACTATATTGTCTTTGATAATTAGGTATTTTATAAATACCATCTATAGAAAATATTTCGCTAATTGTTTTGTTCTCAGGATTAAATGTATCTTTTGCCATTATGTCCACCTCTCATTTATTATAACATAAAAAGCATTGATTTTCTCAATGCTATTCATTATCATTCATTATATATTCAGCTTGCTTGATTACATCATCTATTGCTTGCTTAGTATACTCTGGTGGATAATTATATTTTTTTAAACATTCTTTAATTTTTGTTCTCATTTTTGCTCTAGTAGATTCCTTATTTGTCCAATCAGTTAAAGCATATTCTTCTGTTACTCCCTTTAACTCATGAGCTATTAATTTTAATGTTTCGTCATTTAATAATTCTTCTGCAGATTTATCTCTAATAAGAGCATCATAAAATGCCCTTTCTCGACCATTTATTCCAAGTTTATTTGCCTCAGCTTCATCACTAACCATTTCTCCAGCAAAACTTACTAAATCAACAATAGTTGTTTCAGGCGCAAATAAATTATCCCTATCATTATATTTTTCTAGTATTCTTCTTAGACGCTTTGAGTATTCCTGCGACTTAAAAAAATTATTTTTTCTTGACTCTGCTATTGCTCTTTCTAAAAGTTTTTTTACTATTTCGACAAAAATTAAAGGCGGATTTTTCTTTCTCAACTCTTCTATCTTTTCTTTGCTTAGCAAATCAATAACGTTTACTGAATCATTAGTTTTTGATAAAACTTTTACTTCATCACCTTTTATTGCATCTGTTAATAAATCAGAAACATACTCATTCATTTCTTTTGTTGATACTATACCTACCCTCGTTCTAAGTTTTAATATATAACTTCTAATTGCCAAATAATAATATACATCATTTTTTTCATCCAAAGATACAATTCCACCGCAAACTACAAAAGATTGTTTTATTGTTAAAGATAAATCACTTATAAAAATATCTTCTCTTTTTTTATCTTCTAAAATAAATTGAGCACCTTCTTGAATTGCAGTAAATCTATTTAATGCATCACCACTAAAAAACTTCGATTTATCCAATTTGTAAAACATTTCATTAAGAATAGATAGTTTTTCTTTTAAAATATTATATATTTCTTCTTTTACATCCTGACAATTATTTTCTCTATCTCTATCAGTATATTCAGTTAATGCATCATCTAAAGCTTTATCAAGGCCAATATAGTCAACAATTAATCCATAACATTTCCCAGGATAAACTCTGTTTACTCTGGCAATAGCCTGCATTAAATTATAAGATTTTAATCTTTTTATAAAATACATAACATCTAAATCTGGAACATCAAATCCGGTCAACCACATGTCACAAACAATTGCAATTTTATACTTGGAATTTTCTTTTTTAAATTCTTCTGCAAGTTCTTTTCTATAGTCTGAATTGCCAAACAATTTTCTTTGTTCTTCATTATCTTTGTTAGATTCTGTTACCACTAAAATAGTCTTGTTTTTATAATCTGGTTTTAATTCTGTAATTCTATAATAGAGCTTTGCCGCTGCAAGTCTAGTTTGACATACAATCATTGCTTTTCCATTTAAAAAGTCTTTTCTTTCTTCATAATGTGAAATAATATCTTTTGCAAACAAATTAATCATATCATCATCTTCTAGAATTATTTTTAACTTTGACATTTCAGCTTTTGATCTTTCTATAGAATTGCTATCAGCTTTATTACTATTTTCTAAATCTTTATAATATTCATCTATTTGGTGCAATATTTTTTCGTCAGTCCAAACTTTTGCAATTCTTGATTCATAATATAATTTTACAGTTGATCCGTCTATTACTGATTGTGTCATATCATATGTATCAATTATATCACCAAAGATATCTGTTGTTTGTTTATCCTTTGTAGATACTGGGGTTCCAGTAAATCCAATAAAAGTTGCATTGGGTAAAGCATCTCGTATATATTTTTCTACACCATATTTAAATACAGCTTCCATCTCATTAGTATTTATATTTTTTTCATAATGTACAGTTTCATAAAGTCCATAATGACCTCTATGTGCCTCATCTGTCATAACAATAATATTATTTCTATCATTTTTAGGTAATTTTTCTTTATCAAATTTTCCAACTGTAGTTAAAATTATTCCACCTTGTTTAATCTTATCTAACTTTTTAATTAAATCCTCCCTAGAATTTGTAACTACAGGCTCACACTTCAAATAATGTCTTGCACTATAAAAAGTTTTGTACAATTGATCATCTAAATCTATTCTATCAGTCAATAATACAATTGTCGGTACATTAAGTTTTTTTTCAACTAATAATCTATGTGCCAACATTACCATTGAAAAAGACTTCCCGCTACCTTGTGTATGCCATATTATTCCTGCCTTCCCGGATCCTTCTGGTTTGGTTGTTTTTAATATTGCATTAAAAGCTTTATTAACACCAAAATATTGATGATATTGTGATAATATTTTTATTGGTTTATCATTTTTATCCTGTATAAAAAATAAATTGTTTTTTATTACATCCAATAATCTTGACTTATTAAAAAGTCCATCAATTAGAATATTTAATTGAGTCACACATGAATCGTCATATCCTTTTTCACCAGAAACACTTTTCCATTCGTTGTATCTATCTATTTTAGATGTTAAAGTACCAATTTTAGTAGTTACTCCATCCGAGATAATCAAAAATGCATTGTAATTAAATAATGTTGGAATATCATATCTATATCCGTCATGCTCTGCACACCCACCAAGTTGATCATATGCATCTTCGAGCATAGCCTTTGTTGCATCTTCACTAAAATTCTTTAATTCCATTACAATTAATGGTAATCCATTAATAAATATTATTACATCTGGAATTCTTGTGTTTCTACCTTCATTAAATTTTACCTGATGACATACTTGAAAAGTATTTTTTTCCGGATGCTCAAAATCAATTAAACGAACAAGAGGATTTACATCATAATCTTTAGACTCTATAGTGATACCATCTATTAAATGTTTATGGAATGCAAAATTTCTTTCAAACAATGATGGATTATCTAACCTTGTAATTATATTAATCACTTCATTTAGTATTTCTTCGTCATTTATGTCATTTATACATTTTAAACTATCAAGCAATAAATCTTTATTAATAAATTCATCCAATTTTCTATCAATTAACCAATTATCATTTTCGTCTAAAAAAGCATAATTCTTATTTTGTAATAATTTTATTATTGATTCTTCTATAACACTTTCATAAATCATATTATCACTCCTTATTTTATTATAACATAAAATTCGGCTTTATTTCAGCATTTTTACATAGTTAACACTATAGGAAGTGTTGATGATTTAATTGAAAA
>CAZGGW010000046.1:0-5506 GCA_964525365.1 uncultured Muribaculaceae bacterium | reverse complement strand
GCTTAATACTAACGTAGGTGATGAAGGTGGTTTTGCTCCAAATCTAAGTGATAATTTTGAAGCATTAAACTTAATAGCAGAGGCAATAGAAAATGCTAAATATGTTCCTGGAAAAAATGTTTTTATTGCTTTAGATTGTGCTGCTAATAGTTTTTATAACAAAGATGGAAACTTTTATTTTGTAAATGGAAATAAAATGAGTAGTGATGATTTGCTTAATTATTATGCTGATATGGTGAAAAAATACCCAATTATTAGTATAGAAGATCCGTTTGAAGAAAATGATATTGCTGGTTTTAAAAAGATGACAGAACTTCTTGGAAAAGGACTTAATATAGTTGGAGATGACTTATTTGTTACCAATAAAAAATATTTGAGTATTGGAATCAAAGAAAAATTATGCAATTCTATTCTTATAAAGCCTAATCAAATTGGAACGTTTTATGAAATGTTAGAAACAATAGTTAGTGCAAAACAAGCCGGATATACATGTATAATTTCTCATAGGAGTGGAGAAACTACAGACACATTTATCGCAGATGCTGCAGTAGCACTTAATATACCCCTTATTAAAACTGGATCAATATCAAGAGGAGAAAGAATAGCTAAATATAATAGATTAATGAATATAGAAGAAAAACTTGAAAAACAATCGAAATTATAGTACAATAGTTTATATTTTGGAGGACTTATGGAAGCAATATTAGAAACAACATTAATGATTGTATCGATACTATTAATATCTATAGTATTATTACAAAGTAGTAAAGCGAGTGACTCTAGTCAAATTATCACTGGTGGAAATGCTATGCTTATGGCAAATAGAAAAGAACGTGGATCAGAAAAATTTATTACTAGATTTACATATACATTGGGAGCACTTTTTATAATTATTTCTCTTATATTATCAATGTAATTTATTTATGTATAATTATTTATTAGATCATTAACAATTATTGTTAATGTTTTTTATATAAATACAATAAAAATATACTTTTTATTTTTTGTTTACCATGATAAAATTAAGTTAGAGGTAATTATGGAAGAAAAAATATTAGATTTAATTAAGAATTCGGGTAGGAGCCTAACTATTTTAGAAATAGTGGAAATTTTATATGGAAGTAGCACACCTGAAAATATCAAAGAGGTTAGTGTCTTATTAAACAAATTGTTACATGATGGTCATATTAAATATAATAATAAAAAGCAAAAATATTCAATGGATGAAAACAAGGTTAGAGGAAAAATACAAATAATTGATTCGGGTACTGGTTTTGTTCTTTTAGATGGAGCAGATTTAATGATACCTAGTAATCTTACTAATGGCGCTAGGGACGGAGATACAGTGCTCGCAGAAATAATAAAAACACGTGAGGGAAGTAGACAAAGAGGAAGAGTAATAAAAGTAATCGAAAGAAGTTTGGGAAAAAATGTAGGGGAAGTTTATTTAAAAGATGGTGAACTTATGGTTAAACTTCTTAATAATAATAGTAAGAAAGCAATGAGACTTTATGTGAAAGATGCAGACACCAATTTTGTAGAAGGTGAGATAGTTAAAATAGAAATGCTTAAAGAAATTACACCAACTGACTATTTAGTAAAAATAACTGAAAAGATTGGACATAAAAATGATCCGGATACTGATACTAAATCAGTTGCTGCTGAATTTAATATTCCTGTTGAATTTAATGAAGAAACTATTGGAGAAGCAAGAGAATTATATAATCATGTTTTAGAAAATGAAAAAATTAATAGAGTGGATTTAAGAAAAAATAGACGAATATTCACAATAGATGGAAGTGATACAAAAGATATAGATGATGCGATTAGTTATGAAGAACTTCCAAATGGTAATATTGAAATTGGAATTCATATTGCGGATGTATCTCATTATGTAAAACCGGGTAGTTATTTATTTGAAAGCGCGATGGAAAGAGGAAATTCATATTATATGGCAGATAAAGTTTTTCCTATGTTGCCAAAAGAATTGTCAAATGGAATATGTTCTCTTCATTCAATTGCGGAAGGCGATTCACTTGAATATAAATATGACCCTGATTTTGATAGGTTAACGCTTTCTTGTTTGGTAGAAATGACAAAAGATGGTAATATAGTTGGTAGCCAATTATATGAATCGATAATTAATTCAAAAAAGAAAATGACTTATGAAGAAGTTAATAAATTATTAGATGGTAATCCGAGTGATGATTATAAGGAATTTGAAAGTGATCTTAATAATTTATATAATGTATCTCAACTTTTAGAAAAGAAAGCAATGGGTAGAGGGAAACTCAACTTTGATTCTCTTGAATTAAAATTTAAGATGAATGATAGAAATAAAGTACTAGAAATAAAAAGGTATGAAACAGGCAAGGGGCAAAAGCTTATTGAAAATTTAATGATACTCGCAAATACTGAAGTTGCTAAAAAGGCAAAGAAAACGGAAAATTGCCCATTTGTATATAGAAATCATGATAAACCTAGTCCGGAAAAAGTAAAAAACTTTTTAAAATATTTAAGTGTAATGGGCCATACAATTAAAGGAAAGTTTAACTTTGATAATATGACTCCACTTGATTTTCAAAGTATTTTAAATCAGCTTGAGGATAGTGATGATTATGCAGTTGCTAGTAAATTAGCACTTAGATGTATGGCAAAAGCTAAATATGAGCCTTCAAATATAGGACACTTTGGTCTTGGAGAAAAAATTTATTGTCATTTTACTTCTCCAATAAGAAGAGCATCAGATTTACTTGTTCATTTATTTTTGAAAGAATGCGTTATAAACGGGAATAGCAGGCGAAGTTTTTATGGTAAGTGGGAAGAAGAGTTGAAAACCATTTGTCCTCACATATCATTTACAGAGGTTAATTCTGAAGATGCTGAATATGCAGTCAATGACATGAAAATCGCAGAATATATGGAAGGTGTTAAAGACATGGAAGATATGCCAGGACACATACACGAAGAATATGAGGCAATAATTGATGGAATAACTAAAAACAAAATATTTGTTATTGCAGGTGAAGTTGTAAATGGCTTTATCTCTGTTGAAAGTTTAAAGGAAAAGTTATCATATGATGAAGAATTGATGGCTTTAACTAGTGGTAACAATATAGTGTATAAATTAGGAGATAAAATAATAGTGGAATGTATAAGAGCTTCTAAACTTCAAAGAGAAGTGGAGTTCGCTAGAGTTTTAGAAAAAAAATATGGAAATAATTAATAGAAAAGCAAGATATGATTATTTTATTCTAGAAGAAATTGAGTGTGGTATTGAACTCAAAGGTACTGAAATAAAAAGTATTAGGGAAGGTAGTGCAAACTTTAATGATTGTTATGGCAGAATAAAAAATAATGAAGTTTTTTTAATCAATATGTTTATTGGAAAATATAAAGAAGGAAACATTTTTAATCACGAGGAGACTAGAGAAAGAAAATTATTACTTCATAAAAGCGAAATAATAAAATTAAAAAAAGAAGTTGAATTAAACAAACTATCATTAATTCCGTTAAAACTTTATATAAACCGAGGAAATGCTAAAATTCTTTTAGGAGTGTGCAAAGGTAAAAAATTATATGATAAAAGACAAACAATAAAAGAAAGAGACTTAAAAAGAACTAATAATTATTAGCTCTTTTTTCTTTGAAGAACAATATTTTCAACTTCTTCATCTGTTACTCCTATGTAAGGGAAACATCTTCCATATCCCGCGTAATCTAGTCCATACCCAATAACAAATTCATCGGGTATTTCTTTTCCAACATAGTCAGCGTTTATGTTTGCTGTTCTTCTTGAAGGTTTGTCTAAAAGAGTACAAATTTTAATACTATTGGGATTACGAGTCAAAAGAATTTTTTTTAATGTATACAAAGTATTACCAGTGTCCAAAATATCTTCAACTATAAGTACATCTGTACTTGTTATTGGAGCACTTAAATCATGTTCTATTTTTATTTCGTGAGATGAATTTTTACTATCATTGTAAGATGAAACTTTCATAAATTCTATTCTTCCTGGTAAATCGACCTTTCTTACTAGATCGGATAAAAATATAAAAGCACCATTCAAAATTCCTATATACAATAGATTTTTATCTTTATAATCATTTCTTATTTTTATTGCAACTTTATTCACAATTTTTTCAATTTCATTTTCTGTTATTAACTGTTTCATATAATTCCTTTCGATAAAGATTATAACAAATTATTAAATGTTTAGAAAGAAATAGAGTAAGTTTTTAATAAAATATTAATTATATTTTATATAATGTGTTTTGAACTAATTTTAAATTTTTGCTTTTCTAACTTTTTGACCTACTTCAAAATGAGTTTTATTTGTTCGTCTTTCATCTTTAATATTAATATAACTCTCTATTTATTACGCTTAACATACACTTTTTTCTTTTCTTATAACAAAAAATCAACTTCATTACTGAAATTGATGTGTATTTAAATATTCTAACTGGTTAGAACAAAAAGTTCATTGGTGCCCTTATGGTAGAAGTCGAATAACTTTATTTTCGTGTAAATCTGTTGTTGTCTCTACCATACACTTTTTCTAATTTTATTTGTCACGCTTGTAATAAATCAATATTTTCGGCATTAGCAGTGTAAACCAAAGAGAATAATATATCGCCAATCTCTTCTGTTAAAGCAGCCGTTCTAGACAATGGTAAAAAGTATGGTTTTTCAAATTGATAGCCCATTCATCAACTTCTTTTTGCATTTCCATAATAATTTTATTATTCATCAATTTTACCTTCATTTTTAATTTTATTAACCAATATGTCAAAATCTGATGAATATTCTAAATCTTGTTTTACCCTGTATTTTTCATATTCTGTCAATGCAAGCTCATCAGCAATTTCTTTTTTAATTTTACCGTTTCCTTTCAATATTCCATATTCGTTTATTTTCAAAAATATTTCTAACTTTTCTTTCCAATCTTCCATAGATAACAGATTATTAAGTTCTGCTTGTCTTTCTGCAAAATCCAAATACATTGAAACCAGTTTATCTAAAGCAGTTATTTCTTTTAAGGATAAATAATTCTTAGCAATAACTACATCTGTTTTTAATATTTTACCATTGGGTGCATTTTTCCATGTTGTTAATCCCATATATTTTTTTTCACTATTTGCTCTATTATAAATTATTTCTGGTGCAGTTTCTTTACTAATAGCAAAATGTAATTTATTTTGAACATTTTTATAAAATCTTTTTGTTATATCACTTTCTTTATCATAGTCATAACTACAAAGTTTATATATATCGGTAATTTTTTGATAAAATCTTCTTTTACTTCCTGTATTTTTTCTATATCTACAAAATTATCAAAATAATCTTTTCCAAACTTTGGACCGTTTTTTAGATATTCTTTATTTAAAACATAACCTTTTTTAATATATTCTTTTAAGGTGTTAGTTGCCCATTTTCTAAAAGAAGTTGCTTCTTTTGAATTAACACGATATCCAACAGCAATTATTGCATCCAAACTATAAAA
>CAZGGW010000045.1:0-5642 GCA_964525365.1 uncultured Muribaculaceae bacterium | reverse complement strand
GCCTGCAGCCTGGCTTCCAGATCGACGACAACACTGGCCATATCGACTGCTGTGTCGGATACGATGATACCGGACGCGCTGCTGACGACACTCTGCGACATATCAAATATCCCCATGACAATATTGAAAGTATTTGTAACCAGCATGACCGCGATAAACGTCTTGAAAATCCATTTAAAGAAGATCCAGGTATCGATCTCGTGCAGATTGTTGCGATCGATCACGATCTGGATCAGCTCATAGGTCATGACGAAAGCGAGAATGACTCCGGCGATCGGCAGAATCACTGTTTCTGACAGGTTTCTGATGATTGCGAAGATACCACTGTGCCAGCCGGCCGGTGTGGTGCCGATATCAACGGCAATCTCACCGACCTTCTGGTTGACCTGATCAAACATACCCGACAGATTCAGGATGATCCCTTCAATCAGCAGCTCTTTTAGCCATTCGTTTATACTGTCGAGCATACTTTGCATGATGCGTTACCTCCTGTCTCTGACAACAAAAAAGCTGCACACGGCAGCTTTAAAATATGATATTTAAAATTTGTATAGTGTTTGTGTTTCTTAATCGATCTAGCTCATACATACCTCATTTAAGCTACTTACCATAAGTCTCCATTGCTAGATATATATTTAATTATGTCAAGGCAGTTCTCCTCCAATTTATTTTTTATAATTGCACAGTTGTTTTACCACACAGATGCCGCAGTGAGGCACTGATTTGCAAACAGCACCATATCCATCTGCACAATAACTCCATATGTAATTATCAATCGCAGTCATAGATAAACCTGTGGCTTTTGAAAGTCCAAGAACTGAATAATATACCTCTTTTGTAGTTGCGGGAGTATGATTGCCATTTCCCATCCTGTTGCCTGAAAAAAACCTACATAAATGGACATCCGGCTTTGCACCGTCAATACCAACATTTCGAAGATACTCCCATGCCAATGCTTCTCCAAGCATTTTTAGTTTATATTTGGAAGCCTTCTTGGAAAGGCTTTGCACAACCTCAAATGCTGGGGCGGATGAAACAAACAAATCAATACTTCCATATTCTTTTTCAATAGACTCCATGGTACTAATGTTATATTTGAGAGCATCCATCTGAGAAGATGTACTTATATTTCCACATTTTATTTTAAAAAGTTTATCAGCAAAATACTTACCGGGGGTTGATTTTATCGGGATTATGTCATAGTTGAAAAACAACTCATCAATATCGGCAAGACGTGGTTCTATGCGATGCCACTTAGTTTGATTTGTAAGCAAAGCATAAACGAGTGCACGGATATGTTCTTGAAATGAGTAAATTTTACCGTCCTTGCGTTTATTAATTTGATCAATTATTGACCCTTCATACCTTAATCCTTTTGATTCTAAAAAATCACGAATTTTGAAAATATAATTCATTTCTACCTTTTCTTCGCACCAAATAAATTCACTATTGTATTTTTCAGCTATTAGTTCACATAGTTTTCCTAAACACTCCAAATTGCATTGATATACGACCTCAGGAGATGGACTCATTATTATTTCAGTGGAATTTATTTTGAATTTCTCAAAACCTCTAATCTCAGTTATTAACTTATCTCGCACACAAAGGAGTTCTGCATATGTTTTATTTATATGTACTTGCATAAATGCTTCAGGACTTATCATCATATGTAAGATCCCCCCTCTCATCTATTGTGATTCTATTTTTGTCATCCGTCTTTCACTTAATTTTATTAATCCTTTCATTAAACTCTAGAAAGGTCAACAGTTTTCTTCATTTGCATCATAACAACTCTACATTAAACGATACCATAAAACAGTAAATTCGAGCATACTTTGCATGATATACCTTACCTCCAATTACCCAAACAGTCCTGACAGCAGCGGCACAAGCGCGATACCGATCATGGCGATACCGCCGCCGGCCATAAGCTGCTTCATGCCCTGGGATTTAGCACCGGGATTATCGTTGCCGTAGCCTTCGAGCAGATTGATGACACCCCAGATGGCAAGACCTGCACCGAGCGCGATAACGAGTGTTTGCAGTACTTCGACTGCGCTGTTGAAAAATTCCATGAAATACCTCCATAAAAAATGCTGCCTAATTCGCGGCAGCTGTTTCGTCTTCTGGTTTTACGTAGTAGACATCGTATAAATCATTAGGCTTCAGCTTAAGTCTGGTTGATAAGAACTCCTCAATTCTGAACGAGTTGGATGGATCAGCATCAGATAGATATTTGTAGTTGGGGTGCTTGGTGATATCGTACTTATCTGAGAGAAAGGGCCGGACGCCCCTTAGCTGCAGGATGCATTTGCCGCCATCCAGGACGGCCAGCTCATCGATACTCATCAGATCTTTTCCCAGTTTCTGATAACTAAGGCTATGAGATCGCTCACGGCCACGGCTTTCACCAGTGTTCAGAAGATCAATGGTTTCTTTTCCCAGAGTTTCTGACAGTTCCTTAAGAGTGGTACGTTCCTTGCCGCCGAGGAAGAGAACGCTGTCCATGTTGCCGATGATGGTCTCGCTGTGGTCCTTGTACAGCGCCTTGAGCTGAGATTGTGCCTGCAACATTAGGCAGGCAGAGATCTCGCGGCTTCGAATCGTCGCGACCAGTTTTTCCAGCTTCGGGATCTGGCCGATGTTGGCCGCTTCATCGAGCAGACAGCGCACATGAACCGGCAGCCTGCCGCCGTATTGATCATCTGCCTTGTCACAAAGCAGATTGAACAGTTGGGTGTAGGCCAGCGCGACGAGGAAGTTGAAAGTATCGTCGGTGTCGCTGATGATGATAAAGAGCGCGGTCTTGCGATCACCGAGCTGATCCAGCTCCAGCTCATCGTAGGCGGTCAGTTCGCGCAGCTCTTTGATGTCAAAAGGCGCGAGCCTGGCGCCGCAGCTGATGAGAATTGATTTTGCCGTTTTACCCGCAGCCAGCTTATATTTCTTATATTGCCGCACGGCGAAGTGCTCTGGCTCTCGATCTTCAAGCGCTGAGAACATCAGATCGACTGGATTCTGGAAGATCTCGTCATCCTCGCGTACCTCAGATGCGTTGATCATATCAAGCAGGGTTGAGAAGTTTTGCTCTTCCTGCGGCGCTTCATAGAAGATGTAACCGATCAAAGCTGTATAGAGCAGCGTCTCGGCCTTTGTCCAGAAATCATCGCCCGCTTTACCTTCGCCTTTTGTGTTCGCGATTAGAGCGCTCACCAGCTTGAGAATGTCTTTTTCACTGCGGATATAGGCAAAAGGATTGTAGTGCATCGATTTCTTGAAGTTGATCGTGTTGAGGATGCGGATCTGATAACCTTCACGCTGCAGCAGCTGCCCACACTCAACGACGACACTGCCTTTTGTCAAGATATTTTCAGTACAAAAAATGAGGAATTACGTTTTAGGGTAGGTTTTTATGTTTGCGCAAACATGTAAAAAGCCCCGTGAAGGGGCTTAAATTAAGGTTTTCTTTGTCGGTTTAATTGCTACGATAAATAATACTATATCCACTCCACGATCTTCGTAAATGCTTCGGACTCTGCACTCAAGTGAACATAATGATTACCGTTAACTACGCAGACTGAACTATTCGAGTTGTTTGATGCCAGAGCCGTGTGCCACGAAAGCCATTTGGAGGTGGAATCAACGCTGTCGCTCGCAAGGATATAGAGCACCGGAACACTCTCGGGGAAAGACAAATCCGATATAGAAGAGCAGTTATCATTGAACATTGCATATTCCGTAATCAAAGTGCTGTTCTGCGCACGGCTGCAAACAAGCTCTGCCAGAGTTTCTCTATCGTTTCGCGGCAAACCGGTAAAACATTGTAATATGGATCCTTTGACCATCGGACTATCAAAAACATCATCCGGATAATCTTCGATACCCAAAACAGAAAGTCTGAGAAGACCCGTATCCACCAAAAAGAGTCTGTAACATCTTAGACCGAAAGCTCCGAGATCACAATTACATTCATCTATCTGCTGCGGGACGGATGCATCCAGACCGATAACGCCGAGAAGTTCGTTTTCAAACATGTTCGCATACTGAAGCATATAGAGCCCAGCTATTGAGTGACCCATCAGATAATATCTGTCCTCACCAATGTATGAGAGAACTTCGTGCACCTCATTACAGATATTTTCCGCTGTTCTCGGTATATCAGTATCGTCACTAAGGCCATAACCCAGTGGCTCGATAATTATTATCTTATGGGACTTAGCCAGTCGTTCCGCCAGCGACAGGAATTCGTAATGAGGAGACACCGAACCCTGCCCAGGGAGGATCACTATCGTATCTCCTTTATCCCCGATGACCGAATAATTAATCCTGCCGTGGGATGTCTGATAGTACTCACCATATGCACCTTCTATCTCTGACCATCTTCGGCGGGCGACGATACTGTTGATGACAAGGGACAGGAAAAATACAGCGATCAGGCATGATGTAATGATCAGAAGAATCTTACGTGCTTTCTTGTTCTTTTTTGGAGACATTTTTCGTAACTATGCGGAAGATTACTTGAAATCCTTTAGCACCAAAGTAGTTGTGACCCAAACCGCCCCTATACAGGTAAACGATAAGGCTGCCAGCACCACGATCGCAACCATCGCCTCATTAGACTTTCTGAAGAAATCCATATAAGACATAACCATGACCGTAACAGCAAAAACCAGTAACGCGACAGACAGCGTACCTCTTATCATCTTCTCCTGAGGGGACACACGGGCTTTGCTGATAACTTTGATAAGGTTCTCTTCCGCCCTTTCATGATATTCCGTTGCTTCGAGCTTTTGTCCCGAGAGAAGCTCATTGACCGATATGTCTAACTCCTCACACAGAGGAAGGAGCAGTGACACATCCGGGAATCCGTTTCCACGCTCCCATTTGGATATGGTCTTGTTACTTAAGTTAAGTCTGTCAGCAAGTTCAACTTGAGAAAGACCTTTGTCCTTTCGTTGTTCACTAATAAACTTCCCAATCTTGATAAGGTCCATATTCTATACCTCCAAACAACGGTAACATGATCTTAAGTTGATTAAATGTGAAAACACACCCACGGTAAGTAGAATGCCGAATATAATGGAGTCTACGCTCCGTAGATTCATTAAACTTATCGATTCGGCAGTGATAACTGTCTATTTAGTTCTCAATACTTTTTCTTGAACTTAAAAGTCTTTCATGCAGTATATAAGCAATTCCGTATATTACGACAACAAGAATCAGTATATGCAGTACCGTGTGATAAACATCCGGTACATAAACACCATCTATATCAAGCCACTTCAATGAACCTTCAAAATATCGACTCATATTCTCATGACCGTTTCCGCTCAATGTCACATATTCGTGACTTGAAAATTGCGCTATAAACCATATTACTGACCAGCCTGTAACCGCCCATTTACCAATTTTCTCTTTAATGATAAACAAAACAACTGCTGTCAGATAAATAAGGAAAAACACACCGTCATCTTTATAAGAACGGGTTACCAGATAAGCATCATCAAAGTACACACCAATCATATCCAGGAAGAACCACAACAACAATATAATCTGAGTTATTAAAAATGGAATTCGTTTATTGTTCTTTCCCATTTATCCCAAGCCCTCCTAAAGCTTCACTGTGCAAAATTTCTTCGTAT
>CAZGGW010000044.1:0-6285 GCA_964525365.1 uncultured Muribaculaceae bacterium | reverse complement strand
ATACAAATAACATAAATACTATTACTGTTATTGTTATTATTAGTCTTTCTTTTTTCTTTGTCATACTAAAACTTACCTCCGTATCTTATATGTATATATTATCAACTTTTTAAACTTTTTGTCAATAAAAAATAACATTATTTCATGTTATCTTTCATAGCTTTAGTTTTCTTTTTTAACATTGATCCTATATTCTTCTTATATTTTGAATATAAAAGTCCTGCCCCTACGCCTGCTCCTAAAAGCATCATTTTATTTAGCGCTTTAATAAAATCATCTCCTTTGTAATTATTGTTAACTAATATTTTTGTTTTATTCATCTAATAAGTTTTTTAAAAGAGAAATTCTATTAGAAGCATAATCTGTTTCAATTGCTTTATTAAGCGTATCTATATTACCAATTATCATCAATCCTTTTTTAGCTCTTGTTACCGCGGTATATATAAGTTTATTATATAGCATTCTATTAAAGTGAGGAGATAATATTATAATACATGTATCATATTCGCTTCCTTGACTTTTATGTATTGTGACTGCATATGCTAAAGTAAATTTATCAAAGTCTCCACTTTTATATTCAACTTTTATTCCCATATAATCTATAATTATAGTGTTAGTACTTCCAACTTTATATATACTTTTTATAAATCCAATATCTCCATTAAACACATTATTATCCACATCATTTTCAAGTTGTATTACTTTATCTCCTTCTCTAAATGTTTTATTTAAAAATACTATTTCATTTTTATTTTCATCTTTAGGATTAAAAATACTCTGCATAAATGTATTTAAATTATCTACTCCATTCTCTGTTTTATACATGGGTGCCATTACTTGAAAGTTTTCTAACAATATATTTTTTTCTTTTAATTTCAAACATATTTCCTTCAAATATTCTTTAGTGTATAAATCAGTACTTTCTATAAATTTAAAATCCGAATATTTTGTATCAAATGACTCTATTTCTTTCTTATCTCTAATTAATGAAGCAAAATCTAATATAAATGAATTAGATGCTGTTCTATAAACATCATTTAAATATTTATAAGGAACCTTTTGGCTTAAAATCATACTTTCGAGTACATTACCAGGTCCTATCGAAGGAAGTTGATTAACATCTCCTACAAGTATTAATTTTATTCTATTTTGAAGTCCTTCTAACAAACTTGAAAACAGAAACACATCAATCATACTCATTTCATCTACTATTACTAATTTAACTGAACTTTTATTATATATATCAATTCCAAAAGATGATGTTTCTTTATTCCATTTTAAAAACCTATGTATTGTGTATGAACTAAGTCCTGTACTTTCACTCATTCTTTTAGCACTTCTTCCAGTAGGAGCTAAAAGAGCTATATCTGAATTTATTATATTTTTATCTATCTTTTTATAAATATCAACTATTGCTTTTATAATTGTTGTTTTTCCAGTACCGGGTCCCCCACTAATTATAAATAAATTATTTATTAAAGAACCTTTGATTGCTTCTTTTTGATCTATATTAAATGTTATATTATTATTAATTTCATATTCTTTTATATATTTGTTTATAAGATTATCTTTAATACTAGATTTTATCTTATTTAAGTATTTTACAGTTTCACTTATATAATGCTCTTTCTCATAAATATTATAAAGTATTATATAATCCCCTATTTCTATAATAATATTATCATCTTTCAAAATATTAATATAAAGATTAAAATCATTTGAACTTACTTTTTCTTTAAAATATTTATTAATTGTTAAGAATAGTACTTCTTTACTTATTAATGTATCACCACATTCATAACAATATGACATAATAACATGTTTAAATAATGCTTTTATTCGTCTTTCATCTTTTTCTTCATACATACTCATAAATATATTATCTAGTTTAATAAAGTTTATTTCATCACTTAACTCATATATATTACTTTCCAATATATTCTTTAAATTCATTGAATATTTATTTACTAAATTTAAACTTTCTTTTGTAGAAAATCCAAGTCCATTAAGTCTCAATATTAATTCTTGAGATTTATCAAGTTCATTAAGTTTAAATTGCATCTTTTTAGCTGTAGTTTCTTTTATACCTTTAATACTTAATAAACAAGTATAATCTTCTTTTATTTTATTTAATGCATCAGTATGATATTTATCTACTATCTTTTTAGCGGTTTTAATTCCAATTCCTTTAAATAATCCACTTGATAAATACATCATTATTCCTTCTTCATCACTAGGAGTTACTATTTCATAATTAAGAGTATTAAATTGTATTCCATATTTAGGATGATTCATTAGTATTCCATTTAATTTATAATCAAGTTCATTATTTACTTCTGAAAAGTTACCTGTAAATGTAATAGTTCTATCAACATAATCACTGAGTTCTTCTATATTAGTTTCACGCAACTTTAAAATACCAACTTTATAAGTAGAGCTGGCACTTTCATATATAATTCTTCTAATATTTCCTATTACATACTTTTCCATATAAATTATTATAACACGCTATTTTTTACTTTCAATTTTAAATTCTTCAAATCTATATTTTTGACCATTTTTATTTACAATGTCATTAAACATGATTAAAGGACGAATCCATAATTTATTATCTCCATATAAAGCTCTATAAATCACATAGTCTTCTAATGTCTCACTATTACATGCGATATCCAACACGAGATATAAATTTCCTTTATAATGTCTATATATTGTATTTAATTTTAACTTTCGCATATCATATCCATTTCTAATACTATTTCATATATATTATTAATTTCATAATTTCCTATTAACTTTACCATTATATAATTTTCGGTATATCCATAATAGTAGTTATTGTTTTTAGATTCAATTAATACTTTAAATGTTCTCCCTATACACTTATATGCATATTCACTCTCTAAACAAGAGGATAATTCTAATAGTTTATGGGCTCTTTGTTTTTTTATTAAATTTGGGACTGGATTAGATATATTAGATGCTTTAGTTCCAATTCTTTCTGAATATGGAAATACATGTATTTTACTAAATTTTATTTTTCTTATAAATTCATAAGTATTATTAAAATCTTCATCTGTTTCATCATTAAACCCAACTATTACATCTGTAGTAAGAGATATTTCTTTATTTATTTTTCTAATTAATTTTACTCTATCTATAAAATACTTTGTATCATATCTTCTATTCATTGATTTAAGTGTTTTATCGCATCCACTTTGAAGCGGTATATGGAAATGTGGCATAAGTTTATCTGTTTTCTTTAATAATGAGATAATATTATCATTAAGCTCAACTATTTCAATTGAAGATATTCTAATTCTTTTAAGATTTTCTATTTTAATTAGTTCACAAAGTAATCCATATAAATCAGTTTCTTCATCATTATACTGTCCAGTATGTATTCCTGTTAATATTATTTCTTTATATCCGTTGTTAACAAGTTTATTTACTTCTTCTATTACTAATTCTTTCTTTTTACTTCTTACTCTACCTCTTACATACGGAATAATACAATAAGAACAAAAGTTATTACATCCATCTTCTATTTTTATGTTAGCTCTTACATGAGAAGAATAATTACTTATTTCCATATTTTCAAATTCTTGTTTATTCATGTTATATGATACAATTATTTGTTTCTTTTCATTTATAAATTTATTTAAATATTCTATTATTTTACTTTTATCTTTATTACCAATTATTATGTCAGCATCAATATTTATATTGTTATTATCCATCAAATACTGAGCAAAACATCCCACTACTATTAAAATACTATTTGGATAACTTTTTTTTATATTCTTTATTACTTTTTTACTTTTATTATCGGCATTATTTGTTACTGTACAAGTATTAACTATAAATACTGAAGCATCTTTTTCTTCACTATATCCATTCATTAAAAAAAGACTCTTAATGAATTCACTTTCATAAGAGTTTACTTTACATCCTAAAGTTTTTACATAAAATGTCTTCTTCATTACTTTATACTTAAACAGAATTCTTTAAGAAGTTTCAAGAACTCTTCATTTTCTTCATATGAAACACTCTTATATCCAGGTACTTCAACCTTTCTAACCACTGGAGCATCAACTTCTTTTGCTTCTTGAGGTACATAATTTACTTTTAATCTAGATGCATTATTAAGTAACTCCTCATAACTAATTATAGCTTTTTTCTCTTGTTCTTCTTCATAATAATTTATTAATTCTTCATTACTATCTATACCAAGTGATTCAGCTCTATTCTCAGTTGCTTTTTTTAATTCATCTGCACTTATTATTGCTGAAGATTCTTCATCTGTTTCATAAGTATCAATCGTATTCATATCAAACATTGTTTCATCAATATTAGAAGTAGTAATTGGTTCTATTTTTTCCTCTTTTTCTATTTCTATTTTTTGTTCTTCGATTGGTTTTACTTCTTCAACTACTTCTTTAGTTTCTTCAACTTTATTTAATGATATAATATCATCTAAAGGATCATTTTTATCTTCTATCTCTTCTGTTTTCTCTTTTTTATAGACAGCTTGTAATTTAATTAAATACGATGCTATTACTAACATCATCATAACCAAAACAATTATAACCACTATAAAATATTTGCTAGAAAATAACGCTTCAAATGCTTCCATAAATTCACTTCCTTAAATAATTAATAATTGAAACCAGAAATATTATTACAGTCTCGCTTCTTAAAACATTTTTAACAAGTCTTGTTTTAGTAAATCCAAGAGACTCAATAGTTTTTTCTTCGTTCTGCGTTATGCCACCTTCCGGTCCAAACACTAAAGTTATTTTATCACATGCATTGTCGATAGTTAACACTTCATTTATTTCTTTTACATTTTCATTGTCAAGAGAACATAAAATGTTTACACCATTTAAAGAGGTAATTTCTTTTACTTTTATTATTTCTTTTACTTCAGATTTATTTACTCTATGACTTTGTTCAGACGCTTCTTTAGCAATTTTATTCCACCTATTTAATTTTTTTTCTTTACCTGTTTTATCTAATTTGTATTTGTTTCTTTCAAACTCAACGGGTATAAATTCAGTTACCCCTAACTCGGTTCCCTTTTGAATTATAAATGACATTTTTTCTTCAGGAAGAATTGGAATATATGCGATTACTTGATTAGTATCCCTTTCTGATTTATATATGTTATCAATAGTGCCAGATAATAAACTACTATTTAAAGTTACTAAATAACTAATACCTTTAAAAGATATTATCACTTTGTCATTTTCTTTCATTCTCATAACATTTTTTATATGATTCAAATCTTCTGAATTTAAATACAATACATTTTCATCTTTTTTAATACCAAAATATTGTTGCATAATTGCCTACTTACCTATTTCAAGTTGTTTTAAAGTAGGACTTTGTTTTTCTCCGCATGACATACTTCCTTCTTTACAATGTCCAAATGCACAACTAGGGCCGGCATATCTAAATACTTCTGGTGCCTTATCCACACAAATATTAAGCATTTGATATGCTACATCTCTTATTTCCCATTGTGCTCTATTACAACATCTTTCTGTAAAGAAGTTAAGCAAACTTCTTGCGTTCATTGTTACCACCATTTTCGTTTCACAAGCATTAGGTAAAATAAATCTTGCGTCTTCTATTGCTTTCTTTGAAGCTTTTTTTACATCCATACCATTTTCTACATATTTTTTAGTTAACATTTTAGTAATCATTTTATATTTTTCAAAAATTATATCATTTGTTTCATCATATATTTTTTTGATTTCCTCATCATTTGCGATTTCATCTGGCGTTATATATTTATATGTATCCTTCAAATCAACATATCTTTGGCTTTGTACTGAATAAGAAGCAATTCTGTGTCTAGTCATCTGTGCTAAAAAGCTCCTAGATACTCCTTCAATTCCAAAAGTAAAAGATAAATGTTCTACAGGCGACTGATGCCCCATCTCAGATAATTTGTTTATAAAATTTTTAACCGATTCAGTTGTTTGTTTACTTGCTAAATCTTCAATATTACTTGATGAATAACATAGTTTAGCCGCTAATGCGATAACAGTTTCTGGTTCTTCATTAAATAGCGTATTACTCATACCAAGTAAATATACTTGTGGTTTTATTATTTCTCTTTCCATATATACTCCTTTTAAATGTATTTAGAATATCATTTAGAAAACTTTAAGTCAAATAAAAAAATGGTAAAAAACAAATTCTACACATTTTATTAAATTTACTATATACTTAAATATTTATCTGTTATTCTTTTTACTTTTTCTTTAGTTATTGGAT
>CAZGGW010000043.1:0-6367 GCA_964525365.1 uncultured Muribaculaceae bacterium | reverse complement strand
TTGTTTCTTGGTGTATCGGTCATCTTGTCGCACTTGCCGATGCAGATATGTACGACGAGAAATACAAGAAATGGAGCTTGGATACGCTCCCGATTATTCCGCAGGAATGGCAGTATATCGTTTCAGCAGATAAAAACAAGCAATTCGGAGTGCTAAAAAAACTGATGAACAGCAAGGACGTTGACGAAATCGTCTGTGCAACAGACGCAGGACGTGAGGGTGAGCTTATTTTCCGTTTGGTTTACAATCAGTCTGAATGTAAAAAGCCGTTTAAGCGACTTTGGATTTCATCAATGGAGGAAACCGCAATTATTGACGGCTTTAATAACCTCAAGGACGGGACAGAGTACGATAATCTTTATCAGTCAGCGTTGTGCAGAGCAAAGGCAGACTGGATTATTGGTATCAATGCAACCCGTCTTTTTTCGTGCCTGTATAACCGAAAGTTGAATGTCGGCAGAGTTCAGACACCTACCCTTGCAATGCTTACGGAACGTGAAAACAATATCGGCTCTTTCAAGAAAGAAAAGTATCTCAATGTTCATCTGAAAGCAGATGGTTTAGATGCTGTTCTTGAAAAGGTCAATGAGCAGTCGGAAGCCGAGAAAATTAAGTCTGAATGTAATGGCAAGACCGCAAATGTGGTGTCGGTTAAGCGTGAGCAGAAAACAGTAAGTCCGCCGAAGCTCTACGATTTGACTACCTTGCAAAGAGAAGCAAACAGATTGTATGGCTTTACAGCTCAGCAGACACTTGATTACACGCAATCACTCTATGAAATGAAGCTTGTTACCTATCCGAGAACGGACAGCCAGTTCTTGACTGACGATATGGGAGATACAGCGACGGAAATTATCGGTATTGTGCTTGAGAAAATTCCTCATTTCAACGGCTACTCGTTCACGCCCGATATTCCAAAGGTACTGAACAGCAAGAAGGTCAGCGACCATCACGCAATTATCCCGACAGCAGAGCTTCGTTCAATCAATCTTGATGAAGTACCTGACGGAGAAAAGAAAATCCTGTTCCTTATCGCAAACAAGATGCTTTGTGCGACCTCGGATAAATACGTTTATGAAACCGTTACGGCTGAAATCAGTTGTGGCGGTTATTCTTTTATCGCAAGAGGAAGAAATAACGTATCTGACGGTTGGAAAACGGTTGAACAGAGATTTAAGGCATATCAGAAATGCAAGGATGACGATGAGGAAGAAACCACTACACTTGCGTTTACCGAAGGCGACAGCTTCACGGTAACATCAGATGTATCAGAGCATTTCACACAGCCACCAAAGCATTTTACAGAGGATACCCTACTTTCAGCTATGGAACGTGCAGGGACGGACGAAATCACAGAGGAAGTCGAGCGTTCAGGTCTTGGTACTCCTGCAACAAGGGCGAGCGTTATTGAGAAGCTTACAAAGTCTGGTTTTATCAAGCGTGAAAAGAAAAACCTAATTGTTACTGACAGCGGTAAAGACCTCGTTTCCGTGATACCAGATATAGTCAAGTCTGCGGCACTCACAGCCGAATGGGAAAATTCTCTTTCGCTTATGTCACAGGGCAAGTTCACTTCACAGCAGTTTATGGCTGACATTGGAAAACTCACAGACGATATTATCGCCGTTGCAACAAACAGCGTTGAAGAAAGCAAGGTCACTAAAAATGGCGGTGAGATTATCGGCGTATGCCCTCGTTGTGGTAAGAATGTGGTTGAAACTTCAAAAGCCTACTCCTGTGAGGACAGAAATTGTGGGTTTGCTCTCTGGAAAAACAATAAGTTCTTTGAGAATGCCAAAAAGAAGTTCACAAAGGAAATGGCAAAGGCATTGCTTACCGACGGTAAGGTTGCGGTCAAAGGCTTATACTCGCAGAAGTCGGGCAGAAATTATGATGCAACGCTCCGACTTGACGATACCGGAACGTATGTGAATTTTAAGTTGGAGTTTGCTCCGAAAAAGGTAACGAAAAAGAAGTAAGAAAGGATGATGTAAATGCCCGAATATGAAAAGAAAACCGATAAGGAGCGTGTAGCGGAGATAACCGACAAGCTGGAAAGCGGCATTAAGGACTTGATGAACGGCGATAACTTCAAGAAATATCTGTCCACAATGTCGAAGTTCCACAATTACAGCTTCAACAACACAATGCTCATTGCAATGCAAAAGCCTGATGCTTCGTTGGTGGCAGGCTATAACACTTGGAAAAATAAGTTTGAGCGTAATGTCAATCGTGGCGAAAAAGGTATTCAGATTTTCGCTCCCTCGCCGTATACAATCAAGAAAGAACAGACAAAGCTCGATGAAATTACACAGCTCCCTGTTCTCGATAAGGACGGAAAACCTGTTACCGAAGAAGTCGATGTGAAAATCCCGTCTTTCAAGGTGGTCAGCGTATTTGATGTCAGTCAGACAAACGGCAAGGAGCTGCCAACGCTCGGTGCTGATGAGTTGACAGGTGATGTAGAGGATTTTGAGAAATTCTTTGCGGCTTTGAAAGAAGTATCGCCCGTCCCTATCGGCTTTGAGCAGATAGACAGCGGTGCAAAGGGATATTTCAGTCGTGATGAACAGCGTATCGCTATCAACGAGGGAATGTCCGAGGTTCAGACAATCAAGACAGCGGTTCACGAAATCGCTCACTCAAAGCTACACGACAGGGATTTGAAGAAATCCGACGTTGAACAGAAGCCAAAAGACAGAAATACCGAGGAGGTTGAAGCCGAGAGTATCGCATTTACCGTGTGTACGCATTTCGGAATTGACACTTCCGATTACAGCTTCGCCTATGTTGCAACTTGGGGAACGGATAAGGAGCTTCCCGAACTGAAATCCTCTCTTGAAACAATCCGTGCTACATCGAATGAGCTTATCAACAGCATTACAGACATTATGCAGGAGAAAACAAGGGACAAGGAACAGTCGAAAGAACAGACCGCTGAAAAACCTGACAAATCAAATATCATTGGCAATACTGCTTATTCTGCTATTGAGGATAAGCAGTATTTTCGTTTAAAGTCGGAAACGGCTGAAAAGGTTGCGAATTATCTTACCGAAAACAATATTCCCTTTAGTGGACGTATTAACGGTGATAAAACAACTTTGACAATCGGTCAGAAAAATGTTGATGACTATAAGACGGCGGTAGCTTTTGTTACCGGAAAGGAAAAGGCTGAACCGAAACAGGAACAGCCTGAAAAGGTTGCGGAAAAACTCCCTGAACCCGAAAAGCCTGTGAATAAGTCTGAAATTCCGATATATCAGAAATCAGCTGCTTATGCCGCAAAGTTCGATGAAAGCGACCAATGGCGTAACAGCTTTAAGCTCAATATGGAGGTCAAGAAAGCGATTGAAGCCGATGCTTCTATGGCATATCACGAAAAGCGAAGCAAGCCTTTTTTGCAGAATCTTGTATCTGAATACGGCGTTGACCGTCCTTTGTATGTGCTAGCACGAACCGTCAAGATGAAAGGCGAATATGACGGCAGATTTTCTCCCGAAGTCAAGGCAATTGCTGAAAAGTACGACTATCCCGATATGAAGCTGAAATACGACAACACACAACAGTATGTTACCGACGTCCATTCAATTCTCGTTGATGAAATGGTTTATCGTCTGACAGAAATGAAAGGAAACCTTGAGAAGGAAACACAGACAGAGATTGAGGACAAAAAACTTGATATTCCAATGCCAGACGATACCGTGACCGTTGCTGACAGAAACAGCTTCGGCTACACTTGGGACGGTATGCTCCCATTAAGCACGGAAAAAGCTCTTGAACTGTTCGAGAATGACCAAAGTGTATATCTGCTTCACGGCGATAACACGGAAAGCCTTGCGGTGTCTGTCGAGGACATTGAACAGCACAGAGGTATGTGCGGCATTGAAACCGAGGAATGGTCGAAATTCTGTGAGATAAAGGCTCATTACAAGGAGCTTGCCGATAAGGAACCTGAATGCGAAGCACAGCTTTTTAATGAGAGTGAAAAGGCAGTTGGCATCTATCAACTCAATGACAATCCCGATACCCGTAACCTCTGCTTTGAACCGCTGAAAAACTTGCAGGATAAGGGCATTACGCCGAACAAGGAAAATTACACGCTTGTGTACGCTCTTGACGTTTCTGATGACAAGAGCAAGTCCGAGGGACAGCTCCTTGAAGATGTATTTGAGAAATTCAATATGGAACGCCCAGCAGATTTTAAGGGACATTCGCTCTCGGTCAGCGATATTGTTGTCATACAGGATAAGGGCGAAATATCTTCTCACTATTGTGACAGTGCAGGCTTTACGGAGATTGCGTTTCTTGAAAAAGACCGTGAAAACTTGCAGATGAAGCGAATTGAGGACGTTGTGGAGCAGAACGACAACAACTTTGACGGCATTATAAACAATACTCCATCCCTTGCCGAGCTTGAAGCCAAAGCAAAAAACGGAGAGGTAATCTCTCTTATGGACGTTGCAAAGGCGGCAAAGAATGAGCAGGACAAGCCTGACAAGCCGACCGATAAAAAGACGTCTATTTACGATAAGCTGAAAGCCGCAAAGGAAAGACAGCAGCCAACAAAGGAAAAGGATACTCCGACGAAGAAAGGAATGGAAATATGAGCTTTACAGTAGAAGAAATCAACCTTATTTGTGTTGCTCTCGGTGACACAAAGGACGAAACAATCAACAATCTCTTTGAGATGATACCCGATATGAACGATGCCGATATGGTTTCCCTTGCGGAACGAGTTGTCGGTAAGCTCGACGGCATTACCGAGCAGGAGTTCACAGAGCAGAATTTTAAGGAAGATTTTTCAGAGGATTAAACACGAAATGCCCCTTGCCTTGCGGTGAGGGGCATTTTCTATTAGGAGGTACGACCATTGATAGATTTTTTCAGAGAGGAATTTGACACAAAGATATTTGTCGGTGTTGACGATGTTGATATTAAGTCTATTCAATTTGCGTTGAACAACGGCGAGAAACTCGTGATTGACCGTAATGGGCATATTTACGACAGTACGGGACGTTGGATTGCAGATGGGATGAGGAGAAGTTAAAATTAATTGATTTTATATTGAAATTTTGACATAGAAGTGGTATAATAGTACAAACCAATAAAGTAAATCAGTAAACCGCACAACAGGAGGACATCTTATGGGAAAACAAGAATATCCTGATTCACAAGAGAAAGAACTTGCGGAAAAAGAATATCAGCAATCAATTAACGCAAAAAAAGAAATTGAAAAACAACAGAATATAGCCTTTCAAAAGAAAGAAAATGACAAATCTGAAGATGAACTTCAGAAAAAGAAAAAGAAACAAGCTGATATTGAGCGATAGATAAACATTCATAGCCCCTGATTTCACAAAAATCAGGGGCTTTTTTTATGCACAAACACGAAAAAATAAAATCGTCGCAAATTATATTGACTTTAACGCTTTAAAGTATTATCATAAAGGAGGAAACAGAAATGGTAACGAAACTCGACAACACCAAAGCACTCTCGCAGAGTTCCACAGAACAGCTTTGGAAAGACAGCAACCGTTGGATGTCGTTTCTCGAAACGTCGGCAAGGCTGTATAAGTACAGCTTCAAAGACCAAGTGCTGATACACGCACAACGACCTAATGCCGTAGCTTGTGCCGAATACGACACTTGGGGGCGTGAGGACATTGCAAACCGCTATGTCAAGCGTGGCAGTAAGGGTATCGCCCTTATTGATGACAGCAAGGACAGAACCCGTCTGCGTTATGTATTCGACTTTGCAGACACAAATGCAAGGGACGAACGCTCAAAGGAGCCTTTCTTTTGGAAGATTACCGATGAAAATGAAACTCTTGTAACAGACACGCTAAATCAGAGGTTTGGAACGCAATCCGATAGTATCGACTCGGCAATTACAGAGCTTGCCCACAAGCTCGCAAAGGAAAACGGCAAAGATTATCTTGCCCAACTCGAAACCGAGGGAACATTTCTCGAAGAACTGGACGATTTCAATACTCAGGTAGAATTTGAGGGACTTCTCGAAAAGAGCATTGCGTATAGCTTACTTTCAAGATGTGGCTTTGACACCGAAGCGTACCTTGACAATGAGGATTTCTCAAAGCTGATTGATTTCAACAGTATTCAGTCCCTTACGGTACTCGGAACAGCAGTCAGCAATTTATCCGAACAGGCATTACGAACAATCGAACGAACATTAAAGGAAGCTGAAAGGAGCAAAAATTATGAGCGAAATGACATTACCCAAAACAATCACGGAGAATGGGATAGAGTATCTACTCGACGAGGAAACGCAGACATATCTACCGAACCTGTCGGTAACGGAGAGCGAACAGCCGCCACTGGGCAAATACGGACGAATGAGGAAGAAATT
>CAZGGW010000042.1:0-6705 GCA_964525365.1 uncultured Muribaculaceae bacterium | reverse complement strand
TATGTACTCTTTCGTTATTGGAAAAGAGTTGTAGATAACTACGACACTTGCTCCAAATTGAATTGAAATGGCTTCCAAAAGTTGGAAAAAATAATGTATAATAAATATATATTATTCAACTGAAAGGAACCATTTTTATATGAGATTAACAATGAAAAAAAAGTAAAAGTTGTTAATGAACTAAGAACAAAATATGAATTAAAAGTTCTTCTAGAAATGACATACATACCATTATCAGTATATTATTATTAATTACATGTACTATTACTAAACCTGCCCATCTTACTATTTATGAACATAAATTTTACATTGAAGAACAATTTTTATGTAGGTGCTGTGATTTCTTAGTATTAGCCAGCACTAAATTTGTCGTTATATGACTAAATTCTTGGTTTGAATAATCCTAAACCTTGTAAACAATTCTTTTATTACCAATTAATCTTTTTAAATTTGAAATACTTGTATTATGAATTTGAATTCCAGCTTGACTCATACAATAATTGTCTAATACAAATACATTATAATTATTTTCAAATAAATCTATTGCTGTTTTTTGAATGCAAGCATCTGTATCTAATTCACATAAATAAATCTAAAATTGCATTATCACCATCATATTCTTTTACTTTTATTATTTTAGATATTATATGTCTTAAATCTTCAGTTTTTTCTTGTGTTTCTTCCATTTTTATATAACCTAGATTTTCCAAATATATAAGCAAAGAAATTATATCACGATAATCGATCTTTCCTTTATACAAAAATCCTGCTTCTAAACTATTTATTTCATTAGGAGGATAAAATTCGACCGTTTCTATTACCTTGTTGCTTTTTCCAAATATATTCCAAAGAATTATTGTTATTATTAAACATATTGGTGGTATTAAAAACATTATAAAAGGCAAATTTTTAATTCCAATTAGTGTATCAATAAAAAATTAACAACAAACAGCAAAAATTATAGTTAACAAATTTTCAATATTAGTAACTCTGCTTAATTCGGCAAAACTAACTGCCATTGTTTTTATAGGAAATATAAAACACACTATTGAAATAAAAATTATAATTAATTTTTTCATAAATTTTTCCATAAATGCTTCATTTAAAATCTAGCATAAATTTGTTAGCTTTTCAATCCATAATTCAAAAAACTTTACTTACTTTTTTTTAACGTTCTTAAATATTCCTTATCACTTTTTGATACTCTATTACTTTCTCTACACTTTTGAATTGCTTTATTTAATGTAAAATCATTCAAATTATTGTTGTTAAAAAATTCTAGTGTTTCTTTTCTGTGTTTTATAAAGCATTCACATAATAGCCATGCATTAATCATATTTACATAATATTCACCTTCGTTTTTAAACTTATTCAATGTTTTAAATATATCAAAAATATATTTTGAATCATTCACAAAGTGAAATAATATTACTATTCCAGTTCTCTTTGTAAAAGTATTTTTACTTTTTATATATTTCTGCGACAAGTTCCAGAAATTTATTTCATTTCCTTTTATATTAAATTTTAGTAAATCCGTCAAAGCCCAACTGTCGATTGTAGTAACATAATAGTCCAAATATTGTTTTAATTTGTCAAAATCTTTTATGTAAGATACAATAAATCCATTTATTGCAATATTATCATAATAATTGTTCAATTTTAATTCCAAAAAAGATTTATAATTTCCTTTTAATATTTCTTTAGCCATATCTCGGATTTTTGAAGTGGGTATTGCTAATACTTCCATATCGGTTTTTAATAAATTTCTTGTCCATACTATTTTATCTTCTTTTTTTATGCTTTCTAAATATTTTAAAAAATCAGATGTATCTTTTTCAGTCCATTTTTCCTTTACTAAATTCATTTTTGTAACCTTAATTCTATGTTATTGATTTTGTTTTTCGTTATCACTACTGTAATAGAGCCAGTTGCTACTAATATGGCACTTGCAATTTCAGCTATCGGTCCTTCAAAATCAAATGGAGAAAGTAATGTACCAACAAAAGTTACAGTAGATATTGAAGATAAAATTTTTCCACTTTTGTTAACCTTTACAATTTTTTCTTTTAATTCAACCAACTCATCTTTTGTCATATTATCAATATTCTTCATAATAATTTTTTCCTTTATCTAAATTCAATTTTACAGCATATAAATAAAAAAGTGAATTAATTATTATTCACTTTGTCAACCACATATTTCTTTGTTTCTTCAAAACTTTTACCTAAAGCTATAGAAAATTCATTATATAACATTCTTTCCGCTAATTTAAAATAATAATCATCTCTTTCACTAATTTTTTTGTTATTATTTATTCTATCTTGATTTCTTAAATAACTGGTTTTTATTATTTTAATAATGTCTTCATAATTACCGTTTCGTAATAATTCTTTATAACTTTGTTCAACTTCTTTTTCACTTATGTTTGGCAATACTTCAATATAATTAATACTAGAAATAATGCTTTCAACTTGTTTTTTACTTATTACTTTTCTTAAGAATTCTTTTGAAGTTTCAACGGGAACTTTTATAGTTAATGAAACATCATCAACTGGAACTAAACAATAATATTTTTTATCATATTCTTTTATCTTACAAACATTTTTTTTATAAACAACATATTCTCCCACTTTATACATTTTGCCTCCAAAATATTCCGTTAATATATTTATATTAATCTTATTATACCATTTTTTGAGAGGCTTCGTAACATTTATTTTTTTAAAAGTTTTTTAACTTTTTTATATGCATCTTTAAATTTCATTGTTTCATTTATGCTTTGTAACTTAATAATGTTTTTATATATTTTGTTTTTTGATATTAACTTAAAAAAACAACAAATGGCTTTTAATTGATATTTTTGATCCAATTTCTTAAATTCATCAAAACAGTTTTCATCTGTTTTTTTAGTAAAAGAAAAATATTCTAAAACTTCAACAACTTGAATCATATTATTGATTCCGATTGTTTCTGGAGTTATATTATATATTTCATTATTAGACCAATATAAAAAGACATGTGAAATAAAATTAATACTTTGTTTTATTTCCATCTTATCAAAACAACTTAAAAATATTTTATAATCTTTCATAGTTTTATTATTCCCAATATTATAATTAATATACTTTTATATTAACATATTGTAAACCATAAAACAATTTAATTTTTTATATTTCGTTCATAATTAAACATATACTGAATTACTAGACCACTATATTCATCAAAATGTTTTTGCATATACTCTTTTATTTCCGCCAGCTTATCAGTTTTTAAATTGCAATTATTTTTAATATATTTTCTAACCCACGTATCAATTGGAAAAGTATCAAATCTATGATATCCAAATAAAAGAATGCATGAAGCCACCTTCAAACCCACACCTTTATTTTTAATTAACAATTCCAAAGCTTCTTCTGTAGGAATATTTTTTATATTGTCTATATAATCTTCGGTTATATTTTTAATGATTTCATATAAATATCGATCTCTAAACCCAACTTTAAACTTTCTAAATTCTTCAAATGGTATTTTTTTCAACTCTTTTAAATTGGGAAATAAAAAATATACTTTATTTTCCATTACCATCTCTTGACCATATTGTTCACATATCATATTAATAGAGTTGCTTATTCTATTAACATTATTATTTTGAGATATAATATAACTAATAATCATTTCTAAAGAATCTTGATTTAAAATTTTATATCCATTTGACTTAAATAATATGTTTTTAAAATTGCTTTCTTTTAATATTAATTCCTTTATTATATGTTTGTAATCAGTATCAAGATCAAAGTATTCTCTAACCACATTTTCGAGATTTTCATTAATATTTGAAATAAATTCTATATATTTCTCACTTTGTCTAATTTTTATTACTCTATCAGATATTACGCAAATAAACCAATCATTTTCTTGTATAACTCGAAAGCATTGACCACTTAATAATGTATTTTCCAAATCAAAATCTTTTTTTTCTATATATATTTTCATTTCAAATCCAATTTATTATAATAATCTTTATCAATAATTAGTGAAGAAATGCTGAATTTTTTATATACTTTATTATTAATCAAATCAGCATATTGGCTGTCAACTTTTTCTTCGATTTTGGGTACAAATTTATTTGTTATAGAATTGTATTCACCTTTTTCACTTATCCAACTTCTATTTGATAAAATTAACAATCCTTCCGTATCAGATAATGCATCTGTTCCCATCAATAATCTTGAGTCATATGTAATACCAAATAAGTTATATAAAGTTGGGATAATATCAATACTACTAACAATTTTATTTACTTCTATTTTTTTAATATTTGAATTATATATTATTAAACCATTTTTATATGTATCTGTGTTTGTACTTATTTTTTTATTACTTATTTCATTTAATTCTTCAATAGTTAGCCCATATGGATAATGGTCAGGAACTATAACTATTACTGTATCATCTAATTTATTATTTTCTTCTAAATGTAACATAATACTTTTAAGAGCACTATCAAGTTCAATCATAGTAGCATAGTAGCCTTTTACACTCTCAGAATAATCAAAATTTTTAACCAAATCATATTGCTTTTGAACTATATAATTAGTGTCTTGTGTATATCTCATATGCCCACTAACAGTCATATAATATGTAACAAATTTTTCTTCATTGATATAATCTCCATAAGTTGATTCTATCATTTCGTAATCACTTTCTGTCCAAACATCACAATTCATTAGTTTTTCTAATCCATTTCCACATCCTTCATAATTAAATCCCAAATTTGTATGAGATAATTGCCTATTATAAAAATCATATCTATTATCATGATATGCATTAGCTACATATCCGCTTGCTTTCAAAATATTTCCTAAACCAAACGGCATATAATTATTACTTGATTCATACAAACTCCATGTTCCTTCCTTAGGAAGCAATGAAGTTAAATTCATATATTCACCATCAGAAGTACTAATTGGATATAACGGTTGATAAAAGTTATTGAAAACAATACCATTATTTAACATCTTATACAAAGTTGGAGTAAGATTTTCATCTACCGCAGGAGCATAAAAACTTTCTGCGGTTATAAATATCAAATTCTTATTTTGAAATATTCCCGTATATTCATTCTTCTTAGTAGCTTCCAAATTTTCAAAATATATGTGCATTTGTTTAATTGTTTCATCACTTTCATTTGTGATCAATTCATCAAAATCTATATCAAGTACATTATATTCTTCAATATTTAAATCTATTTCTTTTTTATCTTTTACTTCTAATTTCTCTTCAAATCCAAAAAAATATCTTTTGATATCAATTAATTGAGCAGTCAGTAATCCCATCTTTTTCACACTCATAAGCGGAGCATGAGTATTATAATATAAATTATTCTTAGAATAATATGTCTTATTATCAAAACTTATTAAAGATATTGATAATAAGGAAAAAAGCAAAAATGTTGTCAATAACACTAAATTTGTTTTACTGGTTTTATTGTACGAAATTAATTTTTTATTTATAAACAAATAAAGCAAAAAAGGCACGAATAATATCACTAATATATACCATATTCTAACTATAACATCCCAAACAGCTCCAAAGAATCCAAGTACTTGAGCAGTACCCGAAAGTAAAGAAAAAAATGATATAATAGAATCGTAAAAATTATAATACACTATTTGAGTGACAAAAATAAAAGTAAAGATAAAAGTTAACAATATTGTTAAAATCTTATTTATTTTTTTATTAAACAATCCACATATAAATGACAACAATATACCGTATGGAATCGAAAGAATGATAACACACAGTGTATCAACAGAAAAAATTGTGTTAAATACAAAATAAATGTACACTAATTCTAAATATATTATTAAAAACGAAAACCAAAATAAATTATTAATTTTTTTCATACTTCACCTTGAGTCATATTATACCACTAAAAACAATAAATGCGTATTCGAATAAGAAAAAACGTTGAATTTAATCAAAATTTTTTAATTTATTTAATTATTGGGTCAGGTATTTCATTTTCAGAATATGTGCCATTCTTAGAAACAATAGTAATCTTATTGTTTTTATCAACTGATACTTCATAGATTATCTCATAAATATTTTCCTGTTCCCAAGATCTAGAATAATTAAAAGTTATTTTTGTAGTTCCTTCTTTTAAAGCTTCAAAATCAAAAATATAAACTCCACCAACGCCAACCATATTATCATTTTCATCTTGCACATAATCTTCTTCAACATTTTTCAATACTGTGGCATCTTGTATTTTATAATTCCACGAATATCCAGTTGTTGGATTTCCTTCTAATTTCACTTCCATTTTCGAGCTACTCATTCCACAACCGGTAAATAAAAACATGCATAGTAACAATAGAATCTTTTTCATTTGTTCCTCCTGTGATTATTATATATCTTTTTTATTATTTTTAAAATATTAATCACATAGTTTTAACAAATGAACTGTAAAATCATTTTTAGAAAGGAGATGATATCGGAAAATATACGATTAATATTTTTGAAAAAAGACAAAGTATTGAACACACCCCAAGGTTAATTATAATAATTTAAAAATGTTTATAAAAACATACTAAATGATAAGTATCGTATTAAAACTAAAAAACCTTTGTTGGAAACTAAAAGTAGAGAACTTCTCTACTTTTTTATCTTCTTTAATATCATCTTAACAAAATCAAATATTAT
>CAZGGW010000041.1:0-6867 GCA_964525365.1 uncultured Muribaculaceae bacterium | reverse complement strand
ATCCAATAACTAAAGAAAAAGTAAAAAGAATAACAGATAAATATTTAAGTATATAAAAAGAACAAAATTTGTTCTTTTTTTTTGAGTATTACATAAGTTTAAGTGAAATATTAAAAGGAGATGAGTAAATTGGACAAAAAAGAAATATTAGAAAGTATCTCAGCAAAGTCTAGTGGAGAAATATATTTAGGTGTAGTAGGGGCAGTAAGAACTGGTAAGTCCACGTTTATTAAAAAGTGTATAGAAACATTAGTTGTTCCAAATATATCAGATGAAATAGAAAAGAAAAGATGTTTAGATGAAATACCTCAAACTGCTCAAGGTAAGACTATTATGACTATTGAACCTAAATTTGTACCTAGTTCAGGAGCAAATATCAAAATCGATGAAATTGAAACAAATATTAAACTTGTAGATTGTGTAGGTTTTATAACTCCAGGTGCACTAGGATATGAGGATGAGTCAGGTAATCCCAGAATGGTTAAGACGCCTTGGTATACTGAAGAAATGCCATTTGTAGAAGCGGCTGAAATTGGAACGGAAAAAGTTATAAAAGATCACGCTACTATTGGAATAGTAATAACTACCGATGGTTCTATTGGTGAACTTCCAAGAAGTAATTTTGTAGAAGCAGAAGAAAAAGTAATAAATGAACTTAAAAATATTAATAAACCTTTTATTGTAATCATGAATACAACGCATCCTGAAAATATAGAAACACAAAATGTAGTAAATGCTTTGAGAGAAGAACATAATGTACCAGTAATTCCTTTAAGTATTGAAAATATGGGTGAAAAAGACATATTAAATATACTTAAAGAAGCTTTATATGAATTCCCAGTAGAACATATATCTGTTAATATTCCGGATTGGGTCGCAGTGCTTTCAAAAAATCATCCACTAAAGCAAAAGTTTATTGAAAAAATGAAAGAGTGTGTGGTAAATGTAGATAAATTGAGAGATGTTGAAAATATTAATTTAAATTTTGAAGATGCAGATGAAATAAGTAAAGCATATATATCCAATGTAAATACTAAAACTGGTGATGTAATGCTTACATTAGAAGCACCAAATGAATTATATGATAAGATTCTTAAGGAATTAGTGGGTATCAATATTAATTCAAAAGCAGACTTACTTAGAGTATTTATTGACTTTACTGAAGGAAAAAGTGAATATGAAAGTATAAAATCAGCAATCAAACAAGTTGAACAAACAGGTTATGGTATTGCTTTTCCAAAATTAGAAGATATGAAACTTCAAAATCCGGAGATCATTAAACAGGGTGGAAGATATGGTGTAAAATTAAAAGCAACAGGAACTTCAATACATATGTTAAAAATTGATGTTGAAAGTTCGTTTGAACCTATTATAGGAAGTGAAGTTCAAAGTAAAGAATTAATAGACCATTTAATGAAAAATCAAGAAACAGATGCTTCTAGTATATGGAAAAGTGAAATATTTGGAAGAAGCCTTGATGTAATTGTACAAGAGGGAATTCAAGCTAAACTTGCTCTATTACCAGAATCTGCTAGATATAAACTATGTCAAACAATAACTAAAATGGTCAATAAAGGTAGCAACAATTTAATAGCAATTGTATTATAAAAGAGAAATTATTTTTCTCTTTTTGATTGATATAGCGGATTAAGCATAGAATAAGTAATATTATCATCTAATTCTCGATCTTCAAAATCGTAATCTCTATAATATCCTATTTCTTTTGCTACATTGATGGATGCTAGATTATCACTTTTAATTGATAGATAAATTTTTTGATTATTTGGAGTCATACACTGTTCAGTTGCAGTTCTTAACAATTCTTTTCCATGTCCTTGATTTCTATATTCTTTTAAAATTGCGCCTTGAATTTCAGGATTTCCAAAACGATTTGCGACACTATAAAATCCAATCACCTCATTATCATATAAGAATAAAACTGCTGGTGTTTTAGAAGAATAAGTAATATATTTATTTAAATCTTTATCTAATTTCGAAACTTCTTCTAATCTTTTTTTTTCTTCTCCGTTAGCAATTTTAATATCATAATTTTTAATTTTTTCCATAATAACCTCAATTAAATTATATCAAATTTAAATGAAATTGTAAAAAAAACGAGAAAACACTTGATTTTCCGTATATTCACATGTAAAATTATAAATGTAAGCATAATATGCTTAAAATTTATGGGAGGTAAATGATATGACTAAACAAGAATTAGTAGAATTCGTTGCTGCTAAAGTAGGATTAACAAAAGCTGATGCCGGTCGTGCACTTGATGCTACATTAGAAGGAATTACTAATGGTCTTAAAAAGAATGGAAAAGTTGCTTTAGTTGGATTTGGAACATTTGCTGCTAAAAAAAGAGCTGCAAGAACTGGAATTAATCCATTAACTAAAAAGCCTTTAAACATTCCAGCAAAGACTGCTGCAACTTTCAAAGCAGGATTAAAGTTAAAAAATGCTTTAAACTAAAAAAGAGCCTTGTGCTTTTTTTTTAGTTTAAATTAAGTTATAATAGTAATATGAATAAAGAAATATATGAAATATTAGAAAAAATAGAAAATAAAGGATATGAAGCGTATGTAGTTGGTGGATATGTTAGAGATTTTTTACTCGGCAAAATCTCAAATGATATAGATATTTGTACTAGTATGCCGTTTTCTGATTTAAAAGAGATATTCAAACAATCTATTTCATATGATGATTATTTGTGTGTGAAGTTTAAAATTAAAGAGAATAACTATAGTATAACGGTTTATAGAAGAGAATTGAAATACAATAAAAATAAGCCAATAGAATTAGAGTACACTGCAGAGTTAAAACAAGATTTATTAAGAAGAGATTTTACAATAAATGCAATATGTTTAAATAAAGATAATGAAATAATAGATTTGTTAAGCGGAATTAAAGATTTAAAATCTAAGATAATAAAAGTGATAGGAGATACTAGCAAAAAGCTGACAGAAGATAATACTCGTATATTAAGGGCATTAAAATATGCTTCAGTTTTAAAATTTAATTTATATAAAGAACTAGACAATTTTATTATTAATAATAGCGTTTTACTTGAAACGATTCCTGTTAACAAAGTTAAGTCCGAATTAGATATAATATTTAGTACAAATTGCGTTCAATTTTTAAAGTATGTAAAAGATAATAACATTGATATACATTTAGGATTTCAAGTGACACAGATAGTGGATACTAAAAAATATTTAGAAGTTTGGTCTTCTTTAAAACTTCTAAAAGTTTTTCCGTTTACTAAAGAAGAAAAAAAATGTATAATATAAATAATTTGAGGTGATTATGTTTGAACTAAGAGATTTTATTAAAGCAAAAAGTTATGTGATTAATTCCTTTGTATTAAAAAATATTAATAAATTAAATATAAGTACAAACGAGTTATTACTTTTAATATATTTTATGAATGGCAATAGTGTTTTTGATCCTAAAATTATGAAAGAAGCTTTGGGGTTAGAGGAAAAAGAATCATTAGATGTATTTAATAGTTTAATAAAAAAGAAATTCATAGAAATAAAAGTAAAAAAAGGGAATGTTGTGGAAGAAATTGTTTCTTTGGATTTGTTTTATAATCAATTGTTGATTTCATGTGAAAAGCAAGAAATTGTAAATAGTGATATTTTTACTGCTTTTGAAAAGGAATTTGGAAGGACATTATCTCCTTTTGAATATGAAATGATAAGCGGATGGATAGAAAATAAAATAAGTGAGGAATTAATTTTAAAGGCGCTAAAAGAGGCAAGTTTAAATGATGTTAGAAATTTAAGATATATTGATAAGATCTTATTTGAATGGAGTAAGAAGAATATAAAAGGAAATGTAAAAAAAGAAGAAAAAGATCAGAAGCTATTTGATTATGATTGGTTAGATGATAATGAATAAAAAAGATATTCTAGAAACTTTAAATAGAAATTTTCCAAATCCAAGGTGTGAATTAGAGTATACTAATGATTATGAATTATTACTTTCTATTATGCTTAGTGCTCAAACTACAGATAAAAGAGTTAATATGGTAACTAAAACATTGTTTTATAAATATAAAAGTTTAAAAGAATTGAACACTATGTCAATAAAAGATATAGAAAATGAAATAAAAAGTATTGGATTATATAAGACAAAAGCTAAAAATTTTAAAAATATAGTTGAAGAATTAAATGAGACAAAATATGTACCAAATGATAGAAACTATTTAAGTACTTTACCTGGAATTGGTAGAAAGACAATAAACGTATTTCTTGGAGAGTATTATAAAGAACCTAATTTTGGAGTTGATACTCATGTTTCTAGATTAGCAAAAAGATTTGAAATTGTTAATGAAGAAGATAATATATTAGAAATTGAAAATAAATTAATGAAATATTTTAAAAAAAATAAAGAGGACTGGGTACGCATTAATCAACAAATTGTGTTGTTTGGAAGATATATATGTACAGCAAAAAAGCCCTTGTGTCAGAATTGTATGTTAAATAAACAATGTAAAAAGAAACCCTGAGGTTTCTTTTATTGTACCGTCACATTTTGAGTTGCTGATTGTGTAAATTGTTTTATTACACCATCAATTGTGCAAGAGAATGTAATAGAGTAGGTAACATTATAATTTCCCACTGTGTTATGAATTTCATTGATTGATGATGTAGCATTATCTTTTTTAATACTTGAAATTGTTAATAAGCCACTATTAGTTCCAATAAGTTCAAATTGTGTTATTGTATTCCCATTTACAACAATTGAAGAAATATCATCAGAAGATGCTCCTTTCCAACTGTTGTTTAATGATAAAGTTTCATTTTTAACTGAGACACTTACTGTTGAAGGAACTTCATAAGAACTCAAATACTTTGTTACTCCAGAACTTGCATTTTTCTTAAATATTGAATAAGCAGATTTTACAATTACAGCGTCATATGTTCCAGTATATTCAGATAAGTTTATTGTATATGTAGTATTATTTGTAAATCCGACTTTTTTAGTCGTAGTACCAGTAGATAAATAAATATCAAATCCAAATGTTCCAATACTTTTATTATTGTAAGTAATCCTTTTTTTATAGTAGTATTCAGCAAAACTACCATATCCACTTTCATAATAACTTAATAAATACTCGTTATTAATTGCACTTGGGGTTCCAGGAGATTCCCAATTCAATGTTACCGTATTACCGCTTTCAGATAAAGTCACATTAAGTGGATTGGAAAGTTTTGAATATCTTGATGATACTTCCGTTGGTTCGGTTCCAGAGATAAAGTAATGAGTTTCAATCATCGAACTTGGAGTATAATCAGAAGGTAATTGGGCTGGTATAGTTTCAAGTTCTACTTTTGAGGATACAATACCAGAAGGCTTAGTAAATTTAGAATTCTTCTCATATATTCTTTTATTTAAATAGACTTGTATATTTTTTCTAATCGTAGCTGATTTGGAAAATGTTGTATACCATTTGTTTTGCTTGTATTCTTTATTTAATTCGTCGTATCCATACCACATTGTCATTGTGTAATCAGGACTATATGAAGCAACCCAACTATCTCGAATGGCATCTCTTATACCAAGAGACTTTAACAAACTATCGTCATATGTACTTGTTCCTGTTTTCGTAGCAATATTAGTACTTGATATTTTTGCACTAGAAGGTGTTACATCATATAATATGTTTGTAATCAAATAAGCGGTTTGAGCTGACATAACTTTTGTCTTTTTGACGTTTGTTTCGTATGTTTCTTTTACGTTAGCTTCATCAGTATCTCTATATACTATTTTTTTAACTGTATATGGTTCTGTAAAATAACCACCAGTTGCGAAAGCAGAATAGGCTGCCGCAAGTTGAACTGGATTTACTCCGGTAAATGCGCCGAGAGCATGTGCTTCATTTATAAATTCACTGTCTGATTCCGGCTTTATTCCTAATGATGTAATAAAATCATATATTTTAGAATTATCAAGTCTTTGAAAAGCTTGTACTGCACAAGTGTTTTTTGATTGTACTAAACATTTATCTAGCGTTGTTACAGCATTAGAATATTTTCCATTCCAATTGCTGATAGATTTTCCGCTCGAATAGTACGTTTTAGAATCAAAAAATGGGGTATAGGTAGACCATTTTTCATATTCAAATCCAGGTCCATAATCGAAAAGAGGTTTTGCGGTGGATCCAGGATGTCTCTTTATCATAGTTGAATAATTGTAACTTAATTCACCCGTTTTATTTCTACCTGCGCCTACAGCAATTACTGCACCAGTTTTATTGTCAATCACAGCTATTCCAGTTTGAACTTTTTTATCAGCAAAACTAAAATTTTTATAAAAATTATTTATTACATCTTGCTTACTTTTTACCATTGTTGAATAAATTTCCATTGGAATTTGATATGGGTCATTGCCAGTTTTCTCTTGAACTTCCACAACTACAGTGTCAATAAATCCTTGATAAACGTTAGTGCTTTTATTTTCATTGCCAACTAACATATCTTCTATACTTACCGCTTTAGCAGCTTCTTTTTCACTTTCAGTTATATATCCGTGTCTTACCATTAAATTTAAAACGACATTACGTCTTGCTTCGGCAGCTTCTGGATTATTAAATGGGTCATACGCACCTGGAGATTGAAATAAACCTGCGATTAAGGCAGCCTCTGGCAATGATATATCACTGGCAGATTTACCAAAATAAGTTTGACAAGCTTGTTCAACGCCATAACTACTACTTCCAAGATATGGCGCATTCACATAAAACTCTAGAATTTCTTCTTTTGTATAAGCGTGTTCAATTTTAAATACAGCCAAATAAATATCAGTAAATTTTCTTATTATTCCTTTTATACCTGAAGCTGTAACTGAAGTAAAAGT
>CAZGGW010000040.1:0-7107 GCA_964525365.1 uncultured Muribaculaceae bacterium | reverse complement strand
TTACATAATATACTTTGAATACATTTCCATCACTATATACACTTGGTAATGTACTTGGATCTGTATGATCAAACTTATATCCTGTATATTTATCATGTGCTGTATCAATTGAGTCTACGTTAGCTGTTGTATCGTTTACCCATATCTCTTTTGTTACTTTATAGTCTTCTTTAGATGTACCATCTATATAGTATTCTACTGTATATGTAATACTCTTCTTTTGACTATCATCTTTTACATATGTATATGTAATTGTGTTAATGCCTTCTTCAATATTTAATGAAGTTGGTGTTGCATTTACAAAAGCATACCCTATAAATGTTTGATTGTAAGTACTAGAATTTATTACTGTGTTATAAGGTAGGTCTGTATGTGTAGTATCAGTTTTTAATGTTGAAATTATATTACCTTCTGAATCTACATAAATATAATTTAATACTAAGTTTCCTGTTACTTGAGTTATTGCTAAACTCACTGTTGAAATATTACTCTTTACTACTTCTGTAGTTCCATCTGAATATGTTACTGTTGTAACTATTCTATATGTATAACTATCACTTGTTGCATTAAAGTTAGTTGGAGTATATTTATATCCCCCTTCTACTTTTGTTAAAATTCCGTTTGTCGGATTACTTACTATTTCTATTTCATCTACTGTTGATACTGCATTATCAACTTTTGTGTTACTTACTTTATCATTTGATAAAATACTTGCATTAGTTATTGTTTTAGTTTCGTTTTCTTTTACTGACCCTGCATTATCATCACTAGTGATTGCTGGGATAACCACTGAAGGGTTAACTGTATTTATTATAAATACTATTTTTCCTTCTTCATTTGTTTCTTCATTTGTAAATGTAAATGGATTACCATCTGCTTTTACACCTGTTAATGTAGCACTTATGTTTGTATACATTGAACCATGATATGTTTCTTTTGCTACTAAGTTAAATATAAATAATATATCTTTTGATGAAGAAATGTTTCCAATCTCATAAGTTATTTTTGTTGTTCCATCTTCTTGTTCTTCTATAACTATACCTTCGTACGTTTCTTCTAATCTTGTTTTCTCTTCTTCTGTTATTTCAAATTCTACGGGAATAATATCTGTTAATACTGCATTAGTTGCTAATACGTTTTTATTAATTATGCTTGTTGAAGTTTTTTCAAAAGCTTTTACTAATTCATCTCCATCATCTGCTGAGATAAATCTACTATATGTTTCTAAAGCATTACCTTCAGAATCATAATCATCGCCTGCTATATATTTTAACAAATTATTAGCTGTAGTTCCTGTTGTAAATCCTATTGTATAAAATGTTATATCATAAGCTTCTCTAAAATAATCTGCTGCGGCTTTAGCTGCATTTGAATCTGTATCATTATTTGCATTTGTAAATGAATACTCATTTATACCGTCTCCATCTACATCATAATAATATGTTGTTACTTTATTTTTTTTACTTCCAGTCGTTTCAGATGAAGTATAACTAAAATTATAAGGACTACCATCTGATAACAAAATTATTATTTTTTCATTTTCTGATTCACTCAATGTAGAAGAGGCTTTATTAATACCATCTTGAATATTTGTACCATAACCATCAGTCGGAATATTTTCAATAGCAGTATTTAATGTATCAATATTATCTGTTGTAACTGCTATTAATGTTGAACCGGCTTCATCAAATATTGAAAGTGATATTTTTATATTTCCGCCTTCGCTATCTAAGAAAGTCTTTACCAGTTGCTTAGCTGCAGTTTGAGCTGCTACTAATCTTGTAACGGTTTTAGTACTAGTTGTACCATCAGCATTTGTTACTGTTATTGTAGTTGTATTAGCCATTGAACTTGAATAGTCAATTACTAATGCTATATCTACATAAGTATATGTTGTAGTTGTTTCACTTGAATTGAATGATTCTCCTTCAACCTCTATAGTGACTTCTACATTTCTAGAGTCACCATCGTTTTCTGTAGCATCTGGATTTTCCACAACTGCTGCATCTTTATCAACATCTACTTCTCCTGGATTTAATACACCAGCTATAGTTGATGTCTCACCATTCTCATCTGTTGTTGTGTAAGTGTTTTCATTCTCAGTAATTTGTGTTCCAGTTGTAACTAGATTTTTATCTTCGTTTTCAACTTCATTAATTACAGTTGAGTCTGGTAATGTTACTTCTCCTTCTTCAGATTCAGCATACACATTTGTTATAGAAGTTAAACTTACTATGAATGCAAATGCCGTTAATAATACAAACTTAAGACTATTTTTCATTTTACTATTTCCTCCTAAAATATACACCAATAAAACAAAACATTTAAAACCGATATGATCTTAAATTTGCAACTGGCAACCTTAGTTTATACTTTAGGCCCTATAGTTTTGCGCCACTATCTTTCAATAGTTTTGCCCCGAAATTTTTGATTGTTAATTTCTAACAATCGAATGCCCTATATAATATAACAATTGTATAAAATTGTCAAGTCTTTTTTCACCAAAAACCAATTTTGCTTTTATAAAGTTTAACAAATTTTAAATTTTCCACAAATTATATTTATAAAATAAGAACTTACTACAACTATATTTTGTCTAATAATATCTTATTTTATTCACAATATTTTAATACCAAATTTTATTTAAATAAAGTCCATGGGCTTGAGCTGTTATTCCTAATGTTTTTCTATCTTTATTTTTAATCAATTTTTCTATTCCACCGACCCGTTTTTTACTTTCATTTATTTCTAAAAATAATCCCACAATATTTCTAATCATATATCTTAAAAATCCATTAGCTTGAATATAAATATAAACATAATTATTTGATTTTATTACTCTAATTTTTTTGATTGTTCTAACATAACTCACCTTCGTATCATCCGATGTAAATGTTTTAAAATCATGTTCACCTATTAAATATTTCGCTGCTTGTTTAAGCAAAGTTACATTTATTTTCTTGTTATATTGGTACACATAATTCTTTTCTATTGGATTATATTCTCCAACATTTATTTTGTAAACGTACTCTTTTAACCTGACATCATACCTTGCGTGAAACATATTTTGAACTTTTTTTATCTTCCTTATATATATAGACCCATCAAGCATCTTATTCAAACTATTTTTTATTTTATCTATTTCTATCTTTTTATCTGTATCAAAATGAGCATATTGGTTATATGCACTCACGCCTCTATCTGTTCTAGAAGCAGAAATAATATTGACTTCTTGATTCAATATCTTTGATAAACATCTTTCAATTTCTTCCTGAACAGTTTGCTTATCTCTTTGTTTTTGATATCCATAAAAAGAGTTTCCATCATAAGTTATATTCATTAAATATCTCATAATATCCCCCTATCATATACATAGGCAACGATAAGTAATATATGGAACGCCAGAAAGATCAAGTCATAAAATCCAACTTTATTATACCTTAAATTTGTTCTAAATTTCTTTGTATTAAAGAGTCTTAACTCGGCTTCTTCTTTTATTTGTTTGGATTTGCGAAATGCTTGATATAGAGTAACTCTAAATATTTTACACCTTGCGTAGCATCTACCTACTATATCTGAGTGAGCATAATCTATTCCTCTACTTGCTTGAGATTTTAATATTTTATATTCCGTTGTAGTAACAAGCGGTATAAATCTAATAGCATTTGTAATACTATTTGACACACCAGCAAGATTTAAATTAAATAAGTTAAAAGGAGAAAGTATCTTTTGTATACCATAGTTCATTTCACTAGGGCTGGTAGTATAAATAATTATGTTTAAGTACTCCACTATTATCACTAATTTTAATAATATTACTAATGTTAAATTTAAATTTTTTCCTAAAAACACACAGATTAATACTATGATTATATACAAATATCTTAAACTATAAAACGTATTAAAATAAAATTTTAGAGGAATAAATGAAAGTAACATCATTACTATTAACAATGAAAACATAAATAAATGAATTGGCAAAGAATTACTCCCTATAACAAGTAGAATACATAGTAAAAAGTTAATATATTTTACCACTACATTCAATCTATGAATCGCACTATCAATTGGATAATAATTGCCAAAAGAGTTTTTAGAGTACATCTCTATACACCCCCTTAATTAAATCTCTTATGTCCGTATAAAATTCTAAATCAGCTCCATTTTCTTTGTTTGCAATGCTAATAAACTCAGATATTTTAGGAATTGAAAGCCCCATCGCAGTTATTAAATCAGAGTCTGTAAGTATTTCTTTATCTCCACTCGTTACTATTCTTGCCCTATGCATCAAAAAAACTTTTTCTACAAATTGATATAGAAAATCAGTGTCTTTACTCATTATGATAATGGTCTTATTATATTTCTTTTTTAGCATTTTAAGAAGTCTGATGAGGCTCTTTTTTTCTTTATTGTTAAGACCGATAGTTGGTTCATCTAAAACTATCACTTTAGGATTAAATACTATAATAGATGCAAGTGCTACTTTTTTTGCTTCCGCAAGTGACAAATCAAGCGGATTAAGCTTCAAATATGTTTCATCAAGTCCCACCATTTTTAACGCATCCGTTGCTCTTAAATCAATCTTTTCTAATTTATATTTAAAGTATTTCATTCCAAATTCTATTTCATCGCTAACAGTTCTATTGAAAAACATATCATAAGGATTTTTAAACATATATCCGACATCAAACCTAAGTTTATTTATATTTTTTATTCTTCTACCATTATTTATAAAGTTACCTATTTTTATGCTTCCATTAGTAGGAAATATTAGAGCATCTAAAAGTTCAGCAATTGCGGTTTTACCACTATTTGAATCCCCCACAAAAGCTGTAATACTATTTTCTTCTATTTTAAAACTAGCATCTTTTAATATTATTTTGCCAAGAGGTGTTCCTTCATTCATAATAACACATACATTTTTAAATTCTATTTCCATATTTTATTCACCAACTTTTTCATATCTAATTCGTATTTATTTATAAGTCCATAGTCCATAAAATATTTGTTAAGTTCCACTATAAATGGAAGCCCATACCCTAGTCTTTTCATAATTTTTTCTTCATTTAAAACACTTAATGTTTTGCCATCTATTAAAACTTTATTATCACTTATAATGATGATTTTATCTCCATATAACGATTCTTCTATATCACTAGTAAAATTTAATATACATCCGCCACCTTCAATATATTCTTTTAACAAAGATACTATTTTTTTTCTAGGTACAGGGTCAATTTCACTTAATATATTATCAAGTACTATTATCTTTGGCTTTATAACAGTGGCATTTAATATTTTCACAATTGCTTTATCTGATGATCCCAAACTATTAGGATCTCTTATTAATAAATCTTTTACCCCATACTCTCTAGACTTAGTTTGAATAATTTCAATCATATCATTTCTAGTTATTGAGAGTCCTTCAAGTCCAAAAGACAATTCATCCGCAACCGTTTCACCATTCCATATATCTAAATTTTTATCCAAAACAAACGATATTTTCTTTCTAATATTATATATATTATCACCATTAATTTTTTCATTACATATAAAAAGTTCACCCATTTTATTTCGATTTAATAATATATCTATAACATTTTTATTTTGATTACCCAAAAAAGTAACAAAACTATTTTCATATATTTTGAATTCATAATCTACATCACAAAAATAATTTAATATTATCTCTTTTTTCATAATTCCCCTAGTATACTTTTTATTTTATTTTTTTTGATTTAAAAAAGGTTATTTTCTTAGGATTTTCCTTTTTAACTGTTCTATCTTTATATTCAAAGAAATGATATTTCTCATCGAAAAATATATATAATATTTTAAGTAAAGCCATAATTGGAGTTGCAATTATCATACCAATTATTCCAAAGAAGTATCCAAATATTAATAATGATATTAATATTGTTACAGGGTGTAAATTCATTTTTTTACTCATTACAAGAGGTTGTAAGAAATTGCCTTCTAGAGTTTGTGTTACTAATATGAAAATTAATGTTACTATTCCAATTCCAGTTCCTTGAGTAAATCCAACTAAGCCTGCTGCGGCAGCACCTATGTATGGTCCAATATATGGTATTAAATTTGTAATACCACAGAAAACAGCAAGTAATAATGGAGCATTAAGACCAATTATGGAAAATCCTATAAAAGAAATTGCTGTAATCATTAAAGATAATAACAAAGTTCCTTTAACAAAATTATGTAAAACTTCGCTTATTTTATTAGTAACATTCATAGTATCTTTTCTAACTTTTACTGGTAACATATCTACAAAATGTTGTTTTACATTATGAAAATTAAAGAGCATATAAAATCCAACTATAAATGAAAGTAAAATTGTTCCAAGCCCAGATACAACGCTAGTAACAGTATTAACCGCTATTTCAGGTAAATTGGTTTGTAAATTTGTTCCTATTATTTCTAGTGAAGAAAAAAACTTTTCTTTAACAGAATCTAAGTTTTCCAAACTCAAATCAGATAATTTATCAAACAAGTTTTCAATCCAAGTTTTTAAATCTCCCAAAATTGATGGAATAATCGTCACAACATCTTTAAGCTGATCTATTAAAGTCGGAATAATAGCAAGTATAATTAAATATATAATGACAAGCAAAGCAACAAAGACAAGTATAACAGCAACCGTTCTGCTCATACCTTTCTTCGTAAGTTTCGTGACTAATGGATTTAAGAGCCAAGCAATCACAAATCCAATAAATAAAGGACTAATAATTTTAAGAATAGTTCCTATAATAGAAAGCACTTTCCATTCTTTTAAAATAAGACCACATAAATATATTATTAATATTACTAAGGAAACATATAATATTTTCAATATTTTTGATCCAATCGTAATTCCTTCATTTAACTTTTTAACATTTATTTTTTCTAAAAGTGATTTTTCATTACTCTCTTTTACATCTTTTTTATTATCCATCATATTCTCCTATTAATAATATTATATCATAAAACAAACAAAAATATATAATTTTTATATAGAAAATTATATATTAATTTTTATTATTAAATTAAATAAAACGCCAACTATCTCTCGCGATAAATCGCGACCACTTTCCCACTATTTTGGTTTTTCGC
>CAZGGW010000039.1:0-7139 GCA_964525365.1 uncultured Muribaculaceae bacterium | reverse complement strand
TTTTTTAACTTTTTCTTTAAATTTTTTCTAATTGCACTTCTTTCATATGGCATTATATAATTATATTCTTCTAAATCAACTATTTGTTTATTTGATAACTCTATCTTATTTGTAATAAAACAAGTTTTAAATGACACTAATTTTTCTACAATTAAATTTGTAAAATCAAATTCAATAGGGGAACTATCAATAATAAAATCTATTTTATGTTGTAATAATTCATCAATTAAAAACGAAGTAGAGCCACTTATTATTCTTATGAAAATATTAGGATAGTCTTTTCTAAATTGTTTAATATATTTCATTAAATAAAATGATGCAATATGAGAGGGAGCTCCTATAACAATACTTCCGTAATCTAAGTTTTGATTTTCGTATATCATTTTTTGCCCTGCAACTAAAGAATTATATGAATTTTCAACATATTTTAATAGATCTTTTCCATCCTTTGTTAAATTAATTCCAGATTTTTCTCTATAAAATAACTTTGTCTTAAGTATTTCTTCTAAACTCTTTATATGTTTACTAACTGCTGGTTGTGAAATACAAAGTTTTTCAGAAGCTTCTACAAATGTTTTTGACTTTGCTAATACATAAAACACTCTATAAAGATTTAAATTAATATCTGTCATCATTTTTTCACCAACTTTCTCGTTTATTTTATATTTATTACTATTTTTAAATCATTTCTTAATGTTATTTTCCTTTAACATTGCCAAATATTTTAATGCAATTTCATTAATTTTTGCTTTATTCATAGGTTTAGTAATACAATCATCAAATCCTATTTTTTTATATTTTGATTCTAATTTAGCACGATTTTCAGTTACCATTATAACAATTGGGATATTATATCCTGCAGTTTTTTTAACTTTCTTTCTAATATCAATCGGTTCCATATATTCATCTTCTATATTAAAACTTGGAATAATATCATCCATAATAATTAAATCATATGGTGTATTAGTTGATAATTCTTGATTCATCTGTTCTTCATTCATAGCAACATTTACATCACAAGCATATGGTCTAAACAATAGAATCAAATTTTTTAACATTGCTTTATTATCATCAACAATTAAAATGCGTTTTTCAGGTACTTTAAAATATTTTACCTTAATATCTTTATTTTCTTCTTTTTGTTCAACAATTTCATATTCGCTCATAATTCTTTGATTTATTAGTAATAAAATCTCTACCATATTATTATCATCTATTCTGACATCGATTTTTGCTTTTAATATATCTAATAATTTATTTAGTATTAAATACTCGGTATTACTTTTGTAGCCATCTAGAAAAAATCTCTTATCTAATGTTGAGTATGATTTTCCTCCAGAAAAATCATTAATTTCAGTTAAATAACTCTTTATTGAATCATAATTCACAAAATAATGAAATTTTAATCTACTGAAATTACCAACATTCATACTATCAACAGAAATATGTATATCTCCTGTTTTGATTAAACTAATTATATAACTCAATAAATATAACGAAACCTGTTTTACCTTTTCAGAATCACCATATAATACTTTATGTAAATTATCTGATATTTCTGTAGTAATTGAAATTTTTCTATTTCCTTTTTCAAGCATGTATAAATATTTTAAATTTTCTATCATTTCATATGTATCATATTTACCATTTTTCAAATCGTATTGACCACTATTAATTTTTGCTAAATCAATAATTCCAGATACTTTATCAGCTAGTTTAACTGAATATTTTTGAATATACTTAATTTCCTTATTAACTTCTTCTGTATCATCTTTATCAATTTTTTTAAATCCAAAATTAACTAAATTTACCAAAGATCCCTTTAGTTCGTTTTGCATCTCATTTAAAATTTCTAATGTTCCTGTTTGCCATTTTTCAGCCATTGATTTTGAATATGTTAATTCTTTAATTAATCTAATATCAGGATTTTCAATTGTAAAAAATAGAATATAGCAAGTATAAGTCATAGTAAATGTTGCTATTAGTATTGTAGGATTGGCAGATTGAACAATTATGTTTGTAAATAACAATAGTATTGTAACAATAACAGGATAATACTTTTTTTCTATTATGGTTTTAAAATTAATAAATAATCTAACTATCCAAATAAATACATATATGCCTAACATAATTTTTAAAAAAGTTGTTGCCATTCCATAACTATACATTTCACCATTTGAATAGTATATAGAAATTGGCATAATTGCAATTGCAATAGTTCCTATAATTGCTATTGTAATATGGATATATTTTATTAATTTATAACTATATTTCTTATCTAAATCTTCTTCTTCATTAAATGAAATTAAAAAAGTATAAATTGAAAATATTGTAAACCACACAAATATGAAAATTATATATAGTTTTGCTATTGGTATTACTAACAAGTAATCCACTCCAAGTTTTCTTATCATCAATTGCATTGATATTTCTATAATAAAACCTACAATATTAACAATCGATAAAATACGAAACATTCTATTTTCTTTTGATTTTATTCTTTGCTTTGAAGCAAAAGTTAGTACTAATGTTATTATAAATATTAACCCTGTAAACAAAAATACCATATTCCACATAGCTATCACCACTTCCTTACTTTTTATTCTTTATTCTTTTTAAAACTTTTGTTTGAATCATTTGATAATTTTTGTGTAATCTTTTTTCTTCATCTAATTCAAAATTTAAATTATATTCTTTTCCGTCTATTATTTTTATGTATCCATCTAATTCTTTCATTAAACCTTTTCTATCTTTTTTTACAGTTGTTGGAGAACATTTAAAAGTAACAAAATGTTCTTTATATCCATCAATAGTTATTTCTTCAGGTAATAATTCTTTTAACATTAAATCAAATTGTACATATTTTTCTTTTTTATCTCCAATAAAATCTTTATTAAAAATAATATGGGCTACTAGTGATAATGTTCCATCTGCTAATGGCATAGCATTTACAAAAACATCATCAATATCTTTATCAGTTCTAATTTGATTAGCTAGATCAAATAAATATATATCGTTGCCATTTGGTAAAACAATTTTATCATCAGCTCTGCCCCATAAATATAGAATACCATTTTCATCAATACTAAATATGTCTCCTGTATGTACCCATCCATCTGCTAATGCCTTATTTGATAAATCTGGTTTTTGATAATAGCCTTTCATAGATGCTTGAGATTTTATTAAAAGTTCTCCTCGTTCATTATATTTAACTTCATGACCTTGTTTATCGACAATTTTTACATTAGTTCCAGGATAGGGAATACCAACACTTATAATTGGGGTATTTTTCTGAATTGCATCTATAGAAGACTCAGTAGTCTCAACAGATAAAACAGAGAATACTTCAGACATTCCATATCCGCTGTAAAGTGGAGTATCAGAGCCACATTTCTTCATTAGTTCATTCCATTTTTTAAAATATTCTAAATTTGTTCCTTCGCCACCAATTATCCACATTTTCGCATAACTCAAATCTATTTTTCTACCCCTAGTCAAATCTTGCTCTGCATTTCTAAAAAATGCTTCCCATAAACTACCTGTGGTTAATGCAACATTTGGTCTTGTAGTCATCATCTGTTTGTAAAATCCTGCCTCGCTAATTCTAGGATCATTTACTATTGTCATTCCTCTAAATAATGGTAGGAAGAATAAGCAATTTAAAGAAGTGGAAGCTGTTGGGGGTAAGTTAGTTAAACATCTATCACCAACATTATAATTAATTTTTGCATTATCTGCTTGATATAATTGTGCTATTACACCTTCATTAGTTGCAATAGTTCCTTTTACTAATCCACTTAAGGAAGTTCCACTTGATGATGTTATAAAGGCATTTCTATTTGGTTGAAATGGAACTTTAACTTCGCCAGTGTAATAGTTTGCCATTTTTTTTGCTTGATCTATCCAAACATATTTATTTGTTCTCGGAACTCGCGATTTGTTTTTAATTTGTTCAATATAATTTAAAAATGCTATCAACTCTTTTTGTGGGCTTAACATTGAGTCTGTTGCTGTTGCAATTATAACTTTCTTAAATCTATCATCACTAAAAATATCTTTAACTTTATCCCACATTCCATCAAAAACAATAGCAAATTTTGCTTCCGATGTTTCTTCTTCAAAATTCTTTTTCGACATTTCTAATTTTAAAAAGTATGGTGTAGCACCAATCATATTTAATGCTAATGTTATAGCACCTATTTCTGGAAAAAGTGTTCCGTAAATAGGCACAACTTCATTTTCTTCAATTCCCATTCCTCTTAGTGCTCTTGCCCAAGTATAAACAGAATTTGCAAAATTTGGTCTAGATATTTCTTTTTTAAAATATTCTAAAGCTGGAACATCTAAATGTTCATCAAAACTTTTTTCTAAAATGTCCCATACAGTCATATTGTTTGGTATATTTGTGGCTCTTTCAAAGGCTAATGGTTCATAATAATTTAACCAAGGCATATCAGTGGATGCAAAACCAGTTCTTTTTTTGCTATCTTGTCTATCATTTTTATTTGGTTTAAAATTATAAGATTCGTTTATTGGTATAATCATCAAAATTTCCCCTTCATCTAATAAATATTTATTATATTATATCATAATTTTATTGTGTTTTTTAATATTTAATGATTTTGATACATTTTTTGTCATTTTCTGTATCTAATAAACAATCTCTTAACCAATAATGAAAAATGTTATCTTCATCTTTTTGATTTTTCAATACATAATAGCCATCTTCACTTAAAATATAACTTTTTAATTTTTTTCCAATTTTTAGTTCTACTTCAGTAGGTGCATTATTACTTTTTAATAATTCCATCAATTTACCATAACTAATAATTATTCCCTCCTTATTAAGTGATTTTTGTAATTTAAAAATCATATCAACTTCTTCATCTAAATCTTTGTAATACTTATAAATCATATTTTCTAATTCTTCTATCTGCTTGTTATATTCTTCAAGTTTTTTCTTTTGAAACCAAAAAGGTTTTTTTTCTTCAAGAAAATGTAATTGCATTTGGCAATTTTTAATTTGCAAATCAATTATATCAAGCCATCTATGAGAATCCTCAATTTGATAATACAAGCATAAATCAATTGTTTTTTCTGCAAGTTCTTTATCTTTGATGTCAATATCTACATTTTTTTTCTTTTCTTTTTTCAAACTCATTTCCTCCATAAAAGTATTTACTACAATTCTATTATAGCACACTTTGTCGTATTTGTTTGTTAAAACCGAATATTTAATTTTTTAATGAGAAAATTATAATAGGTGGTGAAAGCAATGATATTTAAACGTTTATATGATATAAGAGAAGAATATGACTTGTCGCAAAAAGATGTTGCTGATATATTAAAAGTGACACAACAAAACTATTCTTTATGGGAAACTGAAGATAAAATTATACCAATTAGGCATCTTAATAATTTTTGTAATTATTTTAAAGTAAGTATGGATTATATTGTTGGATTAACAAACATTAGAAGTTATAAAAATCAAAATGATATTCTTAATAAGAAAGTAGTAGGAAAACGAATTAAAGAAATAAGGGTTAAGAATAATTTAACACAAGAACAATTAGCAAATATCCTTAATACATCTCATTCTACAATAAGTGCTTATGAAAATGGAAAAACACTACTATTAGTAGCATTTGCATATGAAATCGCTAAAAAATATAAAGTTTCTATTGATTGGTTATATGGGAAGATAGACTAATCTTATCCATTACTAATATAGGTTTATCATTTAAAATATTTATATGATGTTTTATGCGAAGAAGTTCTATTGCATCAGCAAGAATAACTTCTTTTTCCTTTTCACTAAATTTAGGTATATTAAAAGAATTTTCAAATATTGTATTCAGTTCATCAGTAATAGGACAGCACCATTCACATAATAATTTTAATTCATATGCAGTTTTTTCTGCTTGAAAGTACATTGCAGTTCTTTTTAAGTCGATCAAATGTAATTCATCAATAGTTAATTTTTTCTTTTTTTTCATAATATCCTCCATATCATCGTGTTGTATGTTAGCATACATAAAAATTGAATTCAAGTTAATATTTCAATTTCCTACAATATGTAAAAAAAGAAAAATATTTGTTTAATTGACATTAAAAAACACATCTTTATCAATATGTTATAATGAAAAAGAACCCAGCAAAATAGCTGAATTCCTTTGATTTTCTTGGCAGGGGTGGAGAGAGTCGAACTCCCGAAGATGGTTTTGGAGACCATAATTTTACCACTAAATTACACCCCTAGATGTCACTTTTTCAAGTGAATTTATTATAACACAAATCATATACTTTTGAATATGATTTGATGGGTTTTAGCACTTTTAATTGTGTTTGATATTTTTTGTTTTGCCACCAAAGATGACCACAAAGCAAATTTACTTTTTATCAAATCCAATGTTTATAAGGGCTAAATGGCAGTTCTTATTTCCATAACAACAGTTTTGGAGACCGATATTCTACCATTGAACCATGCCCCTAGCACATAAATAATATAATAAATTAATTATTTTGTCAATAAAAAATAAGCTTGCGCCTATTTTTTATCAACTTCGGGTTTATCTTTCTTTGGTTCTATTTTAGGTAGCACTTCTTTTCTAGAAAGATTCAATTTACCACGTTTATCATATCCTATTGCTTTTACTACTATTTCATCTCCAACTTTGACAACATCTCTAGGATGTTCTACTCTTTTATTATCAAGTTGAGAAACATGTACAAGTCCTTCACATCCAGGCCATAGTTCTACAAAGCATCCAAAGTCTTCTACTTTTACTACTTTTGCGTTATATATTTTTCCAATTTCAACTTCTTTTACTATATCTTCTATCATTTTATATGCTTTATCAATAATAGCATAATCGGTATGATATATTACAACGTGTCCATCATCATCTATATCAATTTTCACTGCTTCTTTATCACTTACAGTTTTTACATTTGATGATTCTAAAATGATTTTAGTAATCATTTCTCCGCCACGACCAATTACATCTTTTATTTTTTCCGGATTAATAGTTAACATTTTTATCTTTGGTGCATATGGACTCAATTCTTTTCTAGGTCCTGATATTACACTTTCCATTAAATCAAGTATTTGCATTCTAGCTTTAGTTGCAGCATACAAT
>CAZGGW010000038.1:1709-7417 GCA_964525365.1 uncultured Muribaculaceae bacterium | reverse complement strand
TGAAAAACCCCGTAAATACAAAAAAAGTGGAGCACCGTAGTGCTCCTTCAGGGGGCAATTTTTTTATGCATTAAATTCCACTTCTTTTCATTAATTTGCTTTAGATTCCTTTAAAAGTCTTTAAAAACTCACTATTTACATTAAAAAAAGATACTTTTTCAGTATCTAAAATAGTATCTAATTTCAAAAATAACACTTAAAGTATCTAAAAAAACGATATTTTATCTTATTTTTTTATACCAACATCCTATTGAATCTTCCGTTTCAAATCCGGCACTGTTATATACTTTTTTTCTCCAATCATATGAGTTAACATATGCTCTTTCTATTCCAATTTCTTTACATTTGTTAATAATTCCATGCATCATAGCTTTGCATAAACCTTTACCCCTATATTTTTCTCTTGTACTAACAGGTTCAACAAATGCAGTACTTGTTACTTTATCTACATAACAGAATGAATAAGCACAAACATCTCCATCTTCTGTAACAATTAAACTTTCAAAGCTATCAGGATAATATTTTGAGTCTTTTCTAGATTGATAAGATTTTCCGCCTTCAGCGTATTCTTTATATAAGTTTCCATCATCATCTTCAGGATGAAATCCATAATGACAAGCTCTCATTTTTACTATATCGAGATAATCATATCCATAAACTTGTTGGAATCCTTCTGGTAATTTTATTTGATAATCGGTTTCTAATGGTTTAGCTACATTATCAAAGTCTCCTGCTTCATCTCTAACATATCCTCTTTTTTCAAGTTCTTCTTTTTGATATTCAAGGCTATCATGTGAAACAACTAAAAAGTTAATATCACCATTTTCATCTCTTTTAAATAATGGTTGTAATTCTTTTTCAGATAAATCTAACATTTGACTAAAGATATTTTCATACCCTGTTTTAATACAACTATTAAACGATCCACCATCAGGAATAACTACACCAACTATTTCATCATTATCTTCAAATATTAAAATATAATCTGAATCTCTATCTAATCCTCTTTCATCATGATGAAGTACATCTATTCTATAAATCAAGTCATCAAATCTTTGTGGTAACCAACACACCATATTTTTATTTATTTTATATTGTTCTGTTAGAAAATCAATTATTCTTTCATAATCTTCTAATCTATTAAATTTTTTAACTTTCATAATAGTTTTCCTTTCTACTTTTATTATTTGCTTTTATTCTTTTTATCAGTTTTATATAAGTTTTCTAATTCACTTAAATTAGCATAATAATTAACTTCAACTCCATGAGTTCTGTATAAATTTAACCATTGTTCCATACAGTTATTAAATAAAGTTACATTTGAACTCAAATCATTTGGGTTATAATTTACCATTAATTCTATTTGAGGAATATTAAACATACTAGCCATTTCATCATAAAATTCCTGACAACTATTCATGGTTACAAATGATAAATATCTACTATTAATAGTTACTGCATGCATCATTTTATTTTTCCAGTTAGAATAAATTTCTTCGTAAGTTCCAAATAAATTACTTGGTATTAATTCTTTTCTTTCAGATTGTTTCTTTTCTTCAATTTTTTGTGTATATTCAATTCCTTTTTGTCCTACAAATCTAGTTATACTGCCTACTAATTTATTAGCTTTTTCTTTTATTTCATCAACTGATTTACAATTAGTAATATCTGAATATATTTCTACAAAACCATCTGGTAAATTTGTCATATTACAAACTTCTTCGGGAACTCTTTTAGTACCTCTTTTTACATATGATTTATTTGCCATATATATGATAAATTCAGATTCTCTTATGATATGTGCTAAACTTCTATAAGCAAGTCCTAAATCACTTTCATTTTGATTTAAACTATCTAATTCAGAGTTTGCTTTATTAAAATGTTCTTGAATATTTTTTAATACTACATTATCATTACTCATGCTTTCTTTAAGTCTTGATTGTAATTCTTGATAACGTTTTAAAATATCTTCATCATGAACATAAATAATATCTAAATCTATAAGTTTTGTAACATAAGCATGTGGATATTCTGATGCTTGTTCAAAACTTGTCCAATCGTGAGTATATACATCCATAGCTACATCATCTAGAATAAAACATTTATCTAAACATTTTGCTTTGTCATCTCTAGAAATAATTACTAAATCTAAATCTGATTTTTCATAAATATCTCCATTACAAAACGAACCACCTATTGCGATCATATCAATTGAATCAGGACATTTTTCCTTAATTTGCTCCATTATAATTTCAATTATTTTTTTATTTCTATTTATTAATTGTTCTTTTTCTAATAATTCCATTGAAATCACTTCCATTCGATATAATTATACCACATTTCATCCCCAACGCACCGAAGAGAGCGAAAATATTTTAAACTTAATAATTTCAAGTATTTATAAGACTTAAATAAAAATTAGATACTGTTTTAAATACAAAAACACAGTATCTAAATAGTATCTAGCGTTGTAATATCTTACCTAAAAATCGTATTATTTGCTTGTTTTTCTGCATAATCATACAAAAAATGAGGCCTTTCGGCCTCTTCAGGGGGTTTTGGTTGAATACACCTTCACTTTTAAATTCGTAAAGATGATTCGCATAGTATTTCTACTATGTACCTCAATAATAAACGAAATATTATCGCTTGTCAATTATTTTTTTTGATGTATACATTTTTAATCAATTATTTCTACTTCATCCCCTATTTGTAAGTTATACTGTAATGCTTCTTCTTTATCTAAATGAAATTCCAAAGCACACGTTATATCTGATTTTATTATTATATTGGGTATAATTTTATTTTCTTTTGTCTTTACACTTACCATTTCTCCCGGTTGTCTATTAAATGCAATCAAATCATCTTTGCTCATATGTATGTGCATTCTTGGTATTATACATACTTTATCAAGTGTAACAGATCCTTGAGGTCCTATCAAAGTTAATGGTACTGCTTCAGTGAGATTTCCACTATCTGTTACTGGTGGGATTATTCTCAACGTTATTGCGTCACTTCTTAAAACCTCCACTTGTGTATATGGACGCAATACCCCCACTATTCTCACATAATCAATTAGTCCTTTTGAACCTTTTATACTAATTTGTTCATTAGATGCAAATTCACCTAATTGAGTTAATTTCCTTTTTTCAGTCAATTCATATCCCTTACCAAACAATATATCACATGTTTCTCTTGTCAAATGAGCATGTCTATTACTTATTCCTACTTTTATTTTCATAATTACTCCTATTACATTATATCATTAAATTCATCATTTTTTAAAATATTATTCATATAATAAATCAAAAGGATGTGAAAACATGAATGGAACTTATTACAAAACTCCAGTTTTTAATTTTGATGAGCAAAAACCTCGTCAAGTAGAAAATTATATGCCCAACGAAATACAAAATGAGCAAAGTTATATCGAAAACATATTAAGAAAAAATAAAGGTAAAAAGGCAACAGCATATGTATCATATTCTGATTCTGTTGAGTGGAGAGACAAAGTTTTTACTGGAACTATTGAAGATGCTGGAAGAGATCACTTAATAATGAACGATCCTAGTACTGGTAAATGGTATTTAATTCCTCTTATTTATATAGATTATGTAGAATTTGATGAAAAATTAAACTTTGGACTATAAAAGTCCTTTTATTTTTGTTATAATTTTAATATAGGAAGTGATTCAAATGGAACAAAGTATGATAATATTTTCTAGTATATGTGTTTTTATATTTCTATTCTGTATAATTTGCATGTCATTTGTAATAAATCATCAAAAAATATTAGAATTATTATATAAAGTAAATGAATCTGATAAAAGATTAGTAGAAAACTTAAATAATAAATATCATTTAATAATTAGAGCTATTAAAATAATAGAAAGAGAATTAAAAATAGATAGTAAGATATTTGAACAATTGAAAGGTATAAATAAATCAGCCATTAATAACTTTGATTTGGATAATTTACTTACTGAAAGTAAAAATAAAGTTTTTGAAATCAATGATGATGATTCTTCACTTATAAAAGTTAAAAGTTTTGCTTCTATATTAAAAGATTTAGAAACAATTGATATTGATTTAGTATCATTAAGAACATTTTATAATAAATACACAAGTGTATATAACAACTTAATTAATAAATTCCCATATAATTTAATTTCAAAGATAAAACACTATAAAATAAAAGGTATTTACTCTGGTGAAGAAATAGAAAAAGACGAATTTTAAAAGGAATGTAAATTTACATTCCTTTTTTTGATTTTGTTTTTATTAGCCTTTTAACTGACTAGCAACTTCTGCGGCAAAGTCATCATTTCTTTTTTCCATTCCTTCGCCAACCTCATATCTTACCATACTAGTTACTTCAGAGTTATTTTCTTTTAAATAACTTTCAACTGTTTTATCTTGATCTTTAATAAACTTTTGATTTACTAAACAAACTTCTTCGTAAAACTTGTTAAGTCTTCCCTCAATAATTTTATCAGCAAACTCTAGTTTTTTTCCTTCTTCTTTTATTTGTTCAGTTATTATACCTTTTTCATGTTCTACTGCTTCTGCAGGAACTGAATCAATATTCATATATAACGGTCTCATCGCAGCACTTTGCATTGCGATATCTTTCGCTATTTCCTCATTGCTTCTCTTTATTACTACTAATGAAGAAATTTTACCACCCATATGTAAATAACTTCCGAATACAGAATCATTATCTTTAATTACTACTTCCATTCTTCTAAAAGAAAGTTTTTCTCCTATTTTTGCTGTTAAGTTTACTATTAATTCTTCAAGAGTACCCGTCTCAGTATTTAACTTCAACGCTTCTTCAAGTGTAGTAACTTCACTATTTAAAATAGCGTTTCCGATAATATCTACTAAATTCTTAAAATCATTATTTTTAGCAACAAAATCCGTTTCACAGTTTACTTCTACTAACACAGCTTTGTTTCCATTAATAAATATATTTGATAATCCTTCTGCAGCAATTCTATCTGCTTTCTTAGCTGCTTTCGAAATACCCTTTTCTCTTAAATAATCAACTGCTGCGTTGATATCTCCATTTGATTCTACTAATGCTTTTTTACAATCAAGCATTCCAGCACCAGTCATATCTCTTAATTCTTTTACTTTACTTGCACTAATGTCCATATAAACTCCTTAACTTAAAGCCTTAACTAATTCATCTTTTTTCATAGTGCTATAACCTTTAATATCTTTTTCCTTTGCAATTTTCTTAAGTTCAGCTACAGTCATTGAAGAATAATCAAGTTTTTCTTCCTTTTTCTTAGGAGTTGCTTTTTTTACACTTTCCTTTTTAGTTACTGCTTTTTCCTTCTTTTTTTCTTCTTTAACTACTTCTTTTTTAGCAACTTTTTTGGTTTCTTTAATTTCTTCTTTTTGAATTGGCTTTTCTTCCACAATTTCTTCTATTTCTTTAGTTATAACTTCAATTTTTTCTTCTTTTATTGCCTTTTTAGCTTTAACTAACTCATCTTCCGAAACATAATCATCAAGTGGAAGTCCATTAGCTTCGCATACTGCATTAGCAAGTACACCAAGTACTACCTTTACACTTCTAACTGCATCATCATTCGCAGGTATTACATAATCAACATCATCTGGATCACAATTAGTATCTACTATACCAAATACTGGTATTTTAAGTCTTCTTGCTTCTCTAATAGCGTTGATTTCTATTC
>CAZGGW010000038.1:0-1659 GCA_964525365.1 uncultured Muribaculaceae bacterium | reverse complement strand
TTATTTTTGATACTTCTTTTTTAGGTAATAATTCAAACTTCCCAGATTTTTCCATCTCTTCAATTTGAATCATTCTTTTAACTCTATCTCTAATTGTCTTAAAGTTTGTTAACGTTCCTCCTAACCAACGTTCAGTTACATAATAACTTTTACATCTTGTAGCTTCTTCGATGCTTGCTTCTTGAGCTTGTTTTTTGGTTCCAACAAATAAAACCTTACCACCATTTTCACATGCTTTAAGTAATGTTGCGTAAGCTTCTTCAATTAAACCAACTGTTTTCTCAAGATCAATAATATAAATATCATCTCTTGAAGTAAAAATATACTCCTTCATTTTAGGATTCCATCTCTTTGTTTGATGACCGAAATGAGACCCTGCTTCTAATAAATAACTTTTAGCAATTACTGCCATTTTCTTCCTCCTTTGTTATTTCATCCATATACATCTTTTTTACATACACACCTATTCAGGCACTAGAGATGTAAATCAATATATGTGTGTGTTCTTAAAGCACGTATGTATTCTATCATAAATTTTATGAAAAATATAGAAGAATTTTACAAAATAATGGAAAAAAGACAAAAAATAATATATAATTAATAAGAGGTGGAATGTGAATAACATCAAATACAAGAATAGAGGCATGTATTTAGAAAATTTAATAAACGATTCAAATACATTTTATTTAAGTAAAGATACAGCAATAATTTATAAAAAGCCTACACCTATTAAAGTTTTAAATGTAAGCTACCCTACTAGACAAAGCACGGTGATTAACAAAGCGGTATTCGCAAATATTTCGACACTAGACTACGTTGGAATATATAAGGGAAAATATATTGAGTTCGATGCTAAGGAATGTAAAAGTAAAACGTCATTTCCATTATCAAATATAAAATCTCATCAAATCGAACATATTAAAAATATAATAAGACACGGTGGAATTACATTTTTAATAATATCAATGAACAACAACTTTTATTTGTTAAAAGGAGAAGATTTAATTCAATATATAAATAGTAATACAAAGAAATCAATAGAAATGGTTTACATTATGGAAAAATGTTACAAAATAAGAGATTCTTATTTACCAAAAATAGATTATTTAGACGCAGTCGATAAAGCATATTTTATGGAGGAAAATAAATGAAAAAAATTATTAAAAAAGGAAATAAAACAAAAACAGTTGAAAAGAATAATAAGAAACCAAAAATTAAAAAGATTAAAGAAAAAAAATCAAGAAAAATTGGTAAGAAAATCGGTAATATATTATTAATACTAATTACCATATTTGCGATCATATGTTTTTTAGGAATAATAGGTTTTTCATATTATATTGTAAAAAATGCTCCTGATTTTAATCCGGATGAATTATATAACAAAGAAGCAACTTTAGTTTATGATGCTTCAGGAGAATTGATTGCTACATTAGGAGTAGAAAAAAGAGAGAAAATCACATACGATGAGTTATCAGATGTATTGATAGATGCAATAATTGCAACAGAAGATTCAAGATTTTTTCAACATAATGGATTTGACTTTCCTAGATTTTTAAAAGCTTCATTACAACAAGTTTTAGGAAATGGTGGTGCTGGAGGAGCTTCTACTATTACAATGCAAGTTTCAAAAAATGCATTCACCTCTACTGAAGCAAGTGG
>CAZGGW010000037.1:0-8466 GCA_964525365.1 uncultured Muribaculaceae bacterium | reverse complement strand
AGTTTCAGGCTTCTTGTTTTTTGCCCCTGACTTAGAACTTTCCTAATTTATTTAATAAACGTTTCATATCCAAAACCCTCCATTTTCTATTTTCTCAACTTCAAACTGCTATTTCAATATCGCAATCCTTAGATCCTTGCAATCCCTTGTTCTGAATCTACTTTAGCTATTATTAAACTTATCATCCAAATAACAAAATCAAAAAAATAATATTCAATTCCATACTAATCTCGCCCAAAATTATATTTCTACTGTATTGGTATTATGATAATCAAACTTAATATCAACTAATATTATACTGTATCTGTACACGATAGCAATACCGGAGATTACTATACTGCACGATCAATGATAAACCACATTCAATTATCTGATGTTGATATTAGGTAGTATATATTCTACACGCATTTATTACATACTATTATTTTCAAAGATATTTTATTGCCGGTTTCCCCAGAAAGTGAATATCTATTTTATTTCGCGGAGAAATTCATTATAATCTCTAATATACTCATCTGCATCATAATGCTCGCTTGCCAAAACGAGCAATACTGAATCCTCTGAAAAGTCATACATGTCTTTCCACACCATGACATCCATATATATACCTATATGGGGACGATCCAACTCTACAATAGCGGTTTCTTTGCCATTATCAATCTTCACTTTGGATGTACCATTAACATTGATTAAAACAAATTTACTCTTTCGATTGGCATGATTACCACGAACAACATTCACATCCGACCCATAGATGTAAAAAATACGTTTAATATCAAATGGGATATCTTGCTGTCAATAAGAGTATAAAGAAAGAGGTCCCAGTGACACCTGTGCGCTTTTGTTTTGGCGAGCACAAGATACTCTTTTCTTGCCACCTTGCGGTATGTACGCGGTTTGTCCCATGGACGATATGTTTCGTGGAAGAAATCTATCATTGCATCCAACTTTTCTCTTGCCTCATTGAGCAAGGAAAAATCTAGAGGGTGGCGGATATTGGAAGGTGAGCATGTGGCATCCAGTATTGTTGTTCTCAGATTCTCTGTTTCATCAGATGAAGTATTGGAACCCTTTGCGTTACGACTTTCCTTTTTGGCATCATGTTCTGCTGTTGATGTGGCTGCTTCGAGGATTAATTCATTGGCTTCCATAAGATACTGTGCGCTCAGCCATTTTTTGAAACTTACCAGTAGCCGGATGTCCTGTTTTTAAAGGAAACATGCTTGCATATCCTTGTTCCATCCTGTCTCATGAAATAGTATCTGCAAGCTTAACCTATTCATTTGTGGGATCCAGTTCTATTCCGCAGGACTAGTTGAAGTCCAATATCGATATTTGGTGATTCTGACGCTTTCAGGTATTTGCATTAGCTTTTGTTCCTCCTAAATGTAAAGAAATAATTGAGACAGTAATATTCATAATCGTCCTTGTTTCAGTCCACTCAAATAATCAACATCCTTTTTGTATGTAGGTGTGAATAGCATAAATACATTAATATTATAAAATATTAAACTCAACAAGCCCGTTGGTTCTAGAAATTTCTTTCGATATATGCTGCAATTCGCACATATTGTAGGTTCAGAAAAAGTACAGATCCTCCATTGTCAAGATATTAACTGCGTCATTTTCTCCCTAATTGCCAAGCTTCTGCATCCGTCTCTGCATATTTTGGATACGGTACATGATACACGTATGTTTACCGAGCACAACTCTATCAAGATTTTAGGAGAGAATCTGCTATGTCGTAAGATTATTGCAATTTCCAATGCCGTCAAAAACGATATTCTAAGCCGGCATATCTCCTCCTCCAAGGTAGCGGTAATCTATAATGCCATTGATATATCCAAATTCGCACCTGTCGTCAGAAAAAAGCCTGACAAGGAGCATATACATCTAGGCAATGTCGCCCGCATTCTTCCCTCAAAAAAAGGACAAATTTGTTTGTTGCAGGCTATGCTTTTATTACTGGAAAAGTACCCTAATCTTCATTGCAGTTTTGCAGGAGAATCCTCTCCAAAACACGTGAACGAATATCAGCAATTTCTTGATTTTATTCATACAAACAATTTGGAGGATCATGTTACCTTATGTGGAAATGTCAGTGATATTCCCACATTTCTGCAATCCATCGATTTATTTGTTCTTCCATCTCTATACGAGGGCTTCGGAATATCACTTGTAGAGGCCATGTCTACTGGTCTTCCCTGTATTGCCAGTAATATAGACGGTCCCGCTGAAATCATATTGAATTCTAATTTAGGACTTCTATTTGAGGCTGGAGATTCCAGGGATCTCGCAAATCAAATAGACTATGCCATTACGCACTATGATACATTTGACCAGTCTAGAATTTCAGTATACATCAGTCAGAAATTCAGTATCATAACAATGGTGGATTCTCTGCTCAAGCTATATGCAACACTTTAAACTACTTATTGCTATTGAACCGCATCTATAATCTTGCAAAGCATATAATCCACCATCTCATCCGTCATCCCCGGATATACCCCTATCCAAAATGAATCATTCATGATTCTATCTGTATTGGTCAGTTCCCCAACTACCCGATAACCTTCTCCAGTTGTTCTCATGATATCAAAGCAGGGATGCTTGATCAGATTGCCAGAAAAAAGCATACGCGTCTGTATTCCATCCTGCTCCAACTGCTTCACCAGTTCATTTCGATTGATACCATTCTGACATGTAATCAAAAACCCAAACCAACTCGGGTCAGAATGAGCACACGCTTCCGGCAAAATCAGCCAATCAGACACGCCGCTTAGACCGACTTTTATTCTTTCAAAATTATGTTTTCTCTTCTCAACAAATAACGGAAACTTCTCAATTTGAGCACACCCGATCGCAGCTTGAAGATCGGTCGCTTTCAGATTATACCCAAAATGTGAATATACATATTTATGATCATATCCAAGAGGCAATTCCCCATATTGCTGTTCAAACCGATGACCGCACAGATTGTCATGACCTGATGGACAGACACAGTCTCGCCCCCAGTCCCGAAAAGAGCGAATACACTTATGTAACAATGGATGATTCGTATACACCGCTCCCCCCTCTCCCATTGTCATATGATGTGGGGGATAGAAGCTTGAAGTTCCAATATCTCCAATAGTTCCCGTGAAATATGTCTTTTCATCCAAAGTATAGCGTGATCCCAGTGCATCACAATTGTCCTCAACTAACCATAGGTCATGCTTGTCACAAAATTCTTTCACTGCCTTCACATCAAAAGGATTGCCAAGTGTATGTGCCAGCATAACGGCCTTAGTTCTCTCGGAATAAGCCTGTTCCAACTTTGATACATCAATATTATATTGGCCTATTGTCACATCAACAAAAACCGGAACAGCACCATATTGAATGATTGGTGACACAGTTGTCGGAAAGGCTGCTGCGACTGTAATCACTTCATCTCCACGTTTTATAGCCCTTTCTCCAAGCAACGGACTTGTTAAAGCCATAAAAGCATTCAAATTTGCTGATGAACCGGAATTTACAAGTGAACAAAATCTTACTCCTAAATAATCACTCAATTTCTGTTCAAATTCTTCTGTATATCTTCCTGACGTCAGCCAAAAATCCAATGCACTGTCAACCAGATTTTTCATCTCATGTTGATCATAAACTCTAGAAGCATAAGGAATTCTCTCTCCTGCTTCAAATGGCTTATGATGATTGTGATACTTATCACAATATTGTCCCACTGCCTCTAATATTTGCCGTCTTGCCTGACTTTCTGATAAATTATCAAACATTATTATCCACATCCTTGCATTTAATTGATATACTCTTTAATCTGCTTCTGCATACAACTATATAGTCTTTCCGACATCAAATCATGTTTTGTGCCTGATGAGCTTAACACTCTGATTTTTTCAAACTCGACCACTTTTTCAACAGCCTCAGAAATCAGCCACTTTGGACTCCATGCGATTTTCTCCTTCAATCTTGTACAGTCAAGCTTCAAAAAATTAGCTTCATGTGGTCCCCCATCTGACCGATTCACCCACTTCACATAACTGCCCGGCACCTGTCGTTTCCATGTATCACAAAATAACTCTACCAATTCGCCAGTTGCTAAACAACCGACATCCTCCGGTCCCACATTATAACATCCTGCAAATTCCTGATTCTCATACTGTTCCTTTGCTATCAGCAAATATGCCAGCAATGGTTCCAATACATGCTGGTATGGCCTTGTGGAATTCGCATTTCTAACAACGATATCTCTGTTTAGCAAGACTGCCCGAACACAATCCGGTATGATTCGATCAGCAGAAAAATCCCCACCGCCAATCACATTTCCCGCCCGGCATGTAGATGTGGCTATTCCTTGACTGTCCAAAAAGGATTGAATATAACAGTGTGTTATCAGTTCAGAACAAGACTTACTGTTTGAATATGGATCATAACCATCTAAAACGTCTGTCTCAATATAGCCTCTGTCCCATTCATTATTTCTATACACTTTATCAGTCGTTACATTTACGACTGATTTGACCGATGATGTTCTCCTGACCCCTTCCAATAGATTAACTGTTCCCATAACATTCGTCTCATATGTACCAACAGGATTTTTATAAGATTCCCGTACGAGTGGTTGTGCCGCCATATGAATTACAATATCAGGGCAGCTCTCTGTAAGTGACGCTTCAAGTGTTTGTAAATTTCTGATATCCCCCTGGAATGAGCATACTCTATGCTGCATATTTGTCAATTCGAATAAACTTGGCGTTGTCGGCGGTTCCAATGAATAACCTGTCACTTCCGCACCCAATTCCAGCAATACTGCACATAGCCAAGTCCCCTTAAAGCCTGTATGTCCGGTAACAAAAACTCTTCTATTATGATAAAATGTCTTCAATTGACCATATCCCATGTTTTATCACCATACCTTCCACGGTGCCTGCCCGCTTGCCCACAATTCTTCAAGATATATCTTATCATGTATTGTGTCCATAGGTGACCAAAAGCCTTCATGGCAGTACCCCATCATTTCTCCGTCTGAGGCCAACTTTTCAAATGGACCTCTCTCAAGCATTTCACTGCCATCACCCAGATAATCAAAAATGCCCGGATTGCATACCATAAATCCAATATTGACCCAACCCTGATCCTTTCTGGCCTTCTCACGAAACCGTTCTATTCGTCCACTGGTCTCATCCAATTTCACAGCACCAAATCGGCCTTCCGGTCTGATTGTTGATACTGTAATCAAGCGACCATGGGATTGATGATAACTAAGCAATGCATTAATATCCACATCAGACACCCCATCACCATAAGTCAGCATAAACGGCTCATTTCCTATATAATCTCTTACCTGTAGTATGCGCCCCGCTGTCAGTGTCTTCAAGCCGGTATTCGCCAATGTCACCCTCCAAGGCTCAATGAACTCCATTCCATCTTGAAGTCGTCCTTCTGCCAGCTTAAACATACTGTTAGATTGATACATATGATAATTAATAAAATACTCCTTAATAATTGGGCCCTTATACCCGCAGCACACAATAAAATCCTGATATCCAAAAGAAGCATATCCTTTCATAATATGCCATATGATTGGTTTGTTTCCAACTTCAATCATCGGCTTTGGGCGTAAGGATGTCTCTTCACTCAATCTAGTTCCCATACCACCGGCTAATAATACCACTTTCATAAAACATCCTCACCAATTTTTCCATGGAGCTCTGGCCTCTCTCCACATGATTTCTAACATAGTACGATCTCTATTTGTTTCCATCGGCAACCAAAATCCTTCATGGCAATAAGTTGCCACCTGATGCTCCCTTGCAAGCTTCATGAGCAAGTTCTCTTCTAACTCTCGTCTTTCGCTTAACCCATATTGAAATACCACTTTATTAAATACCATAAGACAAGCATTTACCCATGCGTCAACCAGTGCATTCTTTGAGCCATTGACTTCCAAATTGCCATTGGAACTTATCGGAAGGATTTTATTTCTCCCAGTCGGTCTTGCTACTGCAACAGTTGCAGCCAAACCACTTTTTAAATGAGTCTGAAGAAATTGATGAATATCTATATCTGACAAACAGTCACCATATGCTACAATAAAGTTTTCATCCTCAATATAGTCCTTAATCTTCTCAATTCTCTGTTCCGTAGTTGAATCAATTCCCGTATCCACCACAGTCACAATCCAGTCCTCTGTTTTCTTCTTGTGTATTTCCACAGTATTTTGACGCAAATCCACCGTAATATCAGATTGGTAAATGTAATAATCCATAAAATACTCTTTAATCTGATTTACCTTATAGCCTCCGCATATAATAAAATCACGATAACCATAACCAGAGAAAGATTTCATTATATGCCACAAAATCGGTTTTTCACCGATTTCTGCCATTGGCTTTGGAACTCCCTCAACATCATCTGCGACTGTGCTCTTCGCACCGCCTGCCAAAATCACCACTTTCATCTTCCATTTCTCCATAACTTAATTTATCGATGTAATATTTTTTTAAGGGCCTTTTTCCCTGTAAAAAGAAACTTCTTTATCGATGCAACAATTTTACCAATTTCACTATTGTTTCGCAATCCAAAATTTCCCCCATACTGATCTTTATTCCGAAATATTGCAGCACTATTCACACCACATTGGTATTCCTCCGGAATGACTGCTCTATTATCTAAAATTTTAATTTTCATATTATTATGATTAAAAATATATGCATTAATCAGTGACTCATCATGCATTCTGGGAATAATTCCTTTAGACAAATCTTTCATTGTCAAATCACGCAAGTCTAATGCCATATAAATAAATTCATTGACTGATCCTCCAATCAGTCCACCCTGCATATACCCTCGTGGCTTACTCCCATAAGGTATATATGCCGCCGATAACTGATTTCTTTCAAATGGCATCTCATCACAATCCATATCCTGACCACTATATGATAACAAAGTTAAGGTTTTTTCTTCAAAAATCCAACTATTTAACGGTCTTAAAAACAATGTGTTCGCATTGCAGTATATTGCATAATCGTATTCCTTGATCTTATCCTGAACACACGCAATACACTCCCATCTCATCATGGTATCATAAGGCCAACCGCTTCTTTTCCAAAAAACAGGTGTAACATTATGCAAACTTGTCTCTATCAATGTCTTACTATCTGTAAATAGAAAATACTCTTTTTTACTATCCTGTAAGAAAAAATTCTCTGCGGTCTCATAGAAATCCTTCCAGAAGACTTCATATTTGCCCGTACAAATATAAATAATGGCACAATTACTCATTCAACGTTCCTCCTCAATTAATGATTCATTAATCGCCACACTAAATTATCCATCCGCCTTAAAACAGCTTTCCCAATACGATTTCTATAATATCTCTGCGTATGACGTAAATAAAGCAGTGGAATATTCTGATTACACTGCATATCAATGTATTTGAAATATTCAATGCCATAATCACGAAGGAATTTTTCAATCTCCGTATCCCACCAATATCGTGTCATTTCACTAGCTATGTCAAGTCGGATTTCTCTCCTTCTATAATTTGCCAGCCACACCTCAGGAATTAAATGATACTTCTTTGGTGTGTACATATGATGATAAAGACGATAAATCTCAAAGATACTTTTTTTCGGATAAGTCACTCTTTCATAACATTGATACCATAAATGCTTGCTTTCCATACGTTTCCAATCAGTAAACTGAAAATGCATGACTTTAATTTCCTTGAGATATACCTCTGAAGCATTTGGCATCATTGGAATTCTTATGCTATGCATCGGTGTTCCGATATGAGGACTTCCATCATCCATAACCGCAAACTTATTAAATGGTTCATCTGCTTCCCAATAGTGCTTAAAATCATCCATAATAAAAGGCCATTCCATATTAAACACTGTGCCTTCATCAGCATAAAGCATATTGCTCCATTCAGAGCTTTCTAAGAAATTCGCTGTCAAAAATTCATCTGCATCTAAAGCAATCAGCAGTTTCTTTCCCTGTATTTTACGTGCTTCCTCAATTAATAATTTCTGTCTTTCATTTTCATTAAACACTTCCGAACAGTTTTCAATAATATGCACTTTTGAGCACTTACTCGCAAGAGCCACTGTTTGATCAGTTGACATCTGATCAGCAATAATAATAGCATCTGCCCATAATGCTGCGGCATATACAAATCGTTCAATAATCCATTCTTCATTTTTGGTTGGCGTCATACATATGACTTTAGCTCGTTCTTTATTCATTGCTTCTCTCCAACAGCAATTTTCTCCAATTTCTCTATTGGCACTAATCACGCTTTTTTATCTTACCACAAACACCTGATCATTTACAACCCTAGCGGTCTCCCGATAGGGCCTTGCCGCCGATTCGAACAGCAGATACATTCCTCGTGCAGACATCTGGATCTATAGTGGCTCAGTTGTCAAGACAAAAATCTAAGATTTTTATAATGAACTGATA
>CAZGGW010000036.1:0-8513 GCA_964525365.1 uncultured Muribaculaceae bacterium | reverse complement strand
AGAAGCCGTAAATACTTTTGCATATAGAAATGGAAAGGAATAACCGCCCGATGGACGACTGACTAATGGGAGGGTTTTATAAAAGAAGCAGGATAAGATCTGATTTCGACAAAAAAGGGCTATAAAAGCCCTTCATTAGCAAAGCTATAATGATCTTCTTCGGTCATAATGATATGATCCAGAAAAGAAATATCCAGAAGCTCACAAGCTTCCTTTAGTTTTTTGGTTAACCGAATATCTTCCTGGCTTGGTCGTAGAATGGACGACGGATGATTATGTGAAAAGATGATAGCAGAAGCATGTACTTTCAATGCCGTTTGCATAATGATTTTAATATCAACCAATGTACTGGCCACACCACATTTTGAAATATTGGAAATCCCCAATACCCGGTTAGAACGGTTCATGAAAATAACATAGGCCTCTTCATGGTGTTGCATACATTCCCCGAATGCAATCTTGAAAATTTGTACTGTATCTTCAGAACATTTAATCTGGAAACGTTCGGTTGTTTTCACATTATCCTTATAGGACACTTTGATTTCTGGAATCTTGAAATAATCTATTTTCATGACAAGCAAAATTTAAAATGAAACATTAATTTTTTGCTTTCACGTTCACAGGAAATTCATTCACTTCATGCAAGGTTTTCAGTGGGAATACTACCCGCAGGTGTGGAGATTGCCAATGCAAACACGCAGTGCCTGACCTTGCTACTTGTGGGTGATTTCCTGTATCTTTGCCTAAAAATTAGTGGGGAAATGACTTTAATATTAAGAGAATGGCAAAGTAGGTATTTTTACTATTCGCAATATATTAGTTCTTCGTTTTTTTCTGATATCTGCTTCTGTTTATCGAAGGAGTATCCGACAAGTCTGATGAATCTATAGAACAGTATAATTAATCTAAAGCAAAAACACACTAAGTAGAAAGCCTCAGGGTTGCGAAAGAAGAACTGGAGCTAATTGAAATGAATAAGGCTTTCTTACATTTGTTGAGATTTGAGAAAACGCAATATTTTCTATTCCAGATCTATGTTTGCATAAAATATTGATAACTAAAGGCATATTGCATTATACAAATAATTATATTTGCAAAATACATCAATAATTTTATTAATGAAACAGATAAATAGGCTAAAAATCGTACTTGCAGAACAGAATAAAACAGGAAAGTGGTTGGCGGAAACGTTAGAAAGAGATGAAGCGACTATTTCCCGTTGGTGTACTATAACGAATCTCAACCTACTCTTGAGACATTGTCAAAGATTGCCAATGCATTGAAAGTTGATGTGAAAGGCTTGCTTGTTTCAACAAAATAATACTTAAAGATATGTGGAAAGATTGCGAAACAAATATAGATTTATTGGATTTTGATTATTTGGTTGATGTTACTAAGAATATTATTCAGAATGATGATTTGACCCCTTCTACCATTGGCATATATGGAGATTGGGGAAGTGGAAAATCTAGTCTTATGGATATGGTCATGTTGGAGTTATCAAAAGACAAAGATGTTTTATGCCTCAAATTTAATGGTTGGCTTTTTGAGGGGTATGAAGATGCTAAAGTTGCATTAATTGGTTCAATTTTAGACGAGATTAGCACGAAAAAAAGGCTATCTGATAAAGCGAAAGGAGTTCTAAAGAGTTTGTATGATAATACAGACTTTATCAAGCTTTCGAGTAAACTTGCTAAATATGGATTTGATTTTTTCCTTACTGGTGGAATCCTAACCATTACAGACATCACCGTTGAAACGATTAAGAATGCATTGTCTTCCAAAGGTACAGAAGTTGAGAAAGAAGATATAGAAGGAGCTCTTAAGGCTTTCAAAAGTAAAGAAGTAAGAAAAAGCATCAAGTCTTTCCATGATGATTTTGCAAATCTATTAAAGCAAACTAAAATAAAAAGGTTGGTTGTATTTATTGATGAATTAGACCGTTGTAAACATGATACAATATTGGACACTTTAGAAGCAATCCGATTATTTTTATTTGCTAAGGGAACCTCTTTTGTTATAGGAGCAGATGAACGACAAATTAGATATGCAGTACAAATAAAATATCCTGATGTTGAAGGAAACCAGATAGACATTGGGAAAGAATATTTGGAGAAATTGATTCAATATCCAATCCGTATTCCTCAATTGGGAAGGAAAGAGGTTGAATTTTATATTATGTGCTTGCTATTTGAAAAAGATTTTTGTGATGACCTTACTTCAATACGAAAAATAATAAAAGAAGGAAAAGAACAAAATTTCTTAGATTTTGAACTAACATACGAACTGATAAAGGAAGAATCGAATGATTTAGCAGAAAAGCTGAAAGATACAATTTCGCTGTCAAAACAAATATCATCTGTTCTTGCAAAAGGGTTAAACGGAAATCCGAGGCATTGTAAACGCTTTCTCAATGCGATGGAACTACGAATACAAATGGCTAATTATCGGAAGATGAAGTTAGACCGAAAAATTCTTTCAAAAATAATGCTAATTGAATATTTTAGAGATATGTTCTATAAACGTTTTGCTGAACTTCAACCTACTGATAGTGGAGAACTTGAAGAGATTGGATTTATTGAAAATGACAAATGGGATGATGCAAAAGAATTGGGGATATGGAAAGATGATGCTTGGATTATTGATTGGCTAAAAATTGAACCCAAATTGGCAAAAGAAGATTTAAGGCCATATTTTTATTTTTCACGTGAAAGCATTAGGAATGGTTCATTTGTTAAACAACAAAATTTAGGTAATGAAGCCACGAAAATCTTAGAAAGGTTATTAAGTGAGGGCGATTCTGCAAGGATTGAGGCCATAAAATCCGCACTAAATGTACCTGAATACGAAGCAGCTGTTATTCATAAGACGTTAGTGTCTAAAATAGAATCCGCCACTGAAATAGAAAAGTCAAATTTTCAATCTTACATTGAATGGAGTGGTGCGAGGACAGAATTACACGTTGAAACTATCGCTGCCTTAGAGCGAATTTCAGCAAGCAAGATAAAAGCATCTTTTATTCCTCTAATTACTGGATTTGCTCTAAAGTTAACTAACAAAACAAAGATTATCGAACTATATTCGAAGTGGCAGCAAGACAATCCAAAAATAAAAAGTGCTATTGAGAATGATTTAAAAAGCCTAAAATAAGAATATTATGGGAACATCAAGCATGTATGGCGGCCCTAATAGGTCACCTTTATTACCTTCTGATTTTGACGATGGGAATGGGAATCCCGACAAGCCAAATAATGACCCGGAACAAAAAACGGATGAGAATAAACCCGATGGAGATAAACCGAAAAATGAAAAACCATCGGAAGAACCTCGTGATGATGATTCACAATCTCAAGAATCAAATAATACCACACAGAATTCACCGTGGAGACGAGCAAAAACGTCGATGTCTAAATATGCATCAGGGCACGGTGGGCGAAATGGTAAGAAAAATGCACTATCTGACTATGTAAAGGGACATGGTGGTTCGCGCAATGCAGCGAAATCAGCAAAGTCTGCAATAAGAACAACCATTAATATTGGTGATCTCTTCGAAGGAGTATCAAAGAAAGGCATTTTACAGGTTTTAAAAGAGTTCCAAATTCCAACAGAAGGGAGAAAGCCCAAAGAAATCCTGAATGATATTGTTAATATTCTTGCGCCAACACCCGATTTAAATGACGATTCAGTCGCCCGAAAAGCATTAATAATTACGATGTCTATTATATATGAAAAGTTCGATGATGAAAAACAGGATATTACATTATTAGATTCAATCGACCCTGATATTTCAAAAATACTTGTCGAAAAATATATCGAAACTTTTATTTATGAAAGATTGATACATGATGTTGGAAGCAGAATCGAAAAAAAGGCAGAGAATTCCGCTGCAGCTGCTAAAATAGAACAAGAATTGAAAGACTACATAGAAACGAAAGTATCAACAACACTTAAAGACAAGCCATTATCAATAATAAATTCAGAAACAAAAAATGTACATGTGTTAGTTGACGAATTATATCAGCAATGTTATAAAGTATTGGAGGACCAATTATGAAAGAAATAGTATGCCGAATTCACAATGACGATAACTTCACGAAAGAAAATTCCGATTTTACAGTCGATTTGTTTTCTAAAGCCCAGTATCATTATACATTTTGGGACAAAAACAAAAGAAAACTTTATCAGTGCGGACAATTTTCAAATGCTGCAATTGACTTGCTCTATATTTCTTTGATGGTTTATTATGCAGATAGAAGAGTTATTCGCATGCAAGAAGATGATGCGTGGACAAGAAAAATAAAACTATATATCCCCGTTCTTGAAATTGATAAATGGAACGAAAACAAAGAACTTCTTGAAAAGATGCTTTCGTTTTTAAGTGGCGATGTATGGACATTCGAGTTTAGAAAAAGAGAACTTAATCCAAAAGAAGAAAAGGCTCGTAGTGGAATGCAACGGCAAAAGAAGAAACATCAGCCAAAAGCAATTTGTATGTTATCAGGAGGATTAGACTCTTTTATTGGGGCAGTAGATATTCTCAATACAGAAAAGGATGTTTGGTTTGTCGGACATTATGGAGGTGGTAAGGGAGTAATATCATATCAGAAGAGTGTCATTGATAAATTAGTTGCTCAATACAAGTTATCTTCTGAACAGTTTTTTAACTTTTTTGCAGCACCTGTTAAACCCAACAAAGATACGCCAATGGAAGATACCACAAGAACGCGTTCGTTTATGTTCTTTGCTCATGCGATAATTTTAGGGTCTGCAATTGACAAAGACACTACATTATATATTCCTGAGAATGGTTTAATATCTTTAAATATTCCTCTTACAAATACCCGTTTAGGTAGTAGCAGCACAAGAACTACCCATCCGTATTATATGGGATTATTGCAGCAATTACTAATAAATCTTGGAATAAAAATAAAATTATATAATCCCTATCAATTCAAGACAAAAGGCGAAATGATAGCGAAATGTAAAGACCCTGTATTCTTAAAAGCAAATATTTCAGACACGATGTCATGTTCCCATCCTGATTTGGGAAGGTATCAGCAAGATGCCAGTCCTTCTCATTGCGGAAATTGCCTACCTTGTATTATTCGTAGAGCAGCAATAGAATATGCTTATCAAAATGACACATCCATTTATAGAGATAAAAACTTTCAAAGAGCAGGCGCATTACATAATCTTCGCTCATTCAAGTTAGGCATTAGAGATTATGCAAATAATAAAATTGATGAGGCTCTTTCAATTCAGATATCAGGGCCGATAATAAATAACATCGACAGTTATTGTGGGGTTTATAAAAGAGGGATGAATGAATTAAAATCATTACTTGACAAATATAATGGCTAATCTTTACGATACTCATTTCCATTTAGACCTTCAAGAATCAAAAGGCGAGGTTTTAAAAGAGATTGAAAATAATCAGATATACACTATTGCTGTAACCAATCTTCCACCTTTGTATGAGAAATTGAAGAAAGAAGTTAATAGCAGATTTATTAGGGTTGCTTTAGGGCTTCATCCAGAACTCATTAGTCAATACAAAAAATATATTCCTGATATGTGGCGATTACTTCCTGAAGTAAAATATGTTGGGGAAGTAGGAATAGACCTAAAAGTGGGTAAAGAATCAAGGGACTTACAACTAGCTTTTTTTGAAGAACTAATAGATAAATGTAATACATTCGGCAATAAAGTTCTTTCAGTGCATTCGAGAGCCGCAGCCTCAGAGGTAATATCAATTATAGGAGAGAATTTTAAGGGGAAAATTATTTTGCACTGGTATTCTGGGACAAAGCAAAATCAAGAACAAGCAATCAGAAACGGATATTATTTTTCTGTCAATTATGCTATGCTTAATTCCGATTCAGGAAAGAAAATAATCGGCAATATTCCCAATGATAGAATCCTTTTGGAAACAGACAGTCCTTTTACTTCAATCAATGGACATACCTATAAACTTTCTGAAATTGGAAAGATAATAGAAGGAATTGCAACGATTAAAAATAAGGATATTAAGACAATAGAGAATATTCTTTGGAGTAATTTCGTCACACTAATTTCTTAAAAACTCCCACATGAAATATCAAGAATTGGATAATGTATTAAAAACATTTAACTTTGGATTATTGGATAATTCTGAATTTAAAGAAGATTCAGTGAGAGAAGAAATAGTACTTCCCATAATCAAAGGATTAGGGTATTCAGCAAACAAACCCAATCAAATTATTCGTAGCCGAAAGCTATTACATCCATTTGTCTCTATTGGTTCAAAGCGGAAAGAAGTCTTTATCATTCCTGATTATTTATTTGAAATTGATGGTAAGCCAGCATGGATATTAGACGCTAAAGCGCCAACAGAATCAATAATAAAGTCCATTCATGTTGAGCAAGCATATTCGTATGCAATTCACAGCGAAGTGAGGGTTAAGTATTTTGCACTTTGTAATGGAAAAGAATTCGCACTTTACAATATTGAAGAATTTGACCCTATTCTTTATTTTCCTACAAAAGCAATTCCATTATATTGGGACAATTTGGGACAATTTCTTCAACCCCAAAATGTATTAAAGGAAAGCTCTTTTGTTTATGCAAAAGATTTAGGACTTCACTTGAAACGACTTGGTTTTGATTCATTTGATAGCCTAATATTTCCAAATGTTCCCATAACACACATAGGGCAGTTAGACCCAGATTCATTTTCACTGTCAGCTTGTATAAATGAGGATGGTTCTCGTTACGTTGTAACATTTGATTTTGGGTATGAGGCGTTTCATCAGTTAAAAGGAAAAATTCCTGACGAAGCCTTCAAATCACTTGAAAGTAGAAATCCCAATTCAAGACAGGTTGTGAAATTTGGAGACAAAACTTATCTTGTTAACATTGATTGTAGAATTGGTAGAACTCTTGAAGAAAATGATAAAGAAGTATTCTTGCCAATGTGGATAAATAGAATAGTAGATTAAGGATTAATGTAAAAAAGACAGTTATGAATTACTTATTAATCGGTGGTGCTCAATCAGTTGGAAAAAGCGAAAGTATTTATAGACTAACGCAAAATTATTTGGTTCCAAAAGGATATAGAGTAATTGCAGGAATTATTCCTGTATCTTTTGCAGATTTCAAAGCATTGATTGAAGGTGCTGATAAGCATGGTAATATAATTAGAATCATAATAAATTCAGCAACAGACACCGAAGATATCATTAGAGATTTTAAGAAATTATACGACAATAGTCTATCTATGGACATATTAATTAGTTCAATACGAGATGATAATTTTTGGCCTCGTAAAGAATTCTTCTCATTAATAGGAATAAATCCTTTAGAGTCAAATATTGTTGAAGTTCCTCTTGCAAAAATAACTCGTAGAGGTGCAAATCATGTTATTGCATTGAATTGGTATAACCAAAAAGTAGATAAATTGTTGATTCAGATTTTGAGCAATCCGCCTTTTGATATATAGCAAAATGGAGAAAAAAGACTTTTCAAAAGAAACAGATGCTCTTTTGACGCAACTAATCTCAGAGAAATTGGTAAGACATACTTGCCAGTTTTTTGAGAAAGATGCTAATGGTCACATGAAACCATATGGCTCTGGCGTTTTTTCGCTAATTCACAACAATCACTTTATTTTGACGGCATCTCATGTGGCAGAAGGATTAAGTAGTGAAAAAGACTTATTTATTCAAGTAAATAAAGATAAATACATCAATGTTTTAGGTGAAATTAAACTGACTGATATAGAAAAAAGTAAGGGGGTTGACATCGCTTATATAAAGTTACATAAAGGATTAATTGAACCATTATGCAAACCCTACTTGTTTTTAACTATCGACAAATTTCGGAGGCACAATAATCTTTTGGATGCTTCAAATTATTGTATTATTGGATTTCCTGAAAATAATATAAAAAAGGAGGATGACCTATTAAGAACAGGAGCAGCAGCCTATTTCACTCAACCTACTAATGATAAACCGTATGAATATTATAATTTTAGCAAAGAAGATTGCTATATTCTTGATATAAAAGGAAAAGGTACAAGCATATATACAGGAGAACCATCAAAAGTAAATACCCATTTTTATGGAATAAGCGGTTGTGGACTTTGGCTAATTATAATTGATTATGATGAAGTGAATAAACAATATTTTTGTGATTATAGATTAATTGGAATTATGACTGAATTCAGAAAAGGAAAATACTTCTGTTTGATAGGAAACAAAATACAGAGAATGATTGATGCGTGGACTATTATCGAGAAATTCAAATTCAAAGAGATTCCTATTTCATAAGCAGAAAAAAACCTACCAAATCCCTCCAGCGAAGCCACCGCTAAAATCTACAGTAATGATGATAAAATCATTAATACTGAGACTTTGTGGCAAACAGTAGTTATTCCCTTGGTTTCTTCTTCACGGTATGCTTAACCTTCAAAACCGAGAGATTAAATTCAATCGTTGTTTCCGTTCCCACCGTTTGGAAATCATCGCTTAATAAAT
>CAZGGW010000035.1:0-8570 GCA_964525365.1 uncultured Muribaculaceae bacterium | reverse complement strand
CAAGCCTTTGGTTTGAGCGTTGGCTCGTGCGGGCTTGCAAATGTGCTTACGACTGCGCGTTGACTATTCCTTACCATTTATTGTAATCATTATTTCTCTAAAACTTTCCAGACCTGCTTCAAGGTTTTCAATTATTTCACCTGCTAAAACGTCTGGATCAGGAAGGTTGTCAAGGTCGGCAAGTGATTTATCTTTTATCCAAGTGATATCAAGCGATGTCTTGTCACGGTTGATGATGTCATCATAGGTGAACATTCTCCAACGCCCTTCAGGATTTGTGTCAGCGTTATATGTTTCTTTGCGTTTGTGTCTGTTGTCGGGATTGTAGCAATTAATGAAGTCTCGAAGGTCTTCAAGTTTTAGCGGATTCTTTTTCAGAGTAAAATGAATATTGGTTCTGAAATCGTAAATCCAAATGTCTTTTGTCCAAGGTTGTTTTGATGCTGGTTTATTGTCAAAGAAAAGCACATTTGCTTTTACACCTTGTCTATAAAAAATACCTGTTGGCAAACGAAGAATTGTATGCAGGTCGGTTGTTTCCATTAATTTCTTACGGACTGTTTCACCTGCACCACCTTCAAACAAAACGTTGTCGGGCAAAACAACTGCTGCTTGTCCAGTTGATTTCATCATTGTTCTGATGTGCTGAACAAAGTTCAATTGCTTGTTGCTTGATGTTTCCCAAAAGTCTTGTCGGTTGTAAGTGAGTTCGTCTGTTTCCTGTTCACCTTCTTCGTTGGTGGCTGTCATACTGCTTTTTCTGCCGAATGGCGGATTGGCTAAAACATAATCAACTCGTAAACCACTGTCTGAAATCAAAGCATCAGCAGGTGAGATGAAGTTTTCACTTTCAAAATCACCGATATTGTGCAAAAACAAATTCATCAAACACATTCTTCTTGTGTTTGGTACAATTTCATTTCCGAAAAAGGTTTCGTGTTTTAAAAAGTGCTTTTGCGTTTTGTCTAATTTCTGTTTTGCAATAAAATCATAAGCCGCTAAAAAGAAACCACCAGTTCCGCAGGCAGGGTCAGCAATGGTTTTCATGGGCTCGGGTTGCACACATTCCACCATTGCACGAATTAATGCTCTTGGTGTAAAATATTGACCTGCTCCGCTTTTGGTATCTTCTGCATTCTTCTCCAAAAGTCCTTCGTAAATGGTTCCTTTTATGTCTGCTCCAAGTGTTGCCCATTGCTCTTTATCAATCATGTCAATGATTTTGTAAAGCATAGCAGGCTCTTTAATCTTGTTCTGACTTTGAACAAAGATTTGCCCCAACACTCCTTTTTGTCTTGAAAGCGCATTCAGGGTTTTGGAATAATGTTGCTCTAGTTCATCACCACGCCTTGAAGTCAAACTTTCCCAATTGTGCTCTGTTGGGATTGGCAGTTTTCTGTTGTAGGGTGGTTTGCTGAATTCATCAGCCATTTTCAAAAACAGCAAATAGGTAAGTTGTTCCAGGTAGTCGCCATAACCAACGCCAATATCTCTTAGCGGATTACAAAAACTCCATACCTTACTTACTATTGCTGATGTATTTTCTTTGCTCACACTTCTTTCACTTTATCCGGTAAAATCCGGTAATTCTTTGAGTTTTTAAATTATTGAATATCAATGCTTTTATACGCTTGCCATAGTCAAATCCGGTAATTTCCGGTAAACTTTGACCAACCCCATACGGAGCAATCCGGTAATTTCCGGTAATAGCCGTATTTATATTTACGTTGAAAATCAGCATCTTGAATCTTATTTTGTCATTTATCCGGTAATATCCGGTAACTTTTTTGTTGTTCTGATGTATTTCGTGGCCGGACCTTCTCCTGTCTTTTCAAGCCAGTTTCCATCTAAAAGCTTTCCTATGTCCAAACGAGCCGTTTTTTCTGAAATGTTATTCTGAAAAAACCGTTCGTAATCTTCTCTTCCAAACTGTTGGCCCGTTTCCAAAGTCAACATAAATGAACGCATACGTTCATTTAACTCAATAGTCTTTGGTTTGCCAGGAAGGGTAAGCGTTGTGCCACCATTTTTGCTCTTCCAATGTGGCTCAGCAAGTCCGTATTCATCAAAAAGTTCTGTGATTAAGACCGTTCCCCGTCCTACTTTTTCAATCATACCACATAAATAAACCATGTGGGTGATAACCGGATTTGGCGGTATGGAACGATGGCTCTTTTTCAAATTTGCATCTTTGAGTGATTCAGGTAACTCTCCACTATTAACAACTTCAATCTTATCAGAATAAATACCAATGAACACTTCGCCAGTTGGGTCGGAATAATCACGATGCATCATGGCATTAATAACTGCTTCATCTAAAGCCTTTAAAGGGTATTTGGGCTGGTCTTTCCGTTGCCAATTTGTATCGCTGAATTGGCTTTGAATCGGTAAGTTTTTCTTGAAATAATCTTGAATTCTTCGGAACGATTTGAAGAGATTTTCTTCTACAATTAATGTGTCAGCATACTCATTAGCTGATTTGCTCTCTCCAAAATGAATGATTCGAGTTCTACACTGGGGCAAAAAGTAGGTTGGCTCTTTACCAAACAACACAATAGCAGAATTGGTGAGCTGATTATTACGGAACAATTGGAAGTGCGATAGAAAAGTTAAAGGGTCGTCCGTTTTAAAGCGTGTGGTTCTGCCAATGTTGTTTGATAATTCAATAGCTCTGCTGATTTCTTCCTTATCCAAATCATCCAAAGTAGCTTCAAGGGCGGGTGAATTTTCCCAACTGTATTCTTCCTTTCTTCTTGCCCGAATCAAATTGCTCATTTCATTATCGTTTGCTGGTCGAGTTTCGCTACCGGAACGAATGAATGATTGGTTCTTTATTGAATATGGTTTTGTTGTTCCTTCAATCACTTCAATCAGCACCAATGGATGATTCTTATATTCTTCCTTTCTTACGCCTATTAAACTTTCGGGCGTAATGGCATTATAAATGTGTCTTCTCAACTCATTAAAGTCTTCGGAAATTTCCTGCTTTAATACAGGTTCTTTTTTTTGATTGACACCCACAATAATTCTTCCGCCTTGTGTATTGAGAAATGCACAAACCGTTTCTGCAATATGCTTATAATTGAATGATTCTACGAACTCCAATTGACTGCCTTCCTTTTCCTTTAAAAGGGATTGTATGTATTCAAAGTCTGTCATGGCTTCAATTTTTTCATGTAATCAATGGTTCGCTTTACTTTCTCAACGTCTCTGAATTGACCTTCCACATATCGTTGCAAACCGGGTAAATCATAGAATTCCTGTGCCCAATGGCCTACTCTTTCTTTTGGCGGAACTTTGTCTTTGGTTACAAGATTGTAAATGTCAATACAGCGAACATCAATCAGTGAATTAGGACGTATAATTATATTCTCCGTTTTAATTGGTTTTAGTGTATGCCTGTCAACAATTTCTGATTTATTCAAAAGTTGGCGAGCAAATACTACTTTGGAATCCACTAAGAACCATCTGGCCTTTTTCAAAAGGATAGCTCTTAAAACTTCTTCATGAGTAATGGATGTTTCACCTATTACTCCTGAGCCGTAATCTGGACGTATGATTCCTAAAAAAGCATCACATTCATCCACAGCATCTAAACAATTTTGCAAGTTCGATTTATCGGCTCCGGCATATACCGTTCCCATGTGTGAATTCATCACATCATAACCATAGCTATCTAACTGGGCATAAATAGCCGATAGTTGGTCTTGATAGCCATAAATAGTGGATGCCACCAATACTTTTATGTTATTCTTTGGTGTCATATTTCAATTTTCTCTTTTCGTTTTTGTGTAGGTTTCTTCTCCGCTTTCACTTTCTCCTTCTTCTCCGGCTTTCCGTTTCCTTTTGCTGCTCTTATTCTCTCCAACAACTTTTCAGCAGGTTCATCACTTGGATTTTGAGAAACCAACTTTCCTTCAAATGCTTTTTTTATGATGCTCAACCGCAATGCTTCTGCCTGTTGTAAACTATTTTCAATTGTTTCTTCAATTTTATCGCAAACGGAAAGACGGGATTCGATTTCTTGAATGACTTTTATTTGAGTATCTAAATTTGCTTTAGGAATTTGATATTTCTTTAGCTTTTGAACATCAATACTTTCTACAGTTGTGCCATCTTTGGCACACTTGTGTCTTATATCAGACTCATTGCCGAGTAAATACCAGTAAACAAATTCTGTATGGTAATTATCATTTAAACTTAAGGTTTGAATATCTTGGTTAACACACAAGTCCTGTTGAGCAATTGCAATTGGAAATATTCTACGCAAGATTCCACTCCTAACAACAAATAGTAAGGAGTCCTTTTTAATCCATTTTGTGCTCGAATTTTCAATTGCTAATTCTGTGATTTTTCTTTCAGTTTCATTAATGTATTTGGATTTTACATCCTGCGAAGAAACCCACAAAACATTACCATCGTTCCAATATTCTTTTTTTTGAGTAGAAGGAGTTCCACCACCCATCCAACTACCTATGTCGTTCAGACTGGTAAATTCTTTAATGTCTTGAAATGCCCATTTCAAAACTGCTTGCCGATAAACCTTCAATTGCTGTTTGGTAGTTTCTAAATACTCAATGCCTTTATCAAGGTCGGTGAGTAGTTGTTCGAGTTTGGCTAGGATACGTTTTTGCTCGTTGAGTGGGGCAAGTGGAACTGGAATCTGAGAATATTCTGAAATCCAAAACCGCTTGTGTGTTTCACCCTTTAAGTGAATGGTTTGCATGTAATAATATGCTAACTTGATATTCACTAAATCACAAGTCGGTTGTAAAATCTTCATGGCTGATGATTTTACTTTAAATGGAAAATTTACAAACTGTGTAGCTGTTGTAAAGTCATCAAAAATTATCGTAGGCAATTTGGTGAAAATGCCGTCTGTTTCGTTGGTATAGCCTTTTATAAATGATTTACCTGCGGTCAATACTGGTGTTGGATAAGTATCTTTATAATCAGTTGACTTTACGATGTAGTTTGTCGGTTGGATGTAATCCAACAAATCTTCAAACTTGGCAATCGTCCAGCCTTTTGGTAATGTCTCTTTATTTACTTCCATCTGGTATTTTTACTTCTGCTGGTTGAACTGCTGTATTTTCTTGGGCGGCTTCTACAACTTCTTTAGCCGTTTTTAATTCATTAGATAATTGCTCTCTTTCAAGTTTCAATTTGTCATTTAAAAATTTGTGTTTGATTTCAAATTCGGTAAATATTTCACTCCATTTTTTTGAATAAACCTTCACACGACCTTTATCATGCCAGTGGATCAAAGAAGGAATACCGTGATTTGCATTTGTTTCAATTTGTCTTTCAATGAAGCCAGACCCATCAAAGTCATTTCCAATCAAGTAAAATTCCCAAGACATATTTGGAGCATTAAATTCTGGCTCACTTAAAATAGTTTCCAAGTATTTATCTACTTGAATATATTGGTTTCTTCCTAGTTTGATATTTGGATGCTTAAGTTCAATAACAACGTTTTCAATTCTGTTGGTAAGAATGCTTTGCCTACAAGCAAAGATGTCCATCTCTTTATATTTATTAGGATGTTCAATTTTCTTATCTACATCTTCCTGATACAGCAAGTAGTGGTATCTTCTTAATGCTTCTTCAAATTTGGGTTCTGCTGCTGTCACTAAATGATACTGTTCGCCAAAAAGCCAATAATGGCTTTCAATCAGTTTTTGTAGGTGGTCAACTTCATTGGCTTTTAAATCAGGATTGAAAACCAAATCTTTAAGTAGGTAGAATGTTTTATACCTGTCTTCAATAAGTTTTATAGTTTCAATTATCCGATTAAGTTTTGTTGTTTTAAATAGATTGGCTAAATCTTCTCTTTCTTCTGATTCCAATTCAACGACTTCATCAATAATTTTAAAAAGGTTTTCCCTTTCATTAGAATCAAGCAAAAGGTCTAACAGTCTTACAAATGTTTTCTTTTGGTCAATGTTCAAAGAAGCAAACAATTTTGGTTGTGCTTCATACAGTCCGATTATTGTTTCTTCTAATTGTGGTTTTTTATACTTTTCTTCCCATTCGCTCTCGTAAACTGGCATTATGCCATCTTGCTCATATTTTTCTACAAGTCTTGAAGCATAAATTCTAAGAAATGGTTTTCTCTTTTCACGGAGTATTTTATTTACTTCTTTAATGAGATATTTATAATCAGGAGATGATTTTGCTTTGCCAAATAATTTTGATTGAATCTCATCTTCGTTGCTATTGAAATCAAAATCATTGAAGAAATCGCTACTGATGAAAACACTATGAAAAAACTCATCACCTTTCTTATTCAGTGTAGTGTAATCCTTGTAAACTTCAATTTCATTTCCATTCAGAAAATAGTATTTAGAAAATTCTTTATGAAGTGAAGCTTGCCATTGTATGTATTTTACTTTAAAAGCAGAATTAGATGGCTCGTAAATAATTTCAATATCATCTTGAAAGTCAAGAATGTTTTGTGTGAAGTCTAAAGGCTCGCCATTGATTATTATGGAATAGTTTTTTGCTTTGTTCAATTCCAAGAACCAACAAAATTCACAAATTAGGAAAGGAATAATTGAGTTCTCTAAATCTTCCTTTGAAATAGTTATGTTGAAGAATGATACTTCTGTTCCAGTTTGATTTTGAATTGGTTTCTCAAAAATGGTAGGCTGAAATGTATTTAACCCATCAATATTTATTTGAATTGAGCCACTGACTAATTCATCTTTTTCTTTATAGGTTGTTGTCCATTTTGCATTGTGGGCAAAAGTGAAAAATGTAAGTCTTCCGACACCATTCTTGCCATGCATAATTGAAGTATGCTTGGGAGAGGATATTTCAACCGCCTTTTCTGAATCATAAAATGGATTGAACTTCGAAGAAAGTTTGCTTAAATCTATACCGTAACCATTATCTGTTATTGATAGAGTTTCTAAATGACCCAATTCATTTGCACTATAGTTAATGTAAATTGTATTTGCTTTAGCATCAAAGCCATTCCAGATATACTCAGCAACAGCCAATTTTTCATTGTAGTTTTTCAGTATTTTTTGAATACCCCTTGATGTTATTTTTACATTACTTGCCATTTTATGCTGCCAACGCTTCGTTTAGTTCGTTAATAATTTCATCCATCTGCTCTCCAAACAATTGCCACATTTTGCCTTTGCCACCTTCTGCATCAAAAGGCGTGTAGTCCAAATCGTCTGCATCTAAATGTATGCTTGTGGCAATATGGTCTTTAATCATTCTCAACCATTGCATTTGTTCTTCAGTAAATCGGTTGTGTTGCCCTGCATTCTTTTTCAAAATCCAGTCACGGAAATTCAAATCCACTTTGTTTGAATAATCTATCAATGTGGAATCCACTCCTGAAATTCTGCGAAGCAAGGAAACCAATGCAATCAATTCCGATTTTGGGCTTCCTGTTGCTTTTTCTAATTGCTCATAAGCACGCCAAACTTGCATGGGTGCAAGTAATGGTCTTTCTAATTTCAACTTCTCCAACACTTCTTGAATCATTTTGTAATTCAGTTCTCGTCTGCGATAAGGTTGAGTATAAAATATCTGTAAGGCAGTTATTTCGTCCTGTTGTTGAGCAATCCAAGTTTTAAAATCTGCAACAAGGTTTTCAGCTTTCTCCTTGCTGTCAGTTGCCCAACCTTTATTCAGCAAAGTGTCAGGGTTTGTTATGTCTATGGTTTGTTCGTGTGCCCTGCGAACATTGTCTATATACTCACGCAAGTCGCTACTATGAAAAACTTCTGCTGCTTTTTCTTTCAGTTCGTTATGCAGTTTGTTGAATGCTTCTTCTTTCGCCATTGGAGATTCTCCCGCCATTTCAGTTTCAACTTTGGCTTTTAAATCGTCCAACACATCAGGATTGTATGCTTGCAATAATTCATTTACTACTTGCTTTAGGGTTTTCCCTTCTGCCTTTTCGCTGAACTGTTGCTTTTCCTGCTCTGTAACTTGCTTTTCTAATCTTGTCAAGCGGTTTGCCAACGAAGAAAACAATTCTTCATCACGATTTCCAACTGCAATGGCTCCCAACAAATCTTTCAGCGGAACGCCTGGCTTTTTCTCTAATGGTCGGCTATCGCTTTTTATGCTTTTGGTAACGCCTACGGCATCAACAATAACAAAATGGTCTTTTGTGTGTTTGGCTGTTGGCGTTACTTTTCTTAAATCATCAAGGGTAATAATTCTTGTTCCCCTGCCTTTCATTTGCTCAAAGTAGTTTCTGCTTCTTACATCTCTCATAAAAAGCAAACACTCTAACGGCTTAACATCAGTTCCCGTTGCAATCATGTCAACAGTTACAGCAATCCTTGGAAAATAATCGTTTCTGAATTGAGCCAAAACCGATTTCGGGTCTTCGTCTTTGTTTCTGTAAGTGATTTTTTTGCAGAAACTATTTCCTTCTCCAAATTCTTCTCTCACAATGTTGATGATGTCGTCAGCATGTGAATCAGTTTTGGCGAAGATTAAAGTTTTCGGAATTTCAAATTCTCCTTTGTCTGTTACACGGTCAGGAAATATTTCAGGCAAATGCTCTTTGAATGTTTTAATGATAAGCCTGATTTGAT
>CAZGGW010000034.1:0-9512 GCA_964525365.1 uncultured Muribaculaceae bacterium | reverse complement strand
ACTAAAGTAAATTGTACCATACTTTATAAACTTTTACAACAATTTTTCTTCTTTTTTTAACTGTTTTACAATGTCATCAACATATGATCTAAAAATCATTAAATTAGATAAATCAAATAAAGCATATACTATAAGATCTACTCCTAAGAAAGTTGTTAAAAATAGTGCTCCATCAGTAGGATTTAAAATCATTAATATTCCGCATATAATTGTAATGGTAGCAAAAATAATTGTGAATATCCATGAACTATTTCCTAAATTTTTTAATAACAATGACATTCTAATCCTAAAAATAGAATTGAGTATTAACCATATTCCAAGGATAATTGGTATTAAAGTAACTAACATTTCTGGATAAATTAATATTATTGTTCCAAGTATTACCAATAGTATTCCAAGGGATATATAATCGATAAATAAAAATCTACTCTTTTTAAAAACCAACCCAAAACCGCCTATTACCAAAATAATTCCAACAAAATACGAAAAATTATCAACAAGTACTTCTGGAAATACCACTAAAAGCATTCCTAAAAGTAACATTACAGCCGTTGATATTAGAGCAATAGTTATGAAACTATCATACTTCTTTTTTATCACTTTTTCCTCCTTATTATATTGATACCATTATAACAAATTTTTTTATAAAAAAAACTAAAAATTATTTTTTTATTTTAGTCTTTTTACTTATTAATTCATACATCACTGGAATGAACAAAAGTGTTAGTATTGTTGAATAAAGAAGTCCTCCAATAGTGGTAATTGCTAACGCTCTAACCATTTCGGTTCCCATTCCAACACCAAATGCCATTGTAATAAGAGCAAATATAGTTGTGAGCGATGTCATGAGTATTGGTTTTAATCTTGTTTTTCCTGCTTCTAATAATGCGTCTCTTAAAGATAGTCCATCTTTTATAAAGTTATTAGCGCAATCTATAAATACTATTGCATTGTTTACTACAATTCCGCAAAGCATTAAAAATCCTATCATAGAAACCAAACTTATTGTTTGATTACATATAAATAATGCGAGTATTCCTCCTGTAATAGCAAGTGGTATTGTAAACATAACTATAAATGGATATTTTAATGATTGAAATTGAGCAACCATAATCAAATATATAAGTACAACCGCTAACGCAATCATAGATAAAATATCTTTTAGCGCTTGATTTATTGTCTCATTTTCCCCTTCAACGGTTATTGTAACGTTTTTATTTGCTTCATAATTATCAAGCTCTTTTTCAAATTTTTCACTTACTTTGTTGATTTTATAACCATCTTTTAATGTGGCGCTAACAGATATATATTTAGATTGATTGATGTGCATTATGGAATTGTCACTTTTTTCAACTCCAATATTAGCAACATCTGAAACTTTTATATTTTTTTCTTCATTTAATACAATATTTTTTATATTATCAATAGTTACTTCATTATCTTTATCTTTTTTTATTACTAATTGATATTCGTCCCCATCGATTTCTAAAACTGTTGAATCAATTTCGTTTTTTAATTCAGAAGATATTATAGAATAAACTCCCGCTACTGTAAGTCCCTTTTTCATAGCACTATTTTTATCAATAACGATGGATAGTTCATCAGCAGATTCATCATTACTAGAAGAAACACTCTTAACTCCATCTATGTTATTAAATATCTCTTTAATATCTTCTTCTGTAGAATCTAAAATAACATCATCATTACTTTTTATTATTACTTCTATTCCTTCACTTGAAAGCATACTCAAATCCATGTTTGAAGTTGATATATCTAATTCACAATCAAAATCTTTTGTAGTTGATAATATTACTTCTTTTATTTCACTATTGGTATATTTTCTACCATCTTCTTTTAATGTTAAATATAAGTTCATATCTCCGCCGCTACTTAACATACTTACAGAACTGCTTTCAATAGCCCCAACTTTTTCAACATCTTCTATGGATAATATTACTTCGGTAATTTTTTCTGATATTGTATACTTTTCAGTTTTCGTTATTTGATCATTATAATCGATTTTAATAGTCATTTGATTGGTTTTAACTTCCGGAATAAATTCAGTGCCCATAGTTGATGCCAAACCAATACTTACTGCAAATAACAATGACACAGTCAATATAATAACAGTCTTTTTATTTAAACAAGTATTTAACAGCTCGCTATATTTTTCTGTTACTTTGTTTAATAATTTATTTTCTTTTAATGAACATTTTTTAAATAATCCTGATGAAATAGCCGGAATTACTGTTAATGATACAAGTAAACTAGCAAGCAAAGAGTAGGCAATTGTAAGTCCCATATCTGTAAATATCTGTTTTGTAATTCCGGTAACAAATATAATTGGCAAGAAAACACAAATGGTTGTAAGTGTAGATGCGGTGATAGCAGAAGCTACTTCCTTTGTTCCGTTAATCGCAGCTATTTTAGAATTTACACCATTACTTTTCAATCTGTATATATTTTCAATTACCACTATTGAGTTATCAACGAGCATTCCTACTCCAAGAGCAAGACCAGAAAGTGAAATAATATTAATAGTTACTCCACTAAAATACATTAATACAACCGCAAGCATCAAACTGATAGGTATAGATACAGCAACTGTTAACGTTGGTCTATAATCTTTTAAAAATAGTAATAGTACTATAATTGCTAAAATCGCACCATATAATAAATTATTTAAAACCGATGAAATAATATAATCAATGTATATTCCCTGATCCATAAGATTAGTAACAGAGATACCCGTTTCTTTTTTCAAAGTGTTCATTACTGTATTAATGCTATTTGTAATTTCAGAAGTAGATGCATCACTTTGCTTTTGAATAGTTAGAATAACACCATTTTCATTGTTTACTTTAACATAATCATTTATTTTAGATTCAAGTGTTATGTTAGAAACATCCTTTAATTTAATATTTCTAAGTCCATCAATGTCATATGAAAATAAAGTCAAATCTTCAAGTTCCTTTACTGATGAAAATTTATCTCCCACTTTTACAACAATTTCTGTACCATTATTATCTATGTATCCAGCAGGCATTGAAAAATTTTCTGCATTAAGTATAGTAGATATCATATTCTTATTTACTAAACTATCGATATTCGCAGATTTAAGTGCTTCATCTCTAGTACTCTCAAATTTTGTTATTCCTTCTTCAACTTTAGATTTAGTTACTAATAATGAACTATATATTTTAGATGTTTCACTAACCAAAATATATTCACTCTCTTCTAATACTTCTTCTTTTTCAATTAGTTGTGATAATGTAGTAGTCAAAGTAGTAATATTATCATTTAAATAATCCGTTGTAATGTTATTAGTATAAATTTTTTCTTCAAAACCTGCTATCTCTAATTCCTTTTCAAGAATTTTTGCTTCTTTTTCTTCACTTGTTAATAGAAAGTTATTCTCTATTATGGCAATATCATTATTTAATACTTCTATTTGATTTTTTAAAGTACTATTTTCATTATTCAACACAGATATTTGCTTTTTTATTTGATCCGCGTTACTATTTATCATTTCAATGTTGGATTTTATTTCCTTTTTACCATTAGCTATTTTATTTAAATTTTCCGTTTCTGTCGTATTTAATTTTTCTATACCAAGTTCTACCTCTTTTAAAGAACTATTTAATTTTGTATTAGTTTTTGAAAGAGTCTTATTAACGCTATTTAATATTTTTTTGTTAATTTTATCTATTTTTTCTTGATCAAGTGTCACCACCACTTTTTTTTCACCAACTCCACTAGCGGTAACAGACGCTACTCCGTTCACTTTTTCAATCGCAGGTAAAATAGTAGTATTTAATAAATCTGCAAGTTCTTCATCAGTAGATCCTTCTAAATCAATTGATGTTATCATTATAGGAATAATATTTGGATTTATTTTTGTAACGACTGGAGTACCAATTAAGTTGTCTGTCCACGAAGCCTCTACAACGTTAATTTTGGAATTAATCTCGATAAGCGCGCTATCCATATTACTATCACTGTTAAATTCCATCATTACAACCGAAGCATTCTCAGAAGAAATAGATTTTATATTTTTCACATTCGATACAGAAGCCAAATTATCTTCTAATTTATCCGTTACTGTCTTTTCAATTTTTTCTGGACTTGCTCCGGGATATGTAGTTACTATCATAACATAAGGAAATTCCATAGAAGGAAGTAAATCTGTACTCATGTTTAAAAACGAAATTATACCCAATATAATTATCGCAAGAACGCTTACTAATATAGTATATATCTTTTTAACACTAAATTTTGCTAACATATATCCCCCTAACAATGATTAATATCATATCACTTTAACCTTGCATAGTCAATTACACAAAAAACTTTCACACAAATTTCAAAACAAAAAGGTCCATATCAAATATTATGAAATGAACAATTTTTTATATCACTTTTTTTATAATAAAATTACTTTTCTATCATGGTTAAATTGACTCTCTCTTTTTCTTTATCAACGTTGTCTACATACACGGTTATTATATCTCCGACTTTTAAAATTTCGCTTGGATGCTTAAGAAAATCTTTACTTATTTTTGAAATGTGAAGTAACGCATCATCATGAAGTCCAATATCTACAAACGCTCCAAACGGGACAAGATTTCTAACTGTCCCTTCTAAACAAATACCTTTTTCCAAATCATCTATTGTTAATATATCACTTCTAAGTTTTACTTCAGGAGCACTTTCTCTTGGGTCTATTATTCCTTCACAAAGATTTTGCTTTATATCATTAAATTTTTCTTCACTTATATTATAAGCATTCCATTTTATAGAGGATAATTTTTCTTTCATAACATCCGTTCCTACTAAATTAATATCTATATTATTGTCATTTAATATTTTTAATACAATTTCATAATCTTCAGGGTGAATATTGGTTTTATCAAGGGGATTGATCCCATCCAATATTCTAAGAAATCCAGCACATTGTTCAAATATTTTATCGTTTATCCCGCTGACACTTTTTAATTCTTCTCTGGATTTAATTTCATTTTTTTTATTTCTATATTCTATTATCTTAGTAATTATTTTTTTATTAAGTCCAGATACATATTTAAGTAAGCTTTCACTTGCTGTATTAACATTAACACCCACTTTATTTACTATGTTACTCGTTACAAAAGATAAATTTTCTTCTAACTCTTTTTGCTTTAAATCGTGTTGATAAAGTCCTACCCCAATTGATTTGGGATCTATCTTAACAAGTTCACTTAATGCATCTTGAAGTCTTCGTGCAATTGACACGGCACTTCTTTGTTCTACAGAAAAATCCGGAAATTCCTTTCTTGCTAAATCACTCGCTGAATATACACTAGCCCCAGCTTCACTTACTATTGTATATTTTGTATCAAGATTTTCGTTTTTTATTAAGTCACTTATAAACTTTTCACTTTCTCTTGAAGCGGTTCCATTACCAATTGCTATTACTCCAACATTATAATCTCTTATTAATTTTAAAACTTTTGCTTTGGCTTCTTCAACCAATTTTTTTGGTTCGTGTGGATATATTACATCAATTTTCAAAACATTTCCAGACGCGCTAATAACTGCTAATTTACACCCAGTTCTAAACGCAGGATCAAATCCAAGCACAACCATTGACTTAATTGGCGGAGTAAGCAACAAACTCTCTAAATTAAGTTTAAACTCTTCTATTCCTTCTTCACTAGCTATATCAAATAATTCGGATTTTACTTCTCTTTCTATACTGGGCATAATAAGTCTTTTATATGCATCTTCAATATAACTAATTATTCTATCTCCGTGAATAGTTTGATTATTACCAATCACTTCTTTTATTAAATAATCGATTACTTTGTTATTATCAACTTTAATCGAATAATTAACTATTCCTTGTTTATCAGCTCTCGTTATTGCTAAAATCCTATAACTTTTTATCTTTTGTACACTTTCTTCAAAATCATAGTATATTTCATAAAGTTTCTTTTCATCTTCTGCATTTTTCTTTTTAACTGATTTTGCGACTCCATCCTGTTCAAACATCTCTCTAATTTTTTTTCTATATTTTGCATTATCGCTTATCCAATCGGCAATTATATACCCAGCATTAACAAAAGCATCATCGATAGTTTTTACTTTATCAGATAAATAAGGGCGTGCAAGTTCTTCTTCAGGTATATTATTAAATTCCACTATCTTTTTAGCAAGTCCTTCAAGGCCTAACTTTATTGCTTCAGTTCCTTTAGTTTTCTTTTTTTCTTTAAATGGTAAATAAATATCTTCAAGTTCACTCAACTTTTCACATTTATCAATTTCATTATTTAATTCTTCAGTAAGCATACCTTTCTCATCAATTAATTTCTTAATGCTTTCTTTTCTTTTATTAAAATTAACTGAGTAATTATATACACTTTCAATGCTTCTTAACTGTTCTTCATCTAAAGAACCAGTTGCTTCTTTTCTATAACGTGCGATAAAAGGAATAGTACTCCCTCCACTAAGCATTTCTATTACATTTTTAACATTTTTAATGTCAATATTTAAGTCTTCACTTACTTTTATTAACGATTTCTCATCTAACATATTTCCTCCAAACTTTTACAAGTATAACAAATAAAAATAAGAAAGTAAATTTACATATTTGGCTTTAAAAAGTTCATAACTAGATCTATCAGCACTTCTTTTTCGTTGGGATTGGACTCTGCAATTAAAAGAGTTACCGCGACTAAAGTATTATTATCTATTATTTGCTTTTCATTAATATATAAAATATTATAATAATTTAAAAAATAAATGAACAAAGTGGCTGCGATTCTTTTGTTTCCATCAATAAACACATGATTTTTAGTAATTAAATATAAAAAGTTTGATGCTTTTTCTTCGATTGTAGAATATAGATGTTTACCATCAAAAGTTTGATAAATAGTATTAATTATTGACTCTAGTCCTCTATCTCTTTCAAGTGCAAAAATTTTGCTCTCATTATTGAATTTTAGGTTATGAATAATGTTCAAACATTCTTCATAAGTAACTTTCTCATTGTTTTTTGTTCCTCTCGGTTTACTAAGTCTTCTATGATCATAGTCATCTAATAAATTTAAAGCATTGGTATAATTATTTATTACTTTTATAACATCTAGGGCATCAGAACCTTTTAATTCACCTTCTATTCTAGATGCAATATCAATCAATTTGACTGCTTTTTCTAAAGATTCTAATCTTTTGTTGTTAACGGCATACCCTTTAATTAAATAATCTTTTAAAACGCTTGTAGCCCACTTTCTGAAAAGCACACCATTTTTAGATTTAACACGATAACCTACACTAATTATAACATCTAAATTATAAATTTTCGGTTTTCTGCCTCCAAAACTTTTACCGGAAATTCCGGTAGAAGTTTTTCTATCTAATTCTCCTTAATCAAAGATATTGTTTATATGTTCATTAACCGTATTTTCGTCTTTTCCAAATAGTAATCCCATTTGTTTTTGTGTTAACCACACAGTTTCATCTTTCATATTTACTTCAATTTTAATACCTTGATTTTTAAATATTATTATTTCATTTTTCATAACCTTTTCCTCCTTTTTATGAATACTAAAAATTTATATTGAGAACTCTCAACACAAAAATAATAAATTCTATAATTTATAAAAGTTAACTTACTCCGATTTCATTATAACATATCAGATTGACTTTTTGTAATTTTATGAAAGAAAATTTTTATATGTAAAATTTTTATTTTTTTCTTTACACTTTCATATAATTAAACAAGCGTTCTGATATAATAGAATTAGGAGAAATTATGGAATATAAATTTAGCGATAATACCCTTTTACACGGAATTGGATTTAACTTTTTTAAATTAGAAAGTATATTTAATTACGGATTAGTTTCTTTAAGAGAAGCTGAAAAACAAGGTATAAGGTATAGCAAAAATTATTCTGGTTTTACTCCAAATAATATGATTTCGATGGTAAGAGGATTATATGTAAATCCCGAAGTTAAAGATGGATCTTATCATAAATATATAACAAAAGGTATTTCATTTATTATAGAAGACGTACCTTTTATATCAGATACAAGTAGTATCATTATTCATAGACCCGATGAAGTTTATGTCAAAGATAAAATTTTGCAAGATAAAATACAAGGAATTATTATTCCAGAAGAAACAATAGATATGAATTTTGAAGATTTACCATACATTGCGACTAATTCAGAAAGTTATTTAAATACCAAGAATTCGTGTGAACTTATTAGAGAATATTTAACTGAATATGGATATAATATGGATATGGAAGAATACCAAGATTATTTAAGAGAATTGCGTGCAATAAATAAAGCCTGCGAAAATCTACCTAAAATGGAAGAAAACTTTGAAGAATTAAGAGAAGAATTTCATGATAGTTTAATGGATTTTAATGCTTTTATTGGTCACTCTTTTAAAGAATGCTTTAAAAAAGTATTGGGAAAAGAAAATATAAAACCAATAGATGTAGTACATTATATGAGTTCAAAATATAATGCACCAATATATATACAAGATTTGAATAGAACAGAGGTTGACGAAGTTGGTAGAAAATAAAAATAAAACTCACAAACTAATGCTACGACTGAAATTAGACAATATCAATAAAATTGTGAGTTGTTTTAATTGTGGGGTTTTATTTAGATTTGTTTACAAAAAAATAAGATTAGAGATAAAACTAAATTATTAATATAATTGTATATAAATAATTTGCCATTACAAATCTCTAACCTACAAATTGTAATTTATATGATTAATTTTTTTTTCTTGTGACAACAATTCCAATTATTAAGCATATTATTACAAATGGAGCGATTCTAACAAATCCCCATTCAAATGAATGAATTAATACACTTAAAACAGAATTTTCTGGCTTAATATAATCCCAGTTAAGATATGAATCATTTATAAAATATAGTATTATAAATATAACAACTACTAATCCTAATAATAAAGTCATTAACCAGTTGATTATTTTCCGTTTACTTTCTTTTTTTTGCAACAATTGCAAATTAATAATTTCTAATTTTTTAGCGATTACTTTTAAATCTTCTTGCTTTTTATCTTCAATATTTTTGCCAAGTAAAGTACTAACCGATACATCTAACTCCTCAGATACTTTGATTAGTAATTCAGCATCTGGAACTGATAATCCTTGCTCCCACTTAGAAATTGTTTGTCTTACTACATTTAATTTTATAGCAAGCTCTTCTTGAGAAAGTCCTTTTGACTTCCTAATTGATTTAATGTTATCTTTTAGCATTTAAATCAACTCCTTTCTTTTAACAACTCAATTATATAAAGGATACTTCGTTGCTACAAGCAATGCATTTTAACATTGTTTTAACATTATTATTTAATCATGTTAATTACTATTTATCTATTAAAATTATAACATATATATAATAAAAAACAGAAACTAAGTTCTGTTTGATTTTAAAATGGGGCTTTACTCATCTATATTCTCAGCCCATCAACTCACTAGTTAAACACA
>CAZGGW010000033.1:0-9586 GCA_964525365.1 uncultured Muribaculaceae bacterium | reverse complement strand
CTAGCAAGCATAGCATTTGTCTAGACACTCGGTGTTTTTTGCAAAAACTCACTCGCTGACAAATACAAATCCCGCAAGTTTTTCGTTGCCGAAAGCCTTGCGGGATTGTTGTTTTCTTGGGCTAAGCCCAAACCCATATACGCTGTTAATATTTCAAGCACAAGCTATGCTCAAGTTGTTGCTTTCGTTCTTTCCAGTCTGGCATAATGGTGCTTAAAAATGAATAGAAATTCTTTGAATGATTTGGATGAATGAAGTGTGCAAACTCATGCGTAACAACATATTCAATGCAGTTACGAGGCATTTCTATCAGTCGTTTGTTCAAAGTAATTGTATTTTTTTCGACCTGACAGCTTCCCCAGCGAGAAGTCATATTTCGTAGAGTAATATTCGGTTTATCGCTTATATATCTGCTGAATTTTTTGTAAATTTCCTCAACAACTTCACCGAATATCATATTGCATTGTGTGTCAATCCATTGGTTTACGCATTTTTCTTTCATACAAAAATTTTCTGTGTCCTTGACAGCTAAATATAAATATATTCCGTCAGTGAAAGCGTCACTTTGTTTTCCGGTTTTCAGCTTTATCCGAAGATTTTTTCCAAGATAGGCTATGCTTTCACCGCTGATATATTCTTTTGGAGAGGGTTGATATTTTATCTGCTCGGCAAAAACATCAAGTGTTTTTTTTATATATGAAGCTTTTCTCAATACGAAATCATCTGTAACAGATTTATCAACATTGATATTTGCTGAAACGCAAACAGAACAATCGGGCTTGATGCGAAGATTTATGTTTTTTACTTCTTTTATGATAAGCTCATAGCTTATATCGCCACAAGTAGTTTTGACTGTGCGTTTTTCCGAAATTTCATTCAATTTCAAAACCTCCTGAGAGCAACAGTTTTGACGTTGTCGATAATCTTATCAATTGTATCAAAGTCAAGCTTCAGCCCACGATTTTTCTCGTATTCATAAAACAAATCATCTATTGCTTGCTCTATTTTCTTGTGAATATCTAGATTTTCAGCCCAGTCAACCTTGCTGTTTGTGCGGATAATTTCCGTAACATCAAAGGCAATGTCCGCAATTAAATCTACATTGTCGGAAATAATGATTTTTTCTTCAAGCACTCCCGAAATCACACCGTAAAATGCTTGTGCGTGTACGTTATTTTTCAGCTTTTCAGGGTAGGTTATGTCGGTTACGCCTTTTCTATATTCGTCAAGGATTGTGTTCATTTTTTCAAGATATTCCGCTTCCGTAATCACTTTATCTTTATATTGCTCCAATGCTTCCTTGATTTTCTTTGAAAAGCTATCGTAATATGCAGGATTATCATCGTGCTTTTCGGCGATACTCTTTGTCATTCTTGAACGTATTGCATCTGCCTGCGAACGCTTTGAAGTAAGCTCGGACAGTTCTTTATCCATATCGTCGCTGTTAAGAATATCAACCGGCGGTGTAATCTGTTTAAGCCCCACAACAGACAAATGTTGGTCAAGAAGATTTTGCATAAGCGGCTCATATTCGCTGTTGTCAACGGCATCGGCATATCTGATTTTGACCGAGCGTCTGATTTTTGAAAATAACGAAAAAGTTGATTTGTATTTGTTAATCTCATCTTTCGGAATTGCTTCATACGCTTTTTCGGAATTCAGTACCATAGCGAGTGCTTTACCGAATTTGCAAAGAAGGTTGTAAAAGTCCTTGCGTAAATCATCGTCCGCCAGTCTGTCCTCAATTTCCTCAGTATCGTCTTTGTTCCTGACGGAAATGAACAAGTCGCAAAGCTGTGAATATGCCTGTCTTAACGTTCCTACAACGGTCATAACATCGACAATTGCGCCCGACAAATCCGAGCCGTCATAGTTTTCAAGTCCAGCACCGCTATACATATTCATTGCGTCATCAAGCTTATTTATAAGCCCTCTGTAATCGACAATCAAGCCGTAATCCTTGCCGTCCGCAAGGCGGTTTGTTCTTGCAATTGCCTGCAAAAGTCCGTGTTCTTTAAGCTCTTTATCAACGTATAAAACTTGACAAATCGGTGCATCAAACCCCGTAAGCAGTTTACTGCAAACAATAAGAATATCAATCTCACCATCGCAAAACTTGTTTTTTATGTTTTCCTCGTAAGCATCCTCGTTGCCGTATTGCTTCATCATTTTGTTCCAAAACGCTACAACCTTGTTGTCCGTGCTTTCGTCTATATCGTCAACGCCCTCTCGCATATCGGGAGATGAAATCATAACCGCACAATTAAGGTCGCCAATGGTTTCAAAACATTCGAGGTAACGTACAGCATCACGCTTGAAATTCGTTGCAAGCATAGCTTTGAAGCCTGTGTTTTTATATCCCTCAATAAAATGCTCGTTCACATCAAGGGCAATTCTTCTTATGCGTGAATCGGTTGAAGTAAGCCGTCTGATACTGCTCCATTTGTTTTTCAGGTCAAGCTGTTGACTTTCGGTGAGCTTTTTTGTTGTCTTATCAAACCAAAGGTCGATATTTGCTTCATCAACTTTTTGTTCAACAAACCTACCCTCGTAAATAAGCGGCACTATTGCTTTATCGTCAACGCCGTCTTTTATGGTATATTTATGAATCAGCTTGCCGAAACGTTTCATAGTGCTTTTTTCGTTTTTCATAAGCGGTGTGCCGGTAAAACCTATATAGCACGCATTTGGGAAAACATTGCGCATTTTTGCTGCAAGCTGTCCGTAATTACTTCTGTGACTTTCATCGACAAGAACAAAAATATCTCTTGACATGACTTTTACACCGCTGTTTTCGGCGGTGTTGAATTTATTGATTATTGATGTTACTATATCAACTTTTCCATTTTCAATAAGAGAAACAAGATGTTTTCCGCTTGTAGCCTTGGCAGGTAAAAGCCTTGTGTGAACAAAAGTTTTTGCTATCTGACTGTCAAGCTCTTTTCGGTCTGTTACAAGTATAACCTTTGGAGAAAGCTTTGACATTTCCATAAGTATATACTTTGCAAGCATAACCATTGTCAGTGACTTTCCGCTACCTTGAGTATGCCAGATTACACCGCTTTGGCGATTTCCTTTTTCGTCATCGGTATTTATGGTTTTTATGATTTCCTTTATAGCAAAGAACTGTTGATGACGGCAGATTTTCTTGACATTGGCATCATATATAACGAAATACTTTGTTAAGTCCATTAGTCTTTCGGGAGAAAGCAAAGAAATCAAATCTTTATCCTGAACCGTTGGCAAACGGTCGCAAACGCATTCTGAAAGCTTTTCATTGAGAAAAGCTGTGTCCTCCTCTTTCCAGATTGACCAAAACTTTTTCGGAGTGCCTGCGGTTGCGTATTTAAGACTGTTTGTGTTGGTAGCAACGACTATCTGTGCAAACTTATACAGCTGTGGGATATAATCGTCGGTCTGATTGCGGATATTCTGCTCAACAGCCTGTTCAACAGAAATCACAGGTGATTTACACTCAATAACTGCAAACGGAATACCATTCACGAAAAGAACAATATCGGGGCGTGCATTGTGCTGCTTGTCACGGCTTTCAACTGAAAATTCCTCAGTAACGTGAAATACATTTTTACTCATATCGTCCCAGTCGATATATTTCAGATTGAAATTCATACAACGTCCGTCGTCGAGATATTCGGGATAGCTTTTTCCGAGCATAAGCGAATCGTAAATTTTCTCGCTTGTGCGGACAAGTCCCTCTGTAAGCGGTTCATCAAGCTCTGTTATAGCACGTTCAATGTTGTCACGGCTGAACTTGTAGTCTTTTCCACCGAAAGTAAAGCCATTCAGCGCAGACAATTGCTCACGCAGAACATCTTTCAGAATGACGCCGTATTTACTACCTCTTTGAACCTCGCATTCTTCGGGGGAGAGATAAGTGTAGCCAAGTTTTTTCAGCACTTCAATAGTGGGATTTTTGCTTATATTATCTTCAAGATATGCGTCAGCGTTCATATTTTAACTCTCACCTTTCCTGTCAATAATAATTGCATAAGTGCTTTCTTCTTTTTTTTCATTTCATCAAGCTTACGCTGATGAAGGGTGATAAGGGTGTCAAGGTTGCGGAAAAAGTTTGCTATTCTTTCTTTTTCTGATTTTTCGGTTGGCATCAGTAATTGAAGCGCTTTCAACTCACTCGCCTTTACCAGTGGCTGACCCGTTCCGAATGAAAGACGGTGCAAATCAAAGCGGATGAGTAAATAAAACAGAAAATCAAGATTTTGCCCCTGCAAAAACACTGTATTATCAGTGATTTTCACTTTCCCTGAATGCCTATATAATGTTCCCGCATTCGCTCCAACTCTTGCAGTTAAGAGAAAATCACCCTCATAATCATAATCATCGTCATATCCAATGACTGAGGTAGAACCTAATATTTCATACTCTCCGTCATCTTTTATTGTGAATCTGCTTTTACCAGTATCAACAGAATTGACTTCATCCGAAACCTTACGCTGTTCCCAAGCGTTAGTAAAACCTTTAAAACGAATTTCGGGAACATTCTCGCCATTCTGTGGAAACATTTTCTGCAAGTATGCTTTTTTCAGTCTTTTAAGTTCAGCGACTTTTTTTGCTTGCAACTCAATAAGCTTGTCCTGCGTTGTGAGAATTTCAGCGATTTTTTCTTGCTCGGGGAGAGAGGGAAATACAACAAAACCTTTTAGGACATCTTCATTATTCACCTTCATATCATTCTTAGCACCCTTGTGTATTAAAGGCAATAAGTAATTATTGGTGACTTCTGTTCTGTTAAAATAGTTCTCAATGTATCTGCCAAAACTTCGTTGTGTCGGTGTATACACAGCGTAAAGAGTTGATACTATACCTGATTTTCCGTTATTAGTTTTTATTATTCCATACGGATTAGCTTTTAATGGCGATTTAGTATATACTACATCACCTGTGTTCACAACATGATATTCTGCTACAGACTCACCAGCATATGATCTTCCCATAAAGTCGATTTGGTTAACAATGCCGAAATCTCCTGATACGGACAGTACATCTTCTTTTGTGTACATATCTTTTCTGTTTCTTTCGTTGTTTACCTGCATAAACTTGCTTAGTCTACACTCTTCCCACTCACTAGGCACAACCCCGACCTTAGTTTTTTTATACCCGTCGGGAATTTCCCCACGATTTATCATCTCAACACGCTTTTTTATTTCATCGGTCAATTTTTTTCACCTACTTATTTGTAATTTTCTTTGCCATTTCCTTTTCGAGCTTTTTGACGCTCTTTTCGGGTGTTGGTAAGTCCTCTGGCATCGTTCCGCCAAGCTCTTTTATTGTATCACGGACTTTTTTTCCGACTTCATAATGCGTCTGGTTTGCCGCTTGCTTCCCTTGAATATTCTCACGGCGCAACTTTTCGTCTGTTTGTGTCGCACGGAAAAGATTTGCCGCAAGCTCGGTACTACCCATATTATCAAGGATTTTTTCGCTTTTCTTTAAACCTTTTCTTGCATGGATTTCCTTTGCCCCAAGACCGCCATATAAACCCTGATAACCTCTGTTTTGAAATATTGCGTAATCTTTTGGCTCAACAACGCCTGCGTTTGAAGCTGCTTCGGCAAGCGACTTGTTATGTTCAATAATTTCATTTCTGATTGCAATACGCTTTTGATTTTCGCTTAACTCGTCATAGTTTTCAATAAGCTCTTGCTGACGGGTTTTTACTGCAAAATATGTCTGCCCGAGTGCGATTACTTCTTTTCGAGGGTCGCCGTTCTGTACGATTAAGTAGCAAGCATAGCGGGAAAGCTGAATATCGTCAATTATACGCTCTCCACCATTCGGCATCGGTGATGATTTGTTGACGTCAACAAAATGTGATTCTACGGTGTTTTCACTGCCTTGGCATGCAATCATCGCCTTTTCAATAACTTTTAAAAAATTTCTCCATTCAGAATATTCAAGCACCGTCTGTAACTCACGGGCATACCAAAATTCAATCCCGTCAGCATTGATATGCTTTATATCTTCAAAGGTCTTTTCACTGTATTTTTCGATTTCAGGCATATGTCCTCCTTAATGTGCGTCTATACGATTTGTTGCTATCGGCAAGTCGTTGTCTCTTCCACCGTTTCTTGGAATTTTATAGTAATTTGTTTTAAACTCTTTTCGAATAGTTATAGTATTGCTATCTTTCTCTGATTCAAATATCGTTGACTCAATCTCATCGTTCTTTATCACTGCAATTTCTGACCCACGCAATTCCTTGTTACCGCACAAACAAAAAATCTTAATGGCAACATCACTATACACGTATTCTAAAATCTGTTCCATTTCTTTTTCGGAAAAATTAAATTGCCAACTGGTGCTCTTATCACGTTCTGAATACTTTGATGCTAAACTGTATTTGAAATAGGCTATAAAATCCTCTTCTGTGTTAGATGTAAATTTATATATGCGACGCTCTTTGCTTTTCCCATCAATCAAAACTGTTTTATATTTACTGCTAATGAGTTCAGATAGAATTGCACCGTAAATAAAATCTCTCTTTTTTAATGAAACCATAACTTACTCCTCCTATATTCCAAGTTCTTTCAGATACTCGTTCATTTTTGCTTGTACTGCCAAAATTTCGGCTTCAATACCCACAATATTTGCTTTCACTTCGTCAATATCAATCCGTTCTTCTTCCTCAAAGGTATCAACATAACGGGGAATATTCAGATTATAGTCGTTTTCCTTGATTTCTTCTTGTGTTGCAAGATAACTGTATTTTTCAATTACTTCACGCTTCTTATAGGTTTCAACAATCTTTTCAATGTCACAGTCACGGAGAAGATTTTGATTTTTGCCCTTTTCGTAATTTCCCTCTCCGCTTGCGTCAATAAATAAAACATCGGTGTTGGCACGATTCTTCTTGAATACAAGGATACAAGCAGGGATTGATGTTCCGTAAAACAGATTAGACGGCAAACCGATTACAGCATCAAGAAGATGAAATTCAATAATCTGCTGACGAATTCTGCCCTCGCTTGCTCCTCTGAAAAGGACTCCGTGCGGCAGTACTACTGCCATTCTTCCCGTGCTGTCGTCAAGGCTGTGGAGCATGTGAAGCACAAAGGCATAATCACCCTTTGATGCAGGTGGAACACCCCAATCAAAGCGATTGAAACGGTCAAGGGAAGATGCCATTTTCTCTTGCTTTTTGCCCTTATCGTCAACAGCCGCCGCTGACAGAAAACCACTATCCCATTTATCAAGCGAAAACGGAGGATTTGCAACAACGCACTGGAACTTCATCAGCTTATCATTTTCGATATTCTGTGGATTAGCAAGTGTGTCACCCTGCCATATTTTCGCATCGTCAACGCCATGCAGAAACATATTCATCGTGCATAACGCCCATGTCTGTGCATTCTGTTCTTGTCCATATATAGCAACTTTCTTCGACGGAACTTGGTGATATGCCTTTAACAGCAAACCACCGCTTCCGCACGTCGGGTCGTAGATACGGTCGTTTTTCTGCGGATTAACAAGCGTTGCCACAAGCTCGGAAACCTTACTTGGCGTAAAAAATTCCCCACCCTTTTTGCCTGCGTCCGAAGCAAAGTTTGCAATCATATACTCGTAGGCATCGCCGATAATATCTGTGCTGTCAAGCTGTGACGGTCGCAAATCAAGTTCCGAAAAATCTTCAAGAACGTTCTTTAGGATTGCGTTTTTATTTTTTACATCACCGAAGTCAACAGTTGAGTTGAAATCAATTGCACGGAAAACATTACGTAATTTACCGCTGTTCTTATCTTCGATATCCGCAAGGGCGGTATTTATTTTCTGACCGATTTCCGTGTCGTTGCGGTTGTCATATAAAAATGAAAATGTTGCAGTATCAGAAATCGTGAAACGTTCACGGCTCATCGCTCTTTCAATACGCTCGGCATTATCGCCATACTGTTTTGCATAATCACTTTTCTTTTCTTCGTATACATCACTTAAATATTTGACGAACAGCATTGATAAAATATAATCCTTGTATCTTGAACTGTCTATCTTGTTTCTAAAGCTATCGCAGGCTTTCCAGAGTACTTTTTCAATATCCGCTTTTGTTGTCATAGCAATTTACCTCACTTTATTTTGTTGATTTGACGTGTTAATTGATTATAATACATTTGCTTCTGCTCTACCAGTTCGTTGTAAAGACGTGTTTCCAAGCCGGAAAGTCTGTCGATTTCTACAACTTTTTCTTGAGTTGATAATGGTGGCAAATTAATTTCAATATCCGCAACGAATGTCGGTTTAACTTGAAGCAACGCACCTACACAGCTTGAAAGCATCGCTTTTTTTATTCTTTCACGTTTCAGATACCAAGCAATATACTGTGGTAATACTTGTGTTTTGTCTGCTTTAATTATGACAAAATGCGAAGGAACGACAACGCCTTCTATCGTTTCATCGACATATATTGCATTAAACGGAGCGGTCAACCTTACCAGTACATCACCATCTGCTGCAAGATAATTGTCTTTTATCAACTCATCAGAAAAGAAATCATTGAATTCATCGGTATTTATGCAACCATCCGTTTGAACTGATTTCAATGTTATTTGCTTGTATTTGTAGGAATTAACCTCATCATCGGATATCTTCCTAGACAATACAAGACCTGTTCGGATAGAACATATATCTTTTAGTCGCAATATAGCACCTCCAATAAAATATGTTATGTGGCTGATGTAACATCGTACTTGTAGTATAGCACGGTTTTAATTGCATTGTCAATAGGTTTTTAAAAATAATTTCGTTATGAGTAAAATGAACGATACCAAACATATACAAAACCTCCCCACACCGTTTCACGCTGATACAGCGATAACGATGTGGGGAGGTTCATTTTATATTCACTTATCCAACGTCAAGGCAAATTCTCATAGTGAGGTCTGTCCATTGACCTTGTCGGAGATACGCTCCATGAGCTTTTCTCCACGCTCTCGCCATTTCGTATGTGACCGTAAAGTCCCATGTTAAGGCGATTGGCGAATGACTACTTCTGCTTAATAGCAGCCTGTGCAGCATATAATTATCGCACAGCATATGACATTTTCTGTAACTAACACCATTATAGACGAAGAAATAATGATTTCCGCAATTACAGCAGTTTGGTGCCTTACAATCGCGCCCTCCGAGTATCTGTGAGCGCACGTTATCCGAAAGGCTGTCAAGCTCAGAATAGGATTTAGCCGAGGTGAGTCTTAGCTGAAGCGAGTATCCGCCGTCCGTCTGTCCTCATAGGTTTTTTTGTTTATAATCAGGCTTTCCTTGCTTTTGCGTATATAGCAATAAATACGATTGGTGTTTATCGCTGAAACAATATAGGTAAAGCCGTTGCCCTCAAAAAAACTCAAAAGTCGTTCCGTCAAGCTTTTTTCAAACTCATCCGATAAGTCCGAGCATATTTCGTCTATTGTCATTTCAACCGATTTAATTTTTCCTATATTATTCACCTGTTCATTTTTGACACGACCGCGTAGCACAAGGGCTGAATACGGATTTCACATAAAGCCGATATGTGCTGTTTTGCGTCATACAATGAAATTGTCATTTACGCTTACACCTT
>CAZGGW010000032.1:6129-9921 GCA_964525365.1 uncultured Muribaculaceae bacterium | reverse complement strand
CTTTTTCAATTAAAAACAAACCTACTTTTAACGCATTTCTAATTCTAACTTATCTTCTAGTGATATGGTTAAAATTCACTAAACTTATTACAATAGTAATAAGTTACAGAAAGGATGTGATGATTATTACTACCAATAAACTTGCTCGTAAAATTCTTGCTAATAACTTAGTTTATTTTAGATTAAACAATGGATGGTCTCAAGAAGATTTTGCGGATAAACTTGAAACCACTACTGCTTATCTATCAACACTAGAAAATGCAAAACGAAATACTAGTATTGACTACATAGAACACCTTGCAACCACTTTAAATGTTCCTTTGGAAGAACTGTTTATCAAAAGACCAAAAGTGGAAAATCATCGCATACCTAGAACTAGATAGAATACAAAAAGTATTCTTTTTTATTGCACCAAGATTATTATAACATAACCGAAAAAAAATAAAAATAGTCTTTGCTAGTTTTGCCCTAGCAGTATAATTTTTTGAATTCCTATAAAATAGTTATAGGAGGTAATAGTTTGTATAATAATATTTATGATTTTTATAATTTAATAGGTAAAAATCTGAGAAATATTAGAACTAATGCTAAAGAAAGTCAAGAAAGTTTAGCAGATCGAATTGATATGAGTAGAGGTTTTATTTCACAAATAGAGAGTCCCGGTGTTGACACTGGTGTCTCACTAGATACATTATTTAATATTGCCTGTGAACTTAATATAGATATAAGAACATTTTTTGAGGGATATGAAATTTTTTTAAAACAAGATGAAAGTTCTAAAAAATCTTGATTAATATTAGCCTTTAAGTTTTAATATAAAAAAAGCTATTGATACTAATAAGTACCAATAGCTTTTTCATTTCAATAATTCTTTTAAAATCACATATATAACATTTACGACAATAGAGTTTCCTGCTTGATGATATAAAGATGTTTCACTGTTTACCTTTCTCGCCTTTTGATAATCATCATCTTTAAATCCCATTAATCTCCATGCTTCTTTTGGAGTTATTTTTCTTATTCTCATCATATTATTATCATCAACAACTATTTTACAATTATCCACTGTATTTGAAGCTGTTAGCGTTGGAACAAATCCTAATTGTGAAAAAACTCTTGCAGATTGATGAAATTTACAATGCATATCTTCTCCACATTTTCCACCTCTATAAAATTTATTTAAATCTACTGCATATTTTATTTCTTTATTTTTTTTGTTATTAAAAATAACAACATTTTGATTTCTTTCAAAATGTTGATAGTCAGTTAAATAGTATTTTTCTTCTACTTCTTTTTCTAAAAAATCCTTCATGATTAAATTTGTACTTTCTCCAATCGGAAAAATAAAATTTTGTGATTTATTTAATATGGCAATTAAAAAATACCTTTTTCTAATTTGAGGTATTTGATAATCACTAGCTTTTAAAACGCTTTCATAAATAGTATATCCTAAGTTTTCAAGATCAGATTTAAATAAATTCAATGTTGTTTCAAATGGTTTGCTTATAATGTTAGCAACATTTTCAAAAATAACATATTTAGGTTTTTCTTTTACTTCTCCTAATAATCTTATCATTTCCCAACCCAAACTTGATCGTGTTGAACTTTTAAAATCAAACCCTTTCATTTTGCCAGCACAAGATATATCTTGACATGGAAATCCACCAATCCACAAATCACAATATGGTAAATATTGTCCATTTAATTTTGTTATATCACCGACATTTAATTTTTCTTCAACATTATGTATTGCACAATAACTTTTAATAGCATTTTTATCTATTTCAGAAAAAAACTCTAATTTATAATCAGTTATTTTTCCTTCTTCTTTTAATTTTTTTAAAGCTTGCTCTGGAGCTCCAATTCCACTAAAAAAAGTACCAATTTTTATGGTACTTTTAACATTATCTGTTTTCATTTGTTTTTCTCCTTTTCTTTATCTTTTTTAAAAAAAAAGTAAAAAAAAGGAGAAAAATTTAGTTTTTATTATTATTTAATTATTAAATAAACCCTTGTATTATAAGCCCTCAACTATATTTTATTTATTTGGGTATAAAGGTATCCGCCATGTCCCGGATCTATCACTATGCCTTTTAAAGCCATGTTAATCACCTAATTTATTGTATGAAAAAAATTAAATCATGTGATTATCAAATCAAATTTAAATTACTATTCTGTGACTAAAGATTAAAAAATAGTATAAAAAATAGAAATAATGGAAGAATTAAAAAAGTTTTCAAAAAGAACAAAATGACTTTAAAAATTTTAGCCCTTATTGATAGTTCAACGAATGACAAAACTGATTACCAATTAGAATTACATGAAAATGCATTTGAAATCTACACTAATATTACAGAAGGAAAAAATGGTTCGTATTTCGAAACAATATATAGCCACAATAATGAAACAAATAATAATTTTTTGGTTGTTACAAAAAAAATATGCTTCAGAATATCAACAAAAGAATGGAGCAGAAGAAAATGAAATAGTAACTACAATAGAAAAAATATACCAATCTTCTGAAAAATCGGTTTTGATTTCGATGGATTTTATGATAATTTTGAAAAATTAATATTTGAACCAAATACGAAACAACTTTAATGGTATAAAATATATTTTTATTTAACTATTGAAATAAAATTATTTGAATGATTTTATTTCAATATTATGTCTTTTCATAAACATTTCGGGTTTTCCCATATTTAGTTCTTTTGAAACATTTATTTTCAAATTATCAATAAATTTCTGAATTTGTTTTTTTGTTAAATCCACATCGATATCTTCTGCTGTACAATATTCTACTTCCAAGAATAAACCTAAATCTTTTACATTTTCAATTACTATTTCATAATCGGCAAAAGTATATGTTTCTTTTTCATTATTTATCTCTATAAATTTTACTAGACCTAATCTATCAAAAATATTTTTAATCATAGTCATTGATTCAATTTTAGTTTTGTATTCATTAGAATACAACCAGTTGTCATTATTAAAAATATCATCTTTATAAGTTATTGAATATTCATCATTTTTTGTTCGTAATCTAAGACAATGACTAAGTTGATTATTATCATCCGGCTTTAAAGTATAGTTTTTTGGATCATAATAGTATTCATCAACTGTTTTCTTTAATCCTTCATATTTAAATTTTTTAAACTTGGATTTTAAATTTTCAATGTCATCATATACTTCCACTAATACTTCTATTTCTTTCATATGTACTCCTCTTTATAACAATTATACCATTTATCTATAATTTTATGTTTATTTTCTTACATAAATTTTTTTACTTACCAGAATTGACATCCATACCTTTTACGTTTATATGGTTAGATATTACAAGAACATCTTTTCCATTCCCACTAGCTCCAGGATCTGTTTTCCATGTCCTGGATTGGTTATTTCCAAAAAAACCATTCCTTTTATTATTATTTTTATAGGTTATATTATTATAAATCTGGATTCCATTCAATTTTAATTTCTCTCATTTTATTTTGTTTATCAATCTTACCAATATATTTTTTCAACAAATTCTTCAACAATTAGCTAGTCAAAACGTATATGTATTTAAAGTTAGTAAAAAAGCAAACAAAACTACAAGTTCACACGAGTAACATTGCTGCTTAACGGGTTTAAAAAGGGCGTCCCTTTGCACATTATTCAATATTTGCTTTGCCAATATCGTAGTGTCTTACTATAATGGTTAAAAATAGTAATAAAATTATTATAATTATCAAATTTTATTGATCTATCACCATGCCTTTTAAAGCCGTGTTAATCACCCAATTTATT
>CAZGGW010000032.1:0-6029 GCA_964525365.1 uncultured Muribaculaceae bacterium | reverse complement strand
TTTATTTATATTTTTTTCTATTTTTAATTATTATTTCTAACTAAGTTTTCTTTTATTTAAATAAAATCCAATTGCACCAATACTAGAAATACTAGTTAACCCTATTATAAAGTATTTAATTATTGAGTCACTTGTTGCTGGATTTTCAGTAGTATCTTCTCCGATGGCATATACAGAAAACTTTGAAGTGTAAATATATATTAAATTGTTTTCTACATCTAAGTAATAACTACCTTCTGTTGCATTAGATTTTGAAGTTAATTTCGTAAATGCTTGTGCACTATCATTATGATAACGATATACAACAACATTTTTTGCATTCTTCAAATCATATGAATACACAACTTCGATAATACCAGAATTGCTTACATCTGAAACAATTTCATCTCCAACAAGTAAGGATAGATTGAAGAAAGTCAAATCTTTATCTTTTGCAATCTCTTCAATGGCGTCCTCTGATGCACTTTGATTTGTATCAACATCAGTTATTGATAATACTACTTCTTCTTGAGCGCTAGTTGCGATAGCGTCTAAATTGCCAACCATCACATTATATTTATCATTATATACACTTAAATATGAATTATAAGTTGGTAGTCCTACATTTAGTATTATATTACTATCTGTTATTTCTACCAATTTTATAACCTTTTGATTTTCATATATAAATGTTAAATTATAAACACCTGCTGCAAGAGAAGAAAAACTATAACCATAACTAGAATTTGTTTCAGTAGTTTTCAACACATTTGTACCTTGACTTAATATAATTGTAGCGCCTTCAGTATCTGTTACTATTCCACTTATTGTATAAGTACCGGTTGGAACAACAATTTTATTTACAATATAATTTCCACTTTTTGAATCTTTTGTAACTTTACTTCCATCTGCGACAAACAAAATTGGATCGCTAGTAAATTCACCATTACTTATAAATTTATTTAAAGTAAATCCCTTTGAAAACTTAAGTGCTGTTCTATTTGTTTCGGTAGCAGTAAATTTTCCTGATTTAATAATTAAAGAATCAACGTTAGTATTTGTATCACTTCCATATTCATAAATTGCATGTCCATGCAAACTTGAAATATTAGTATTTTCCAATGTCATATCAATTTTGCCAGCATATCCACTATTTGTTTCTATCTGAACGCCAGCACCTGATGCATTAATACCGTCATTATATAATGCTACATTTTCAACAAATGCCCCAGTAGCCTTTATGGTACTATCAACGATATTAAACTCTCCTGATTTTACTGAAAGACCCGATTTTATACCGTTTATCTTCGAATCTTCTATTAATCATTGTGCATAGCCTGCAGCATATATTCCATCACCACTACTATCAATAGTAACTCCATACATATATATTTTAGGAGCATTAGTAGTATCTTGAATTTGTCCGTTAATATAAACACCATGACCTTTTTTTGCTGGTGTACTTGTATCATCATATGTTTTGATTGTTGTATCTGTTAAAGTTATAATAACTCCATACGCATATGGACTGCCGCTTTTCTCATAAGTCGTTATGAACACACCTGACCATCCGCTTAATGTTACATCCCCATAAACATTTATAACCGAATTAAGTACTATATTCGAATGATCAGAACCCTTAATATATATAGGAGCGTAGTCAGGAATTGTCTCAATTACTGCACCAGGGCCACTAACCGTAAGTTCTCCTGATAAAACCGTAAGAACTTTATTAATTGCATTTAAACTAAAACCATTTAAATCAATAGTTATCTTTTTTCCATCGATAATACTAGTAGCTTCTTCTATATAAGTGTTACTAAGTAGTTTTATCGTTCCTTCTGTAGTAATAGAATCCAATGCTGCAACTAAAGTAGGGTAATTATTAGTACCAACTTTAAAAGCACCTTTCCATGTATTTGTGTCATACACATAATTATAATTATTAATTACCAATGAAGCACCATTCTCAGTATTAGCAAAAATATGAGATGCATATGAACCATTTGGCTGCCATAACTCATTTATGCTGCTTTGCCATTTAGTGTGTCAAACACTCGGTAATATTAATTGGCCATCACTTTTTATACTTACCAATCCATTTTGTCCAAGAATTAATCCGGTAGTAGAACTAGATTCTATTTTACTAGCATCTAAAACCCCTCCATCAATAACTATTGTTCCGTTATTTTGAACAACAGCACCTAGTTGAGCCTTATTTTCTCCACTTAGTGTTAGAGTGACGCCACTAGGAATTATCAAAGTAATGCCAGAGTTTAGTGTTAAATCACTTCCGTTTGTATTTTGGAATAATGTAATCGTATCTCCATTTGATGCATTTTCAACAGCTGATGATAAACTAGAATACTCATTCGATCCAATACTCGCAACATTTCCACTGGCAAATAGAATTGTTGGAAATAATAGTATTGTAATCATTAGACCAAAAACAATTTTTTTCATGTTTTTCCTTCCTTATTTTTCATAATCATATCATATTTTTTAAATATTTGCTATATATTCTTTTGCATTTGACATTTTATTAAATAAATAATAATATTGCTGTTTTTTAACACGCTATTTCAACATTGATCCTATAATTTTCATTTTAGTTTGCTAGTTCCATCTTTATAATTGATATTTATTCCATCTTGTACATTGTATATAAAAACATTAAAGCTTATGCCTTCACCATCATCTTCTACTGAATAAGCTTCTATTTTAACACCTGCGGCCAATAAATTATCATCTTTAAACAAAGGAGTAACTCTATAAAGAACGTGATTAGAAGTTTCTTTTATGTAATTCGCAACAAGATTTTCAAATTCCAACATTACTTCTGTATTCATTTGTCTAGTGCAAGTAATAAGATTCTTTTTATTCGCATTTTCTCCTGTAAGTTGATAACCAATTAAATGACATCTATTATATAAATATTTACCAGCCACGTTGTCGTACTTTACCAGTTGCCATCCGCTTGGTTTTATCATTCCAATTGAGTCTCTTTCTTCTGTCGGCATTAAGTCAATTCCAATATTTGCATATGCGATTCTACATCTTCCTAATCTATCTAAATCACTATATTTTTCAAAAGATGTAATTGTGTAATCATTACTATCAAATTCTGGTACGTTATCATTAACATAAACATATTTTTCTCCAGCATAATCCGCAATATTTTGCATATCATAAGAATTATAATTTTCTTTTTTCAAATTTATAGCGTAATAATTGGTTAAAAAAGCAAATAATAAAGAAGCAACTATTAAAAATATTTTTTTGTTTTTCATTCTCACCTTCTTAATAAATTTAATTATTTGTAATGTAAGATTTATTAGAGTTCAACAAACTTTTTTCTACCATATTTATTTAATATTAAATTACTTGCAAAAGATAAGACAAACATTATTGCTATCATCAGTAATAGAAAATAAATGTTTTTAATTTCTAATTTACTTAATGAAATAAGTACGACAGCAAATCCCATTCCTCCCAAAATTGTAATCATAGTTGAGACAGATTGTTTTACTATAACTGTATCATTAATAGCATCAAATTTTGGATACATTAAATTTATTATTAATCCAAAGTTTGAAATAAAATGATTGAATAAAAAAGATATTACTATTAATAAAATCATTTGAACGAATGTAATATAGTTTGAAATATAGAACAATGTAAGACTTACTACAGATGCCGGAACTAAAATTAATTTATTTACAAATCTCTTTGTATAAAATATATCTTTTATTTCTATAGGAATGGATTTTATAATCCAAAAACTATTTTTTTCCATTGATATCGAACTATTAGTAGTATTAGTAAGCGCAACTGAAAATAGTAATAAAGCAAGTACTAAAATAAATGGTGAATTAATAAGCTCTGTCATATTTATCAGACTAATAAGTTGAATGGGCGGAAAAAACAAACTTGCCACACCAGCTATAACTAATAAAAACGGACCCAAAGCGGTATTAAAAACATATATCGCAGATGCAAAATATTGCTTTAATTCTTTTTTAATTAATGCCTTTCTTTTAGAATTAATATTTGCATCACGCATTTTATAATTAGATGTTTGAGTATGAGAACTTAGACTTGATATTATTTTAAAATAGTTTTTACTTAGTATTGTTGAAAACAAATATAAAAGAACAATGTTTGATAAAAGATATAATATTAAATATAATATATTGCTGGTTATAAAATATTTATAAAAAGTATATATCGGGAAAAAGCACGTTTTTAAAATTATGTTTAAAAGTTTAACATTATTTATAAAAAGCATTAAGAAAGCATTTAATTTAGAAACTAATAAATAATATAATATAATAAACAATATATAAAAAACAATTTCAAAAACATTCTTTTTCTTAACTTTAGAAGTTAATAAAGCCACAAAATATCCAAAAACGCTAGCAACAATGCCAGGAATTATGGAAAACAATAATATTCCTATTAAAATATATAATATTGTTGAAAATGTAATAAATTCTGTATTTTGAAAATATACTATTAAACCAGGTATAATTAAAATAAGTCCTATTAAAAAATTATAAATAGTCAAATTTAAAAACCTTGAATAAAAGATATTCTTTTTGCTTACTGGAAGAGATAGCAACAAATTATTATCCTTATTATCAAACAATTTTGATTTAGCAAAAAATATACTAAATATACAAGCCATTATAGAAGCAATAGTAAATAATAAAGTCAAATAATAATTTAAAAGATTATAATCAATTAAAGTGTTTATTAAGTTAACCATCATGTTTTTGATTGAAATAAATAATACAACTGCTACATATATTATTAAAATAAAAATCAAAAACAATTTCTTTTTATTTTTATCTTTTAATTTATATGTGTTAATTAAATTCATTTTCAAAAGTAATAAAGTCTTATTTTTCATCAGTCAACTCCAAAAACACCTCTTCTAAATCTTTATTACCTTTTATAACGCTTGTTTTTCCTACCGTTATCAAATTTCCGTTTTTTATAATTGCTATTCTATCACATAACTTTTCAACAACTTCTAAAACATGTGAAGAAAAAAATATACTCACTCCTTTTTCACATAATTCTTTCATTATATCTTTTAATGTTCTACTAGATTTAGGATCAAGACCAACAAAAGGCTCATCTAAAATCAACAATTGTGGTTCGCGTATTAATGCGGAAATTATAACTAGTTTTTGTTTCATTCCATGAGAATACGAAGAAATTATATCACCTAAATTAGAAATTATTTCAAAAGAAGTTGCATACTTTTCAATTAATTCTTTTCTTTTTTCGCTACTGACTTCATAGATATCTGCGATAAAATTAAGATAATCAATCCCAGTTAGATATTCATATATATCTGGGCTATCTGGCACATAAGAAATCATCTTTTTACATTTAACTGCCTCATCCTTTATAGAAATATTGTTAATAAAAATATCTCCTTTTTCAAAATCATGAATTCCAACAATCGCCTTAATTAAAGTGGTTTTCCCCGCACCATTGTGTCCGATAAAACCGAATATTTCACCGTTATTTACTTCAAAAGAAATATCTTTTATTGCCTCTTTTTTTCCATATTTTTTTGTGACATTTTTAATTTTTAACATTTTTTCTCCTTACTCTCAATAATATTTAATATTTCATTATATAATTTTTTATTAGCCTCTTCCAAAGTCATATTTTCAACTTTAAAAGGTACTCCAAAGGTAATAGTTAATTTATTATTAAAAAATTTGTATTTACCTGTGATTGCATAAGGAACAATAGTAGCATTAGTTTTTTGTGCCATACTAACTGCACCATATTTAAATGGTAATAGCGTTTTATCTTTGGTTTTATTCCTTGTGCCTTCCGGAAAAAGTCCCACTGCATATCCTTGACTCAACAATTTTAATGCTTTGTCACTTGCTTCAATATCTTTTACACTCCTATTAACAGATATACATCCAGTAAACTCAAAAAACCACTTGAATTTACTATCAAAATATTCTTTTTTTGCCATATAATGTAACATTCTATGTGTCGAAAGAATAGGTAGACATTGA
>CAZGGW010000031.1:0-9993 GCA_964525365.1 uncultured Muribaculaceae bacterium | reverse complement strand
TATAGTCCTTTTCCGTTTGTATCTGATGATACTGCTGCAAAGTCTATTCCTGATGCACCCGTTACATACGGACTTGTTACATTATCTGCATACGCTGTATTATCATGTAATATTTTATTATATAATGTTTGTCCCCCTGGTATATATTCATATTTTGCTTTTAAATTAGTCACAAAATAAGTTCCTTGTATTGTATTTGAAGCTTCTTCATCTACCCATATCCACAAATTATATGATTTTATTTCATCTGGTTCTAACAATACGTTCTCAGTTATTGTTCCATCAATAATATCACTATATCTAGTAATAGTAGGATTTCCCGCCCCTATTTCTCCAAAAGCTATAAAAATATTTGAATAATCTGTGCTTTCAGTAGAAGCATATCCACTATAATTACTTTCAGCATTTTCAAAAGTTTCATCTGGTTCTAGTAATAATTTTAAATACATTTTAAGTGAACCGGTGTTTTTTACTGTAAAAGAATAAGGTGTTGTAGAAAGAGCTGTTGTAGAATCTGTTGGATAAAGTAAAACAGGAGAAGTAATTCCATTAAGCGTTTGTGTACCAATTATATTAGCATATGTACTTGCCGTATTTGTACACGAAACATCTTCACAAAATTGAAGTTCTATATCTCCAAAAGTAAGAGTTGTAGAGCCACCTGTATCAATGTCCATAAATAAAGCGTATGAAAATATAAAAAAACCTAAAACAATAAATATAATTGTTAAAGTAGTTATTGCAACTTCACGCTTTATTAATTTATCTAGTCCCATATTATCCTCTACCTATAATAATATTCTATAACAGAATGACTGATAAATCAATTGTTTAATAAAAAAATAAAATAACTTTAAAGTCATTTTATTCCTATATACTTATAGTTTAATTGTTAGTTGAATAATAATTTGCTACTGAAGCATTATGTAATTGATTATTGTCTAATAAAAACATTCCACTCGCAAATACTAATGTTATTATTAATATAATTTCAATTAATAATTTTTCTATTTCTTTGTCTATAATATTATATATACCCCTATTATTCACAATATTTACCCCCTAAATATCGCATATATTATACCACCAATATACCAAAAAGTAAAGAAAAAATGGATTTTACGCCACTTTATCTTGTTCTATATTTCCAAGTTTTTTCTTTAAAACTATCAATTTAATTATTTTTACTAAGTCATATGCAAGTATTCCAAGTGCAGGTACAAGTATAGCTATAAACCAGCCACCCTTTGTTGCTAAGAAAAATTGTATTCTTCCAAGTTGAGGTATCTTAAATATTACTTTACCAGCAATGTTTGAATTTGTTACAACAAAATCATCTTCTACTGGATTATTGTCTCCCTTAGTTATATATCTATAACCTGTATCAGTTTCATATATTTGTACAATTCTATGTGTTATTGGTGTTCCAGCAAAGAAATCATAATCGGTATAAAAAGTAACAACATCTTTTACTTTTAATTTTTTATAATCTTTTACTTTTGCTATAAAAACTACATCGTAAACATTAATATTTGGTTGCATACTAGGACTTATAATTGTAAACATTCCATATGGGGGAAAATCTCCGTTTTTTTCTGCTATTTTAGTAGTAATTACATAAAAAACAAGAAAAGCGCCAATACATAATACTATTGTAAGAACGGCTGTACTCAATGCTTTTAATATTCTGGTAATTAGTTTTGGTTTCTTTTTAGTTACATTCTCTTCTTCAAATATTATTTTATTTGGTTCAGGATTGTCAGTTTCTTCTGTAACCGTGTTTTGATAATTATTTTCTAAGTTTAAATTTGTTTCATAACTAGAATTATCAAAATCAGTTACTTTATTTTCTAATTCATTGTTTTCGTTTGAAACTTCATTATTATCTTTCTCATCATATAAACCTTCTTTATCAAAAAAATCTAAATTATTCATCTTTTTCCTCCCACTGATTTTACTACAACATTTGCATTAAAATTTTTATCTTTATAATATTCTTTATTAAATATGGAATCACTTACATACACTTCAATCTTACAATTATGCGTATTTGATTTAAAGATTGTTCCAGTTGCTACCACACCAGTGGTAATAGGAACTCTTCCGGCTTTAACATTAGGTAACACTTCATTAATTATATTCCCACCTACTGAATCACAAGTTAAATCATATGTAAAAGTATCTTTGTTTTCTTCTATTAACGAGTTGATTATTTCAAGATTTATATTATAATATCCGTAAACTGACTTATCACTGTTGTTAGAAATAGAAAATTGAACTTCATCTTTTGTATTGTTATTAATTTTATCCAACACAAGTTTATTGTTTTTTACATACGAAATAGTTAATAACGTAACACTACTATCTAATATATTATCATTGTCAACCATTTCTTTTCTCATATTATAAGTGAAAATTAAAATTATGGTTTCAATAGATACCGTAAAAAATAGAAGTAATACTGTGCCCAATACTATTTTATTCTTTTTCATATTTCCTCTTATTATAATGATATCAAAAAAAAAAAATTTATTCAATAGAAAAAAAGCAGGCATGCCCACTTTTTGCTTTTTTCTAGTAATTAAACTATTTTAAATTGTCAGACTACTATTGTGGATAAACTGATCCGCCAGGAGTGTATTTTTCAGTTGGTTTTACTTCTAATGTAGCAGTAAATGACTTTCCTTGGTTACTGTTCTGATCATCACTTATTTTAATGAATAGTAATGTGAATGTGTATGAATGTGTTTCTCCAACACCTAAAACACCATCACTACCAATTTGTCCTGCTGCATCTGGAGCTTGTACATTAGTAGCAGATACAAGAGTTCCGCCATTATCATTACCAGTTCCAGATAGCGAATATACTAAATCAGATTTTGTTGCAAAACCATTAGTTACATCAATGAAACTGATTTTGTATCCTACAGCAACTGTAGCACTTGCATCAGCAGCAATTGTAAATGTTTTTGTTTCAGAATCTCCTGGATACCAGTTTGTTTCGCTTATTGTGTTACCATCTGCGAATACAATAGTTCCTAGATAAGCAGTCGTTACTGTCATTGTAGATCCTGTTCCACTTACGTTAGCACTGAACCACGCGAATGTAGCTCCAACTATTGCAACTAACAATGTAGCAATACCAATCACTGACAAGAAAATTGTTTGTCCTTTGTTGTTTTCCATAGCTTTATTGCCTCCTTTACTATATAATCATACCAAGTATTAATATTTTTTTCAACACATTTTTTGAATTTTTTTATTTTTTATTTTAATAATTATATGTTGATCCGCCAGCAGTGTATTTTCCAGACGATGTTACTTCTAATGTAGCTGCGAAAGATGCTCCCTGGTTACTGTTTTGGTTTGTACTCATTTCTTTAAATAATAAAGTAAATTGATATGTGTGTGTTTCTCCAACGCCTAAAACACCATCACCAGTAATTGCTCCAGCACTAGTAGGTGCCGTTACATTACTAGCTGATACAAGCATTCCACCATTACCATTACCACTTCCAGATAACGAATATACTAAATCTGTTCCAACTGCATAAGTATTAGTCACATCTACAAAACCAACTGTATATGCCACTCCAATCGTTGCACTTGGATCTGAAACTATAGTAAATTGTTTTGTAGTGCTATCTCCTGGATACCAATTAGATACACTAATCGAAGCTCCATCAACAAATGTTATTGTTCCTAAATTAGCAGTCGTTACTGTCATTGTAGATCCAGTTCCGCTTACAATTGAACTAAACCATGCATAAGTAGACCCTGCAACAGCCAATAATAATGCTGCTACTCCAATAATAGATAATATAAGTTTTCGTGAATTACTTTGTTCCATGCTTACCTCCTATCATTATTACTATAACAATTTACAAACTTTTTTTCAATCTTTTTTTATATATTATTTTGTGATATACTTTTTTCGAGGTATTATAATGAAACGTATTAAAGCTTTTTTAAAAAAAATATGGGATAAATATAAAGTAATAATAATTTGTTTTTTTGTTCCTATTATAATCTTTCTGATTGCTTGTGCAATTGGGGGAATTTTTCCGTTTGGTCAAAAAGTAATCGCAGCATATGATGGAATTGCTCAATATCCCGGATTTACTTCTTATTTTTCCAAAGTTTTAAGGGGACAAGAAAGCTTTTTTTATTCTTTCAAAGGTGGCCTAGGATATAACTTTTATGCAACTTTTGTATATTATTTATCAAATCCAACAAATTTACTATCTATATTTGCTAACGAAAATAATTTTATTACTTACTATCTATTTATCATCTTACTGAGAATAGGATTATCGGGTATTACAATGTCTATGTTATTAAAATATAAAAATAAGAATGGTAAATTTCAAATTATATTTAGTATTGCATACGCATTAATGGCATACAATGTTTTATATTTTTATAACTATATGTACTTCGATTCAATTGTATTATTTCCGCTTGTCGTACTAGGATTAAATAAATTAGTTCATGAATCCAGCCCTAAAATGTATTTTATTACACTATCTCTTAGTATATTTGCTAACTTTTATATAGGATATATGATTTGTATTTTTTCATTATTATATTTCATATATTTATATATTTTATTAGAAAAGAAAAATAAAAGAATTATATATAAATTTATTACTTTTTCTATTCTTTCGGCATTGATAAATTCATTTATATTAATTCCTGTAATTATGGAGATATTAAGTGGAAAAATAACAATGTTTACAGAAACTAATACGTTTACTAATTATTGGGCTTTTACTTCTGATTATATAAACTTCATTTATAAGATGACCGTGGGTTCTTATAAAATAGGACAAATGTCATCAACATACCCAAACATATACTGCAGTATTCTGTGTTTTGTATTAGCAATATTCTATTTTTTCAACAAAAAAATCTCTAAAAAAGAAAAGATTTTATCTCTTATATTTATATCAATTTATATATTATGCTTTTCATTTAATTTATTAGACTATGCTTGGCATATGTTTCAACGCCCTGTGTGGTATCCAAAAAGATATAGTTTTACTTTTTCACTTTTTATAATATTACTTGCATACAAATCATTTAATAATATTACGGACCTAAAAATTAGTGAGAAGAAAAAATGGATTATATTTGGCGTTTTGATTTTATTAATCATTCTTTCTGCTTATATTAATAATGTTTTTACAGAAACCGGAAGGGTAGTGTTTTTAGGATTATCTCTTATTTGTATAGTAGAATATTTTCTGACTATAGGACAAAAAAGATTCACACTATTTATTTGTATGATTTTCTTTATAGAAATAACTGGGAACACCGTTTTTTCATTAAAAAACATTTCTTATAGCAGAACATATGATGCATTTAATATTTCATTTAAAAATCTTAACGATGGTATTGAAGCAATTAAAGATTTAGAAGAAGAAAATACTTTTTATAGAACTGAAATGGTTGGCGGTTTAATATCAAACGACCCTTCACTATTTAACTATAACGGAATTGAATATTTTAATTCTTTAAGAAACCAAAGAACAATGAATCTACTTACTAAACTAGACCAAAGAGTTATAGATGGGTGTAGTACCAGTTACAGCCCAGATAATTTGTTATATAATTCAATACTAGGTGTTAAATATTTGAATGGTAATAATCAGGATAATTTATATACCTTCGTTAAAGAAAAAGGTTTTAAAATTTATAGAAACGATTATGCTTTATCGCTAGGTTTTATGACTTCAAATTCTATTTTAAAAACAAAATTATCTGTAAATGAAACAACGAATAATATGAACAATATAATGAATGATATGCTGGGTAATGATACTTTTATAGAATATGTAAAAACATTAAACTATACAAAAATTGAAAATATGATTATAACGCCGGGTGTCAATAGGGATAGATTTGATAGAATAAGTAATGAAAACGGAACTAAAATAATTTTCAACATTACCCCTAAAGAGGATGGGGTTATCGTATTTACTCCATACACACGAAATATAGGAGTTAACCTAATGATTAATAATGAAGAAATAGATTCCTACAGTAGTAAATCAAACTTTTCTCTTTTGATAAGAAAAGGAAATACTTATGTAATTACTTTGATATTAAATACTTCTTCCGGATATTTAGAAGATTATATGCCAATGAGTATTTCGCTAAACGATTACAAAAAATTTATTAATGAAATGAAATTGAATGAATTAAATATTACATATTATAAAAAAGATAATTATATAAAAGGCACAATCAATGTGGAAGAAGAAAGAAATGTTTTATATACATCAATTCCATATGACACAGGATGGAGTGTATATGTGGATGGTAAAAAAATAAACTATACAAAAGTATTTGATGCGCTAATTGCATTAGAACTTAAAAAAGGTACTCACACTATTGAATTTAAATTCATTCCAAGAGGATTGATTATAGGTGCTTGTATTAGCTTTGTTTCATTTATAACATCTCTATTATTACTAAAAAAGGAAAAAACTAGAAATTAACGAATTTCTAGTTTTAAGTTTCCAGTAAAAGAATCATTTAATAAAGTTGCACCTTTTTTTATTTCCGGATAGTTATAATATATAGTATAGATGACACTCACTTTTGAAGGAATCAATAATTTATCAAATAATATTTCTTCTTCTTTCGGTAATACAGCTTCAGATTTTACATTTATATAATTTTTATATATCTTATATTTAATTAAATCTTTAGTATTATTAACTATATTTTCCCATTTCAAAGAGTATATAGCATATGTATCAGTAGTATTAGTAATAATAAATGTTTGTTTATCACTCCATCCTGTTTTTATTTTATCAATACTTAACATATTTTCATTAATTAAATTAATAACATATTTTTTATTATCTTCAGTTATTTTTATAAGCTTACTTTTTTGTTTTAAATCCACCATAATATTTGTGTTTGCTATATTATTTCCTGTAGTATCACAATTTATATCACATTTTCCATCCCCATTTAAATCAATGTTTAACTCTGCTATTCCATCTAAATCATTATCACAATTTATATCACATATATTGTCTTGATCCAAATCTTGGCTTTGTAAGTATTTATCCGCAACATCATCAGAATTAGTATCTATATTTAAATCTACTATTCCGTCTTTATCTACATCTATATTTAAATCTGGTTTTCCATCCGCATTAATATCGCAATTTATATCGCATTTTCCATCATTATTTGTATCTATATTTATATTTGCTATTAAATCTTTATCAGTATCTATATTTAAATTACTATTTGAGTATAATTGAGTTCCAATATTTAAATCTGCTATTCCATCCCCATCTACATCTATCTTAATATCTGGTTTTCCATCTGAATTTATATCACAATTTATATCACATTTTCCATCATTATTTGTATCTTGATTTATAGCGTTTAAATTCCCGATTTTGTCATTATCACTATCAATATTAAAGATTGCTATTAAATTTGAATTATAATCAATGTTATAGTCCTGAATACGATCTTCATCTGCATCGCAGTTTACATCACATGCAGCATCACCATTTGTGTCCACATTAATATCAGGAATACCATCCGAATTTAAGTCCAAATTTAGCGTACTTTTATTTTGAATTTTATCTCTATAGCTCAAATATGAAACTACTGTAGAAAAACAAACAAATAAAAAAACAATTATACTTATAATAACAAAAGCATTTTTTTTCCAACTGCTTACTTTAACCTCTTTTTTTTCACTATCATACATGCTATTCCCTCTATTCTTAGATAAATGATATCACAATTTTTGTGTAAATAAAAGAAAATATTAATAGATTTATGAATATTTATATTTTATAATACTTCTAGGAGAAACTATGAAAACATTGGCGTTTATATTTGGTATTATTGCCTTTATATTTTTTGTGTTAAGTATTCAAAACAAAAATAAAGAAAAGTTATTAATCTTTCAGCTCATCGCAAATGCTTTTTATGGAATACAATATATTTTATTACAAGCTTTTTCAACGGGAATGTTTAATTTTATCTCAATATTAAGAAGTTATATATTTTATAAATATTCAAAATCTAATAAAAAAATACCCAGATCTATATTAATATTTTTTATTTGTATAATTTTATTTATTGGAATATTTCAATATTCAGGATTACTTAGTTTAATACCATTAACTATTACTGTGTTAAATACAATATACACATATTCAAACAATATGAAAACTATGCGAATAATGTTTACACTATGCGCGGTTTTTTGGTTTTATTATAATTTGAAAATCGGGGCTTATGGTGCTGTTCTAGGAAATGTTTTTGAATTAGCATCAGGAATAAGCGCAGTAATAAAATACAGAAAAAAAGAAGTGATCTAACTTCCTATATTATATTTACTGACAAGACTCTGAAAATCTTCTATTGTTACCATAGAATCTTTTGAATCCGCAATTTCAATTATTTTTCCGTTTTCTATATAAATAAATGCCGGAAGTTTTAAGTCTTGTAATAAATCACTATTTAATTCGGCGTTTAATAAAACAATATACTTTTCGTTTTTAAATTGATCTTTCATATCAATATATAATATGTAATCATTTAATGAATCCTTATCTATTTTTTTCAATAACATTTTTTCAAATCTATATATTTTTTCGCTTCCAGTATAGCTAACATATAAAATACCTTTATTTAATTCATTTATGCTTTCCGTTAATTCGTCTGCACTTAAAACGTACACAGAATTATTTAAAGGACTATTATCAAGTTTTGTTTTTTTAAAAGCAAGTGCCCATTTATTAATGTACACTGCTAAAAGTATTGTACATAAACAAATACCAAATAATAAGAAATAATTTTTCTTAGGTTTATTATTCATATTGCCTCCCAACCGTACTATAGATTTATATTATCACAAAGTCTTTTTAGAATCAATTTTGTTTTTACTTGAAAGAATAATATTTCTATCAATTATAGACTTACCTCTCCAAAAAGAAGCATTATTATTATATGCCTTTTCATAATTTTCTTGACTCATATTTAAAAATTCATCTTTTTTAAATACTTCTATTCCTTCAGAATCTATATTATTAATTATATCTTTATTATGAGGGCAAACATTTTGACATATATCGCAACCATATACACATTTGTTTATGTATTTTCCTTCTTCTTCAGTTAAATTTTTCTTTTGGGTTAAATAACTTAAACAAGTAGTTCCATTTAAAACACCTTTTCCCAAAGATTTAGTGGGACATACTTCAATACATTTATCACACTTTAAACACTGAGTTTTAATTGGACTATCATAAGGAAATGATAAATCAGTCAAAAGTACGCCTATAAAAAAATGACTTCCATATTTTTCATTTATAAGTAAATAATTCTTGCCATAGAATCCCAAACCTGCTTTATATGCCAAATATCTCTCATCTAAGCAATTGTTGTCCACAAAAATTTCATATTTTCCACCATTTGCAATTATAAACTCGGCAATTATATTTAATTTGTTTTTTAATTTTATATGATAATCTTCTCCCCAAGCACAAGAAGAAAAATAAACTTCATTGGGTTTAATCATAATATCACGTTTTTCATAAGGAAGTCCTACCACTATTGCACTTTTATAATTTTTATACTTTGGTGAGATTAACAATTTATCATCAATATTTCCAATTTGAAAAGAAGTAAAAAGTTTGTTTAATTTTTGATATTCGTATTTTTCTTTTAGATTCGATTCAATTTTTAAATCGCAGAAACCAATTAGACCAATTCCTATTTCTTCGCTTATTTTAATTATTTCTTGTTTCATACCACCATTATATAACATATATTTTTTCTTGACAAACTCAAATATGAATAGTAGAATAATATTGTTCTTGATTCGCAGGTGTAGTTTAATGGTAGAACTTCAGCCTTCCAAGCTGCTAACGGGAGTTCGATTCTCCTCACCTGCTCCAATTGCATATAAGTTACTAACCCAGAAAGTTAGTAATTTTTTTGTATAAA
>CAZGGW010000030.1:0-10096 GCA_964525365.1 uncultured Muribaculaceae bacterium | reverse complement strand
TCACTGCCCGGACTGTATGCAAAGGCTACATTATCAACTCCTCTCTCTTGCATCATCTCATATGTCATTCTCCATAAAGCTTTGTACTCGTCGGCAGAGCAGAGTTTCTTTCCCCACCAGAACCAACTTCCTGTATGTTCGTGCCATGGTCGGAAGATCACAGCTATTTTTTTACCATTTTCGTCCTTTAATGAGTTTATGAAGTCACAAAGCCTTCCTATCCATAGTTTAAATTTGGAATGGTTTTCACCGCCGTGAAGAATAGATGATACAACCTTATTGCTGCTTACATCCCAAGCATCCTTTCCTGTTAATGGATTGTCAAGATGCCAGCTTAGTGTAACTATACCTCCTCTTTTATTTTGATTTAAAATTTCTCTATGTATTTTTGAGAAAGCTACGTTGTCCAGGCTTTTTTCATTACCTAATTCAATATGACCCAAGTCGAAGCTTATCATTGAAGGATAATCACCACATACACTCTTCACATCCGATCTTCCTTCGTCTCCTTCCCATCCAATTCCATATAATGTATCATCGTGATGACCGAAGAGATATCCTTTTTGAGGAATCTTCTTAAGGAAACCAATAACTTTTTTTAATTCCGGAGATCTGTTATCTTGTATTTTTTTAGCCTCAGAATTAAAAATGGTCGTCGCACATAAAAATGTAAATAATATTATCTTGGTGATTTTCATCGTATATAATTTATATAATAGATTTATGGCAAAATTAATGCATACTCTTTTATATAAATAGTATAATTTTATCAAAAGACAATACTAAAAAAAGATGCATAATTATTGTTTATCCATCTTATTTTAAATGTTATTATTCCCAATATCCATTTGAATAAAATACGCCTAAATCATTATGAATAGTGTTTCTAAATTTTCAGTTATCATTTATTCTAACTAGATTTGTGACAAATCTATATGCATGAAAAAATATATATTTAATAGTGGTAAACCTATACTTTTTATTGAAGGTACCCTTTTGTTTCTGATACTTTCTTTTGTGCTCTATGTTGTAGGTTATTATAATTTCTGCTATCTGGAACAGTGGAATACTTTTATATTCAGCAAGGAGGCTTACAGTGATATTTTGTTTCAACCAGGAGGAGCAATTCAGTTACTTTCTAACTTTATAGTACAATTTTTTGTCCATCCTCTCTCTGGCATTCTTATTTCAGCATTTATTCTGACATGCATTGCTCTTGTGTTATCTGGCATTCTTTATAAGTGGAGTAGAAACCGAGCATCTTTTCCTATCTCTCTTTTTCCTGTAGCTTCGCTTATATTCTTACATTATAATGTAAACTATAGTTATTCTGGAACTTTGGCTATTTTGTTTATGCTCGCTTTTCTAAGTATCTATCTTTCAATTAAAAAATATTCTTATCGCTTTTCATATTTGGTTATCTCTTTACTGTTGATATACCAGTTGGCTGGTCCTATTGCATCTCTTTATGGTACTATTTTGATAATAATGGAACTTTCAAACTTAAAATGGAGATCACTTTTCATACTTATATTACCACTTATCCTACTTGCAGCAGTATATTTTTCTCTTAAGCAGGGAGTGGTAGGAGAGTGGAAACAACTTCTACTTCCTGATGGATATTTCACATTAAGGCTTAATCCTGGAAATATTATATATATGCCTTGGATTATCATATCATCTATCTTTGCACTATGCTCAATATGCAAACTGTTTGAGTTAAAGAAGAAGTGGATGGTTATTTCTGCTAATATCATTTTATTTGTTGCTGCGGTTGCTTTTACTCAATTTGGAATAAAAAAATATGTTGATGGTAATAGTGAAATTTTCAAGGAACTAAACTATTATGCAAGCAATAGCCAATGGGATAAGATTATTGATAGATGCAGCAATATTCCTATAAACAATCTTCTTTACCAGAACTACCTTAATATTGCTCTTGCGGAGAAGGGCATGTTGGCTGATAACCTTTTTAAGGAACCTTGCTATGATATACAGACGATTTATGTTGTAAGCGACAAGACTCCATATATCTCTGCACTTTTGAGTGATATATATTTCTCAATGGGTCATATTGCACTATCTCAGCGTACCGCTTTCGAAGCAAATGAAGGGGTAGGTAATTTTTCACCACTTATGCTAAAGCGCTTGGTCCAGACAAACATTATTTATGGAGCTTATGGAGTTGCCGATAAATATCTTGATCTGCTTGATAATACTATGTTTTATAAAGATTGGGCTGATTCATACAGGAAATTCCTTTGGAATGATGCTGCTGTTGAGGCTGATCCTCTATTGGGCGCTAAGAGAAGATGTCTCTTCCCTGATAATAGATTTTCTGGAATAAAAGGGTTGGATGATGATCTTAAGCAGATTGTTATGCAAAATCCATCTCACAAAATAACTGTTCAATATTTGGGGTCTCTATATCTTCTAATAAAAGATTTGCCTAGCTTTATGCAGACAATGGAATTGTTTTATAAAACAGAGTCATTGCCATCGCCATTATCTCTCTATTTTCAAGAGGCTGTTGTCGCCTATGCTTCTGGAGATGAGAAAATATTAAAGAAATATCAGATTGATGATGCTGTTGTGAAGCGCTTTGAGTCATTCAAACAAGATCCAAGTCAACAGCCAAAAAGTTTATGGTTCTTTTTAAAGTTCAGAATCTAAAAGAATAAACAGATGAGAAATATAAAATGTATTTCAGCTATTATAGGTTTAGTACTATTATCGGGATGTGCTGATAATGTGAAAGTGGGCTCTCGTATAGATTCTGCTCCTCCAATCTTTCCTGATTATACTGATGTTACACTTCCTCCTAATATAGCTCCACTCTGTTTCAGTATGCCTGATAGCTGTGGAGTATCCCAACTTAGAGCAATATATCGTAGTGGAGATCAAGAGATTGTGGTTAAAGATGATGACGGACAAGTTGCTATAAATCAGTCTGATTGGGATGAACTCAAGAGAGTATCGTCTAAGATAACAGTGATTATACAGGCAAAGAAAGGTGATATATGGATAGAATATGCTCCTTTCAATTTGTATGTTGCTAAAGAAATTATTGATCAATATATAGTCTACAGACTGATTGAACCAGGTTATGAAACTTGGAATGAGATGGGAATATATCAACGTAACCTTGAAGATTATGAGCAGAGTGCAATAATAACAAATAAGATGACTGGTTATGGATGTATGAATTGTCATTCTTTCTGTAAGAACAGCCCTGAAAAGATGCTTTTCCATATGAGGTCTGATTATGGAGGTACATATATAGTAGGAGAGAATAGTGTCAAGAAGTTGAATACAAAGACTCCACAGACGATATCGGCTTTGGTATATCCATCATGGCACCCTTCAGGAAATTATGTCGCTTTCTCTGTAAATAATACCAAGCAGATGTTCCACACTACTGATAAAAATAGAATAGAAGTATTTGATAATGCTTCGGATGTAGTAGTATATGATGTTAAAAAGGATGAAATAGTATCATCTCCTTTACTTATGTCAGACCGTGCCTTTGAAACTTTCCCTACCTTCTCACCTGATGGAAAGACTCTCTATTTCTGCTCAGCCGATAGCTTGGAGATACCTGCTAAGTATGACAAGGTGAGATATAGTCTTTGTTCAGTAAGCTTTGATGAGAATAAGCGCTCATTTGGTAATGTTGTAGATACTCTATATAATGCACGTGAAGGTAAGAGTGTATCATTTCCACGAGTTTCTCCTGATGGGAAATATCTTATGTTCACTCTTTCTGCTTATGGTAATTTCTCAATATGGCATAAAGATGCAGATCTTTACCTTGTAAATCTAAAGAGTAAATTGGTCACCCCTTTAAATGAACTTAATAGTAATGATACTGAGAGTTACCATTCATGGAGCAGTAATGGAAGATGGGTAGTATTCAGTAGTAGGAGAATTGACGGCCTTTATACGCGCCCTTTCATTGCTTACATTGATAAGAACGGCAAGGCTCATAAGCCATTCCTTTTGCCACAGAAAGAGAAAGATTATTATACATTTTTGATGAAGTCATACAATATACCTGAATTCACAACAGGAAAGGTTAAGGTAGATCAATATATTACAAGTAAGATAGCAAAGAAGGATAAAGGTACTGATCTGAAATTTAGTTATAAATAACATTATTAAAACCATATCGATGGATTCTAATTATTAATAATTGGAATCCATTTTTTTATCCTTCTCTATCCTATTATAATCCATATGGCAATTAATCCATATGTTAATATCCTACTATCATATATATTAAATTGAGCGGGAAATGATTTGTAAGTTCTCCGCTCTGTCCTATAATATTACTTCACCTGTTTGATCTATTAACAGAATAGCAAAACTCTGCCCCACATATTATATATTTTATAATATTTACCCACCTTTTTGAGCTAGCCATCCACATGTCTAGACTATTTAAGGCATCAGCGCAGAAATCATTAAGCATATATTTACTAATAAACTTGTAGAATAAATTGCACAATAAAGAAGGGGCTTCCCGATAAATCAGGAAACCCCTTCAGCTCTAAAACTAATATCCTATTGATTATTATTTACATTATTTTAAATAAGCTGCGTTCTGATCGCAAAGTGGATTCTTAATCAACTCATCAGCAGGAATAGGCATATCCATTTTATTGATATCAAAGTCGAAATCACGATATGTATGCCAATCGAATATAGCTGTAATACCCTTAGAAGCACTGAATCCCTTAGGATAGTTATGAGCGATATGATCTTCTAAGTAACCAGATTTCTGCATATCACCACGAAGACACCATTCAGCGTTAAACTCTTTACGACGTTCTTCGTTAACTGCTACTTTCCATAAATCAGAAGTGAAGCCCTTAACAGATATCAGATGTGTGTAATAAGTTTGAGCGTCAGGAACAGTTACAGTCTGAGTACTGAAAGGTATTGGATATTTTTCAGAAGCAACATATTTTCCAAATCCGTTATCACCATATGCACTTGCAAGATTCTTGAAGTAATTATTAAACTTAGCAGTAAGTTGTTCTCCTTTTCCTACTTCCATGTTACCGAAAGCACGGTCACGTAATGTATTAATTTGTTTCCAACCTTCAACTGGATCATTAGTCCTGAAGCAGCATTCTGCATAGTCTAACATAACATTTGGAAGACGTTTCATGTAAAGGTGATCTGGAAGCCATTGGTCACCAGACCAATGTGTACCACGACCATTACGCCAATGTTTAGTTGAATAAACAGTAGGAGCAGGTTCAGCTGGTTCGCGGTGTGATGTGTTAATCCATACAACTTCCTGTGCGAAAGGATTGAAACCTATTGGACAGTTAGGGTCGTATTTGATAGTAGATACAATTTCATCACCATTTGCAGAAGCAGAACCTTTACCGATATATTTTGCATTTTCAGGATCTGCTAACCAAGCTGTAGGAGTAAATGACTGCTTCCAGCTCTCTTTGCCAAGCTTTATCAATTCACTTTCAGGCAATGATGCTGTAACTAAAGATCCATCACGACGTTTGTCACCCTGTTCGTAAGCATCATAGAGTTCCCAAGATACAGCATATGTACCCCAAGCTCCATTTGCAGGTGCGCCAAAGTAGAATCCTACCCAACCATGTGCTTCAGACCATTTAGCTCCGTCCCAGCCACCCCATTGGTCGCCTTCATTTAAAACTGCCTGCCAGATAGCTTCTTTTCCCCAAACTTCATCAGCATCATAGAGTGTAGTGAATGATGGGTTCAATTCATAAACTTTACTATCCAAAATAGTTTTTAAAGCTGTTTTTGCCAATCCATAACATTCGTCTGCTACTTCAGGACATCTATAAGCTTTCCACATGTAAGCATCTCCAAGATAAGCTAGAGCCATACCTTTGGTACAACGTCCAAACTGTCCGTCCATTGGTTGCCAATCAAGTAATTCTGCTGCAGCCTTTAGGTCATCTATGATGAAGTCCCACATTTCAGCATAATTTTGAGCACGAGCTTTCTCTGGAGTGTTTGTATAGTTCTCTCCTGTAGCAAGCATTGGTACGCGACCGAATGTTGTTGCTAACCAGAAGTACTGGTATGCACGCAATGCACGAGCCTCACCTTCAAGTGATTTCTTAACAGGTTCAGAAACCTTTTCAGCTGCTGCAAGACCAGCCAAGAAGTCATTACTACGAGTAATGGCTGCATAAGCATGGTTCCATCCTGAAGCTAGTTCTGTAGTCTGAGCATTCCATGATTGCGTCATGAAAGCTTTATCCCATCCTGTAGCTTGTGAGTCCATTGTAGGATGTGAACCAGTGAACAAGTAAGGTTTGAATGGATCTCCATTATGACCTGAAGTATTACTTGGTAACATCATGTCGTAACAACCATTCAAAGCTGCCTTAGCATTGTTATCACTTTCAAACATAGTTTTCATCTCTAAGATTGAGTAGTGGGTTACATTGAGGAATTCCTCATTATTGCAAGAGCTTAAACTAGTAAGTAATGCAGCTCCTGTAATTAATCCATATAATAATTTGTTTTTCATTTCTTTGTAAATTTAAGGGTTATTAGAATTGTACATTCAATCCAAGAGTATAAGTGCGAGGCATTGGGTAACGACCAGTATCCAAACCAGTGTAGAGAACGCTACCTTGACCACATTCAGGATCACCGTATTTATTATAACTAGAGATTGTCATTAAGTTTGATACAGAAAGATAAATACGAGCGCTCTGTATAGAAGCCTTTTGTGTTAAGCTCTTTGGAAGGGTATAACCAACTTGGATGTTAGATATACGTAAGAAATCACCATTTTTTACCCATTTGTCAGAAGCACGCATATTATAGTTCTTATCAAGGAAAGATAAGCGTGAAAGTGTAGCATCTGTATTTGTTGGAGACCAAGCATTTTCAGCTGATTCTTTCAAAATATTAGGAGCACAACCATCATCAGAACTAAACATATTGCTCAAACGCATTGCTGAGTAAGAGAATAACTTTTGACCAAGAACTCCGTTCATATAGAGTGAGAAGTCCCAATTTTTATAGTTTGCTCCAAGATTTAAACCATAGTTCAATGTTGGGAAACCATTACCTAAGATATCCATATCTTTTTCTGTCAAAACGCCATCTTTATCTCTGTCTTCGAAGATGAAATCACCAATATTAGCAGTTGCATCGGTAGGATACTTCTTCAAATCTTCTTCATTCTGATAGATACCAATTACTCTGTATCCATAGAAAGAACCTACAGCATAACCTTCACGGCAGATAGAGTGGTTGCCCCAGTGATAACCTGCTGCAGCACCAACTGCACCTGTGTTAGAACCATCACCTGTACCTTGACCAGATGAATCAGAGTTAGTGTTGTACAAGTCAGCACCCATCTTCTTAACCTTATTGCTCAAAGTTGAACCAGTCAATGTAGCATTGATGCTCCAATCGCTATTAATACGTTTGTTGTATTCAAGACTGAATTCGAAACCTTTATTTTCAATTTCACCATAGTTAGTATAAACTCTAGAGAAACCAGTTGAAGGACGAATCTGACGATATAGTAACAAATCTTTAGATTTACGGATGAAGTAATCGGCTGTTACATTCAAATCACCATTTAACAATGATGCATCAATACCAACGTTTATCTGTTCGTTAGTTTCCCATTTCAAGTTAGTATCAACCAATCCTGCGAAGAAACCTGTATCGAATGTCATACCATTCCATTTACCCATACCTTGACCGTTGTTATAGAATGAGTATTTAACATTTTCCAAGCTCAAACCTGCTACAGAAAGGTCTGTCGCACCACCTGAGTTACCTGTCTGACCCCAACCAACACGAAGTTTTAAATTTGAAAATATATCCTGATTTTTCATGAAATTTTCTTCAGAAATACGCCATGCCAAAGCTGCTGATGGGAAAGTACCCCAACGGTTACCGGCACCGAAGTTAGAAGAACCATCATGACGAACTGTTGCTGTTAAGATGTATCGGTTCAAAAAACTGTAAGATGCACGACCGAAGTATGAAATGTTACGGCTTTCCAAGTTCAAAGCACCACTACCACTCAAAGTTTCAGGTTTTGTTGTCAAACCTATGCTACGGTTATCAGCACTCCAGAAACCTCTTGCACCAGCAGATGTCCACTGACCATAATAGCGAGAAACTTCATTACCTAACATCAATGTCAAATCATGATCACTGTTTTTCCAAGAGTAAGTCAAAGTATTCTGGATAGAAAGAGTCTGACCGTCGTTGTTACCCAAACTGAATGAATAATCATTATCATTTCCTGGATTTACGTAAGCATTTGTTCCTTTAGTTACATCAATTGGAGTGCCATTATAATAGTTTACACGTTTGATACCTCCACTAAAGTTGTTGTTTGAATTAGAAGAGTAGTCATAAGATACCAAAGTCTTCCAGCTTAATCCTTGCATAGGAGTGATTACCAAGTAGCTACTTGCTAAAACACGGTTTGTACGGTTACGTCCGGCAAGTTCCATCTGTTTTGCATACATGTTACCTACAGTTGCACCCCAGAAACCATCATTGGTATCTTTACCACATAATACTTCACCGAATGTTCCGTCAGGGTTTATTACATTTGGAGAAATATATGTACCAGCTGGAACGCCATCGTATGTTGCATCACCACGAGTCACGAAGTCCATAGAAGGGCACATAAATGCGAAGTCTCTTAATGAAGAAAGGTTACCGAAGTTACCAATTGAATTGTTTGAACCATGAGCATCTGTGTGAATAAAGCTTACATCACCACCGAATTCCAAGTATTTGTTAATAGTAGTCTTAACATTGGCGCGAGCAGTAAGACGCTGATATGCTGAATTAATAACAAGACCATCATTACGTAAGAATCCTACAGATGCATTGTATTGTGTTTTGTCAGTTCCACCAGAAGTAGAAATGTTATAATTCTGTTTCCATGAAGAACGAGTCATTATATCTTGCCAATCTGTGTACTTACGTTTTCCGTCATATTGTTCACTCCATACATTGTTCCAAAGGCTTGTACCATCATTAGCACGTGCCTGACGTAAGTTTGCTGCATATTGGTCAACACCACAAACATCCAATGTTGAAGGAAGAGTCTGTAAACCGAAATCAGCAGAAATATTGACTACTGAACTTCCTTTTGAACCATGTTTAGTTGTAATCATTACAACACCGTTAGCACCAGCAGAACCATAGATTGCTGTTGCAGAGGCATCTTTTAAAATTTCAATAGATTGGATATCTGAAGGGTTAAGGAAGTTTGCGTTTGTACCTACCTGAACACCATCTACAACATATAGAGGGTCTGCTTTACCATTGATAGTCGCAACACCACGAATACGGATAGCTGCGTTTGCATCAGGAGCACCGTCTTGCATTGTAACGATTACACCAGGAGCAGCACCTTGCAAACCTTGAGCTATATTTGTAGGAGCGCGGCGCATCATGTCTTCTGCACTAACTGATGCTACAGAACCAGCGATATCGCTCTTCTTCTGTGTACCATAACCTACAACGATGACCTCTTCCAATGCTTTTGAGTCATCTACAAGTGTAACATTGAGAACTTTTTTACCTGATACAGATAGTGTCTGTGTTGTGTATCCGATAAAAGAGAAGGTTAATTTAGCATTAGATGGTACATTGATTGAGTAATTTCCATCTAAATCAGTAATAATACCATTTGCGGTACCAACTTGAAGAACATTCACACCTGGCATTTCATTGCCATTTGCATCCTTCACAGTACCTCTAACTGTAAGGTTTTGGGCGAAAACCCAAACAGGTATCATCAACAAAAGTGATAATAGCCCGAAGCTTCTTTTCAGATTAACGTTTTTCATATAAAAAATTATTTTAAGGTAATAGAAAAATAACTCTATTTAATAAGGTATATATAATACCATTAAAACAAGGAAATATAAACTTGAATCATGTTTTCATATTCATATTGATAAAGGTTTAAACTTTGTTTATTTTAACTTGATAATTTCGCTTGTCAATAGATTTATTATAGTGGTGCAGGTTAAGTTTATCATAATTTTAACAGAAAATTTGTTGCATTTATTTTACAACATGTTACAAACTAAAT
>CAZGGW010000029.1:2567-10568 GCA_964525365.1 uncultured Muribaculaceae bacterium | reverse complement strand
ATAGATTATTCATATGTCTTTTTCAATTATGAAGTGTTGCACTTCACTTTTAAATTAACATTATTTTAAATAGTTGTAATTTTGTTAAAAATATGTTAATATTTTATTTAGAAAGGAGTGGGAAAAAACCCACTCCTTAATTGTTAGTTTGGAGGAGTATGGAAAATAGCATAAAAAATGCAATAGAAAAAAGTTTAAATGAAAATGGTATTATTCTTTTAAATGTAAAATTTGGATTTGAAGAAGGTGTTAAAACATTGTTTGTAACTATTGATAGTGAAAAAGGTGTTGATACTGATTTATGTATTAAAGCAACAAACATAATAAATCCTATAATTGATAGTTTAAATTTGGATTTAAAAGAATATGTATTAGATGTGGGAAGTAAAGGAGAATAGGATGAACCCAAAAGAATTTAAAAAAGCATTAGATTTGATAGTAGCAGAAAAGAAATTAGATGCTAGTGTAGTGGTAGATGCAATGAATGCTGCACTTGCTACTGCATACAAAAAGAATTATAACGAACCTGCTGATATAAGGAGTAAAATAGATCTTGATACTGGTCAAATAAGAGTATATAAAGTATTGACTGTTATGAATGATGATGATATAGAAGATGATGTAACTCAAATATCAGTTGAAGATGCAAAGCAAATAGATTCATCATATGAAATTGGTGATGAAATTGTTAATGAAGTTGAAACTGAAGATTTTGATCGTGTAGCTGTTGGAGTTGCAAAACAAGTAGTATTACAAAAAATAAGAGAAGCAGAGCGTGAATTAATAATGGCTGATTTCGCTGATAAAGAATCGGAAATAATGGTTGGATTCGTGGCAATGGAAGATGTAAAAAATTATTATATTGATTTAGGAAAAACAAGAGGAATTCTTCCTAAAAGTGAAATAATCCCAGATGAAAAGATAGAAATGGGTAGTAGTATAAAAGTATATATTTCTAAAATAGAAAGTACTCCTAAAGGTCCATTTATCTTATTATCTAGAAAGCATACTGGATTTATTAAAAAATTATTTGAGTTAGAAATTCCTGAATTTGCGGATGGAACTTTAATAATAAATGGGATAGCACGTGAAGCTGGAGTTAGAACCAAAGTTGCAGTTTCAAGTACAAACTCTAAAATAGACGCAATTGGGTCATGTATTGGAGAAAAAGGTAGAAGAATTGGAAATATTATAAAAGAATTAGGTGGAGAAAAAGTAGACTTGGTTTTATATAGTGATGACGCAGAAGAATATATTGCTCATGCACTTAGTCCAGCTAAAAATTTAAGTATTTCTATAGAGGATGAAAAAGAAAAAACTGCGTTGGTAATCGCAGATAATGAAAATTTAAGTTTGGCAATTGGTAAAAAAGGAATAAATATTAAATTAGCTAGTCGTTTGACAAGATATAAGATTAATGTAAAGACTATAAGCGATATAAACAAAGAAATTAATGAACAGAGGTTGTAGTTGTATGAAAATAAAAAAGATACCATTGAGAAAATGTGTGGTTTCACAAGAAAGACTTGAAAAGAAAGATTTATTTAGAATAGTTAAAAATAAAGATGGAGAAATATTTGTTGATGACACTTTAAAAGCTAATGGTCGAGGATGTTACTTAAAAAAGGACAAAGAAGTCATTTTAAAGGCTGCATCTTCAAAAGTATTAAATAAAGTGTTTGAATGTGATGTTGATAACGCTATATATGAACAATTATTAAGTAAAATATAGAAAGAAGGTGAATCCTATGATGAGTGTATTAGATTACGCTAATGAATCGGGTAAAAGTGTAAAAGAAATACTAGTAAAATGTAAAGAACTTGGTATTATAGTTAATAATGATACTGATGAATTGGATGAAGATTCAGTAATAATACTCGATAATGAATTTCTTAATAATACTACTGTAATTGATGAAAATTTAGAGGATAAGTATGAACTTGAAGACAGAGCTGAAAATGTAATTAACTCTATTGGAATTGATAGTACAGAAGTTACTTTAAAAAAGCAAAAGATAAAAAAGAAAGACGAGAAAAGTAATAAAAGTACAAAAGAACAATTTTTGAAAAATAAAAAAGAAATTTATAAGAGTAAAGAAAAACTTCAAAGTAATAAAGAAGAAAAGAAAAGCAATGTAATTTTATATAAGACTAATACTACAGTTGGAGATTTAGCCTCATTATTGAATATAAATTCTCAAGAATTAGTAAAGAAATTAGTTCTTATGGGACTTATGATATCTGTAGGACAAGTAATTAGCTTTGAAGATGCAAGTATAGTGGCTCTTGAATATGGATACGAATTAAAAAAAGAGGAAACTGTAGATATATCTAATTTTGAAGAATATGAAATAAGTGATGCTTCTGATGATTTAGTATTACGTGCTCCTGTTGTAACAATTATGGGACACGTTGATCATGGTAAAACAACACTATTAGATTATATAAGACATACAAACGTTAGTGAAGGAGAAGCTGGCGGAATAACACAACATATTGGTGCTTATCAAGTAGAACAAAAGGGTAGAAAGATAACGTTCATAGATACTCCGGGACATGCTGCTTTTACTGAAATGAGAGCAAGAGGGGCTAGTATTACTGATATAGTAATAATTATTGTATCCGCAGATGACGGGGTCATGCCTCAAACTAAAGAAGCTATCGAGCATTCACAAGCTGCTAAAGTTCCAATTATAGTGGCTATTAATAAAATAGATAAACCGGGTGGAAATGTAGATAAAATAATGAGTGATTTATCTGCATTAGGACTTACTCCAGAAGAATGGGGTGGAGATACACCTTTTATCAAAATAAGTGCAAAAACCGGGTTAGGAGTTAATTTGCTTCTTGATAATATTATTGCTCTTGCAGAAGTTTTGGATTTAAAAGCAAATCCTAGTAGATATGCAATAGGGACTGTTGTTGAAGCTCGTCTTGATAAAAAAACCGGAGTAATTGCAACGTTGCTTGTACAAAATGGTACATTAAGACTTGGAGATGCAGTAGTAATAGGAAGCAATGCCGGAAAAGTTAGGACTTTAAAAAATGATTCGGGATCATTTATAACTGAAGCATTACCAAGTACTCCTGTAGAAATAACTGGTATTACTGATACACCAAGTGCTGGTGATAAATTTATGGCTTTTGAAAGCGAAAAAGAAGCAAAACAAATAGCTGATAAAAGAAAAAATATTGAAAAAAGCAAGGTTCATAATCAAAAGTCTCTTACTCTAGATGAATTATTTGATCACATAAAAGAAGGAAGAAAAGAAATAAATATAGTTTTGAAAGCAGATGTTAAAGGTAGCGAAGAAGCAGTGAAAAATTCTTTAGAGAAGATAACTGTTGAAAGTGTAACAGTTAGTGTAATAAGAAGTGGAGTAGGTGCTATAACAGAAAGCGATATAGTGCTTGCTAGTGCATCTAATGCTATAATTGTTGGATTTAATATTATGCCCGATGCTTCAACTCGTGAAATCGCGGAAAGATATAAAGTAGAAATTAGAACATATAATATTATTTATAAACTTACTGAAGAAATAGAATCTGCAATGAAAGGTATGCTAGATCCTAAATATGAAGAAGTAATAACGGGAGAGGCCGAAGTTAGAAAATTATTTAAATTTTCAAAGGTAGGTGTTATCGCGGGTTGTCATATTACAAGTGGTATTATAAAATCAAATTCTCAGATTAGACTTTTAAGAGATGGTGTAATTACTTATGAAGGCGTTATAGGTACTTTACAAAGAGAAAAGGATGAAGTAAAAGAAGTAAAAAAAGGATTTGATTGTGGTATTACTATAAAAGGATATAGTGATATAAAAGAATCTGATATTATTAGTGCATATGAATTGAAGGAAGTGAAGTAGTATGAAACTTAAAGGTCAAAGAGTATCTTCTGATATATTAAAAGAACTTTCTGACATATTGTTGACAGAAGTAAAAGATGAAGATTTAAAACATGTTACTATTACTCATGTGGATACAACAAATGATCTAAGTTATTGTAGAATATACTTTACAACATTAGATGATAAAAATCGTGATAAAATAATAAAAGATATTAATAATGCATCCGGATTTTTTAAATTAATGCTTTCGCAAAGACTTGATGTAAGATCTATGCCGGATTTAAAATTTATTTATGATGAATCAATAGAATATGGTAAGAAAATAGAAAAGATAATAGAAGAAATAAAAAATAATTAAAATAAAGTATATTTCTTCTTTTCTTTTCTTTTATTTTTGATATAATAAGGTGGAAATGGAGTTGCCATGAATAATTTATCAAAAATAAAGGGTCTTGGAGAAAAAACCATTAAAAATTTAAGCAATATTAATGTTAATAGTATTGAAGAATTGCTTACACACTATCCTTACAAATATAATTTAATAAAAATAGATGATCTTAAGGAAATAAGTGAAGACACATCTATTATTATTCATGCCGTGGTAGATAGTTACCCAATTTTAAGAAGATTTAATGGTAAGATGAATAGTTTGAATTTTAGAGTAGTAACTAATAAAAAGATTGTTAATGTTGTCATATTTAATCGTTCTTTTTTAAAAAACAACTTATTACCTGGGAAAATCATCACGATATACGGAAAATATGAAGTATTAAAAAATAATGTAGTTGCGAGTGATATAAAATTAGAAAAAATAGAAGATGGTAGTATTGAAAGTATTTATCACTTAACAAGTGGAATAACAAAGAAAAACATGAAAAAGTATATTACAAATGCTTTTGAATATAAGAATGAAATAATTGATCATATCCCATCTTATTTAAATGAAAAATATAAATTTATAAGTAAAGAATCAGCTCTTACAAAAATTCATATTCCTAAAAATATAAAAGATATAAAAGATGCTAAGTTAAAACTAATTTATGAAGAATTGTTTACATTTATGTTTAAAATAAATTATTTAAAAAAGATAAATAAAGAAGAGAATAGTGAATATTTGAGACATGTTAATCACGGAGAAATAGATGATTTCATTAAAACTTTACCTTTTGAACTTACAGGAGATCAATTAAAAACTGTAGATGATATTTATAAAGATATGACAAGTAGTTCTAGAATGAACAGAATTATTCAAGGAGACACTGGTAGTGGAAAAACAGTAGTAAGCGTAATTGCGATGTATATAAATTATTTATCTCATTACCAAAGCGCTTTAATGACACCCACTGAAATACTTGCGGCACAGCATTATGAAACAATAAAAAAGTTATTAAAATCAACTAAAATTAAAATTGAATTATTAGTTGGTAGTACAAAGAAAAGTGAAAAAGAAATAATATATGAAAAATTAAAAAATGGGAAAATAGATCTTATAATAGGAACTCACGCATTAATAAGTGAAAATGTGGAATTTAAGAATTTAGGTTTGGTAATAACTGATGAACAGCATAGATTTGGGGTAAGTCAAAGAGCGAATTTAAAGAATAAAGGATTACTTCCTGATACTCTATATATGTCTGCAACTCCGATTCCAAGAACATATGCATTAACGATATATGGAGATATGGATATTTCTAATATAAAAACGAAACCAGTGGGTAGAAAAGAAATTAAAACTATTGTTAAAAGTAAATCTCATATTAATGAAGTATATGATATGATATTGACTGAAGTTGATAAAGGAAAGCAAGTTTTTGCAGTAGCACCATTAATAGAAGAAAGTGAAACACTTGATTTGAATACTGTAAATGATATAAAGACCGAAATGGATAAACATTTTGGAAAGGCTATAAATACAGTGGTTTTACATGGAAAGTTATCTAAAAAAGAAAAAGAAAGTATAATGTCATCTTTTCAAAATGGAAAAATTGATGTATTAATTAGTACAACGATAATAGAAGTTGGCGTTGACATAAAGAATGCAACTATGATGGTTATATTTGATGCTGAACGTTTTGGACTTGCTACTTTACATCAGTTAAGAGGAAGAATTGGAAGAAACGATTTCGATAGTACTTGTATATTAATTGGTAGTTTAAGTAATAAGAGGTTAAAAGTATTAAGTGAAAGTAATGATGGATTTTATATAACTGAAAAAGATTTTGAACAAAGAGGAGAAGGAGATCTGTTTGGAGTAAAGCAAAGTGGAGATATGACTTTTAAAATTGCAAGTATCAAAAGGGATTTTAAAATTCTTATTCAAACTAAAGAAGATTCCAATGAATTTTTAAAAAATAATCTAAAAAATGATTTTAAAGAGTATCCATTGTATGCTGAAATCACTCATAATATAAATAAATTAGATTGATTATCAAAAAATAGGGTTTAAAACCTTTTAAAATTTTAAAAAATGTTGTAAAATAAAAGAGAATTAACTTAGGAGGTGTTATAAATGGGAAGAGCACATGAAGTAAGAGCAGCATCTATGGCTAAAACAGCAGCTGTTAAATCAAAATTATATTCTATTTATGCAAAAGAAATAATTAAGACTGCGAAAGGAAATCCAGATCCAAATACTAATGTTGCGTTAAAAAGAGTAATTGAACGTGCTAAAAAGGAACAAGTTCCAACTGATGTAATTAATAGAAATATTGAAAGAGCAAAGGGCGGAAACGCAGAGAATTATGATATATGTGAATATGAGGCGTTTGGAACTGGAGCATCAACATTAATAGTAAAATGCTTAACAGACAATGTTAATAGAACGCTTGCGGAAGTGAAAACTGTCTTTAATAAATGTGGTGCTAAGCTAGCGGGAATGAATGCAGTATCATATAATTACGATCATCTATGTGTAATTGGTTTTAAAGGACTTAATGAAGAAGAAACAATGGATTTGTTATTTTCTAATGATATAGAGGTAGATGATATAGAAGTGGAGGATGACATTACCGTTGTATATTCTAATCCTGAAAATTCAAATAAAATAAAAACCGTGATAGAAAGCGCTTTACCAAATGTTGAATACGAAACAGATGAAATAGGATATTATTCAAAAGAAAAGATAAAATTAGAAGGTGAACAAAAAGAAAAGTTTATTAGATTAATTGATATGTTAAATGAACTTGATGATGTAAGTAATGTATATCACAATGTAGAATTATAATTGGTGAGAAGATGAATAAGAATGGGTTTACATTAATTGAATTATTAGTTGTTATATCTTTAGTTGCGGTTATTGGAACCACTTCTTTTGTTATATTGATGAAATCTATGAATAAAACCAATTTAGAAAAATATAATACAATTGTTTCTCAAATTGAAGATTCTAGTGATATCTATTTATCTTTAAATGATGATTTATATTCATGCGTAATAAGTGGTAATAATATCAAAATATTTTTATCAACATTAAAAGATGCAGGATATGTAAATCAATCCTTGATAAATCCTAAGACAAATGAGGAATTTTCAGATGACTGTTATGTTATTAGTTCATATACCGGTGGTGTAACTTCTTATACTTTTTCATGCGATACAGAAAATTTAACACCCGAAAATTGTGATTAGATTCATTTACTTTTTATAAATATTTTAGTATAATATGCTAGGCAAATGAAAGACTATAAGTGAGGCGTAATATGGATAAAATAATTATAAAAGGTGCTAGAGAAAATAATTTAAAAAATATTGATATAGAATTACCTAAAGATAAATTAATAGTAATGAGTGGAGTAAGCGGGAGTGGAAAAAGTTCACTTGCTTTTGATACTATATATGCAGAAGGTCAAAGGAGATATGTAGAAAGTCTTAGTTCATATGCTAGACAATTTTTAGGTGTGATGAATAAACCTGATGTTGATTCTATTGAAGGGCTTAGTCCTAGTATTAGTATTGATCAAAAAACTGTTAATAAAAATCCAAGAAGTACAGTAGGTACAGTTACCGAAATATATGATTATTTGCGTTTATTATATGCTCGTATTGGTATTCCGTATTGTCCTAAACATAAACATCCTATTAAAAGCCAAAGTATTGAAGAAATGGTTGATAAAGTTTTATCATTTGGAGAAGGTACTAAATTAGAAATAAT
>CAZGGW010000029.1:0-2557 GCA_964525365.1 uncultured Muribaculaceae bacterium | reverse complement strand
CTATTATCAGAGGTGAAAAAGGAACACATAAGGAAATATTGGATAGTCTTAAAAAAGAAGGATTTGTTCGAGTAAGAATAAATAATAAAGTAAGAGATTTAAGTGAAGAAATAGTATTAGAAAAAAATATTAGAGATAATATTGATGTAGTTATAGACAGATTAAAAATAAGCGATAAAAATAGAAGCAGAATATTTGAATCCATTGAAATAAGTGCTAAACTTGCTGATGGAAAAGTCTTATTTTTAATAAATGATGAAACAGAAATAATGATGAGTGAACATTATGCGTGTACTGAATGTAATTTTTCAATAACTGAGCTTGAACCAAGAATGTTTTCTTTTAATAGTCCATTTGGAGCTTGCGAAGAATGTAAAGGACTTGGTGTAAAACTTAAACTTGATGAAGACTTACTACTACCTGATAAAAATAAAACCATTATGAATGGTGCAGTCGCATCATTTCAAAGTGGAGATACATTAAATATATACTATAGAAAATTAGAAAGTACAGCAAAGTATTATAATATAGATTTATATAAGCCAGTAAAAGATTTAAGTAGAAAAGAACTTGATATTATTTTATATGGTTCTTCAGATAAACTTCATTTTTCGATTGCAACTAAAAGCGGAAGTGTACTTAATAGTTTTACTAATTTTGAAGGCATAATTACTAATTTAGAAAGACGATATATGGAGACCAATAGTCCTAGTATTAGAAGTTGGATTGAAACCTATATGGTGGAGCATACTTGTCAAAAATGTCATGGTGCGAGATTGAAAGAAAGTATATTAAATGTTTTCATTAATGGTAAAAACATAAACGATATTTCTAATTTAAGTATAAGAGAATTAATTGATTTTTTTGATAATTTAAAATTAAGTGAGACCGAGAAAGACATATCATTTTTAATAATAAAGGAAATAAAAGAAAGATTAGACTTTTTAAAAAATGTTGGTCTTGAATATTTGACATTGTCTAGAAACGCAGGATCTTTAAGTGGAGGCGAAAGCCAAAGAATAAGACTTGCAACTCAAATAGGTAGTAAACTTTCAGGGATTTTATATGTATTAGATGAACCTAGTATTGGTTTACACCAAAGAGACAATGAAAAACTTATAAATAGTTTAAAGGAAATGAGAAATTTAGGAAATACTTTAGTGGTAGTAGAACATGATACTGATACTATTTTAGCTGCCGATTATGTAGTAGATATTGGCCCGGAAGCTGGTGAAAACGGAGGAAATGTTGTATTCAAAGGAACACCAGAAGAATTGTTAAAATGTGATACATCAATTACCGGAAGATATTTAAGTGGAAAAGAGAAAATAGAAGTTCCAACCAAAAGAAAAAAAGGAAATGGGAAGTTCGTTAGTATTAGAGGTGCTAAAGAAAACAATTTAAAAAATATAAATGTTGACTTTCCACTTGGAACTTTTATATGTGTTACCGGAGTAAGTGGAAGTGGTAAAAGTAGTTTAATAACTGAAATACTTTATAAATCACTTTCTAAAGAGTTATATCATTCTTCAGTAGTACCAGGAAAATGTAAAAGTATTACTGGAATGGAACAAATTGATAAAGTTGTCAATATTTCTCAAGATCCAATAGGACGTACACCTAGAAGTAATCCTGCAACTTATACAGGAGTATTTGATGATATTAGAGATTTATTTACTTCCACTAAGGAAGCAAAAATAAGAGGATACGAAAAAGGAAGATTTTCATTTAACGTTAAAGGTGGAAGATGTGAAGCTTGCCGTGGAGACGGAGTTAAAAAGATAGAAATGCATTTTTTACCAGATGTTTATGTACCTTGTGAAGTTTGTCATGGTACTAGATATAACAAGGAAACTTTAAATGTGAAATTCAAAGGATTTTCAATAAGCGATGTTCTTGATTTGAGAGTAAGTGAAGCATTAAAGGTATTTGAAAATGTTCCCAAAGTATATAGAGTTTTAAAAATAATGGAAGAAGTAGGGCTTGGGTACGTAAAACTTGGACAAAATGCTCTTACATTATCCGGAGGAGAAGCCGGACGTGTAAAACTTGCTAAAGAACTACAAAAAAAACCCACTGGAAAAAGTGTGTTTATATTGGATGAGCCAAGTACTGGACTTCATCAAGATGATATAAAGAAACTACTTTACATTCTTAAACACATAGTTGACAACGGAGATACAGTTGTAGTTATTGAACATAATTTAGATATCATAAAAGTTGCTGATTATATAATTGATTTAGGCCCGGAAGGTGGTAATTTGGGAGGAAGTATAATTGCTACTGGGACCCCAGAAGAAATAATTAAAAATAACAAATCATATACAGGACAATATTTAAAAGATGTGTTAAAATCACTATAAATAAATGTAGTGATTTTTTGTGTATAATTAATAATAATATAATACCTTAAAGATAATATGAATTATTATAAATCATTTTTGATTACATTTTAAATTAGGCTAAAATAGTTAGTGTAAAGAATTTTTAGGTAAAAAGTGCAAAAAGTTATAAAAATATAGTTTTTTAAGATTAAACGAATATAAATGTTTATTTT
>CAZGGW010000028.1:0-11101 GCA_964525365.1 uncultured Muribaculaceae bacterium | reverse complement strand
GTCCACAATTCTATTTCCGTACTACAGATGTAACTGGTGTTATTGAATTACCAGCAGGTGTTGAAATGGTTATGCCAGGAGACAATGTTGATATGACAGTTGAATTAATTACACCAATTGCTATCGAAAATGGAACTAAGTTCTCAATTCGTGAAGGTGGACGTACTGTTGGTGCTGGTGTAGTATCAGAAATTCTTGAATAATTAATAATTAAGAAGGGAAACCTTCTTTTTATTATGTATAAAAGATCATAAAAATTTCATATTTTTTTCAATATTCGACATTTTTTTTATTTTTTGATTTACTTCCAAAACAACTATATAGTATAATACAATTATTATAGGAGGAGTTATGAAAAAAGAAAATAGGATTAAAATATTAATAGTCCTAACTATCATGTGTTTTTTTACTAGTTTAACCAATATTTTTGCTAAAGAAACAGAAAAAAAAGAATTGACGATTAATAGCGTTGATAAAAAAGAATATATTGGAGAAAGGGAAGAAAGCTTATTATATAAAAAATATAATCAATTAAATGAAAAGCAAAAAGAAAATGTTACGATTGTTCCGAGTCAGTACTCAAATTATTATAAATATAATAAAAGCTTATTAAATACATTAAAGAAAAAGTTTTCTATATTTTCATTGGGCGCTGCGAATGCTTCATCATATGACTTATCAAATGTAAGCGGAAAAAGTTATATTTCAGCAACAAAGGATCAAGGAAATCTTGGTATATGTTGGGCAATGGCTGCAACAAGTGCAATTGAATCTTATGCTTTAAAAAACAATATGGGTTCTTTAAACTTTTCAGAAAGACAATTAGATTATGCGTTAAGTTATAATTATGGTGATTATGCAAATCCATATGAGAATTTCTATTGGGGATTCCATGAAATTGGCGAAGGAATAAGTGATTTGAGGTTTGTTGAAGCGGCTTATTTTCACGGAGTTTCTCCGGTTTTAGAATCTAAATTTGGAGATTTTAATGAAAGCGTAGCATTAAAAACATTAAATGAAGTATTTGATTCTGAACAGTTAGATTATGATGTAACAGGAACAATTGATTTTCCTTCAATTGATTATTATCGTGAAGATGAAGAAGACCTTCTGGAAATGTCAGAATCTGTATATGCACACGCACAAGATATTAAAGAACATATAGTTGAAAATGGTGCAGTAATGGCTACGTTTTATTTTGATGGGTATTCAGAAATCAACAATATGGTTTTTGTTAGTCCTTTAGAACTATATAACATGGATAACGAAGAAACATTATACTATTTTTCATCTGGCCATGTAGCAACCATTATCGGATGGAATGATAACTATGGTGATATAGATGGGGATGGTATTGGAGACGGAGCATGGTTACTTCAAAATTCTTGGGGTGAAGATACTGAATATTTTTATGTATCATATTATGATGTTTCAATAACAGACGCTTTAGTAGGAGTTACTGAATTAAAAGCTAAAACTTGGGATCATATTTATGAAAATTTAAAGCAATGGAATCATATTTATGAAAATTTAAAGCAATGGGATTATGATTATGAAGAAAATGAAAATACAATTGTTTTTGAAAAGACTAAGAATCCCGAATCATTAAATCAAATAAAATTTTATGTATACTATTTATATGATGAAAATGAAGCCGAATATTCTGTATCAATTGATTCAAATAATGACGGAGAAATTGAATATGAAGATACCATACAGGTTCACCTAGGTATCAACACATTAAATATTGAAGGAGTTACTTTAACTTCGGATACATATACTATTTTTGTTAATGGAAGTGAGTATTGGGAGTTTAATATTTCAACTAATACAACAGACTTGGAAACAATAAAACCTAGAGTTGAAATTAAAAATACTGAAAGTAAGATCATCAATTCTGATATTTTTGGTGTAGTATATCCAATCTATTCTGTTGGATATGAAAGTGGGTCAGCAGTTGATGTAAATGTATATGATGAAAATGGTAATGATTTAGAAGATTACATTAGTATTAATACATTTCCAATTATAAATGGATATAGTTACGCTGAGCTTATTGTTAATGACACTCTTCAAGATGTGTCAACCGTAGAATTAAAAGTTTGCGTTGAGACTAATTGTCAAAGTAAATATTTAGATGTATTTGAATTTGATGGAGAAGGAATAGACTCATCTCCTTATAAAGTAAGTACACCGGAAGATGTCTTCAATATTGGGTGGTTTGATGGTTCATATTTTGAATTGCAAAACAACATAGATTTTTATTCTTCTACTCAATTAGAAGGTGGGGCATATTATAACAATGGAGAAGGATGGATTCCTCTTTTGTATCACGAAAATATAAACTTAGATGGAAATGGATATACAATATCAAATTTGAAAGGGTATAGTTTATTTTCAGAATTAGATGATGTAACTATTTCAAATATAAAATTCAGTAAATGTGAAGTTAAACATAGTGGAATTGTTGCAGAAATGGTTTTCAATGGTAATTTTGATAATATAGAAGTAGATAATACTAATACAATTAATTCCGCACATGGATGTATTACTGGGTATGCGGATGGGAATATATCCATTACTAATACAATGTGTTCTGCGAATCTTGTTTCACAATTAGAATTAGATGAAAATGTAGAAGATGATATTATTTTTGGCGGATTAATTGGTTATCTTGATATTACTGAAAGCCTAAATTTATCAAATAATTATTTTAACGGAAATATGATGATTGAAGATTATTATGACGTTGGATTTAGTGAAGATATATTGGATAAAATTCAATATGGTGGGATTGCTGGCGAGATATATGCTGATGCTGATGAAGATGATGGTGAATATCCTTCTCTTACTATAGCTGATAATTATTATAATGGAACTGTAAAAATTCAACTTATAAATGGAGATCAAACATTTTCTATTACCAATGGATTTGCACATGACGGAACTGAGGTTACTCCTACTATTATAAGTAACATGCTTGAAAAGGAAAATATGCCAGAGTACTGTGACTATCAAAATACCGAATGTCATAGTGGCGATTCAATTGATTTCTCTCGTAGTAGTTCAAATATATATTATGAAAAAGTAATAGCTGCAAGAGAAGAGGTGAATTTTACAAGCAACTCAGACAAAAGAATAGGAACTAGTTATGAATTTGATGATTCTATTGGTGCATATACTATTACTAATACTGGTGAGGAAGATAAATCTTATGCAACCGCAGATGTAGGATACTTCACATGTAATAATACAGATACAGAGACATGTGATACTATGTATAAAATCATGGAAGTAAATGATACAACTGTAACGTTAGTAAATACATATACTGCTGAGATTGGTGGAGTAAAGCCAAATGGACAAGGATTATATTATTCTTATAATGATGGTGTATATTATTACAGAGGAGGAGAATATTGTTCAGATTCTTCGTACTCTACTAAAACTGATTGCGAAGACTATGAAAAAACTTGGTATACAATAGATAATAATATTATATACGGAGGATTTTGCTGGCAAATTCTTAGAACAACTGTAGAAGGCAATATAAAACTAATATATAATGGAGTACCAGAAAATGGAAAGTGTAATAATACTGGGACTGATACACAGTTAACTTCTCTTTCAAAATATAATAGTGCATATAATGATAAAATATATGTTGGATATCAATATGGCACTGCTGGAGAAGAAATTTATACCAATACAAATGACAGTGTAATAAAAAGTATTGTTGATTCTTGGTATGAAACAAATAAAGAAAGTTTAAAAACATATATATATAAAGAAAACTATATAAATGATAGAAATGAACCAGTTGTAGATGAGAACGAATATCCAGCACTTACTACTTATGCGGGTTTAGTAAGACTAGAGGGAAGTGGCTTTGCTGGTAATCCTATAATAATGCCATTGCTAACAACTTCATATACAAGTGATAAGTTTTCTTTGTACGCAGGCTTAATAACTGCAGATGAAGCAGTATATGGAGGTGTAGCTGCTGGAAGTAATAGTTATTTAAATACAGGGTCTCCATATTGGACTATGACTCCTAAAAAATATGCAGAGTTTGGTATTGAAGCTCCTCAAGAAACAGAAAATGCTGCAATAGTGTATTCTGTTGATCCTGAAAGTGGTCTTGAAAAAGTTAATTATGTTACTGAAGAACTTGGTGTAAGACCCGTAATAACATTGGTTGAAGATACCCCTTACTATTCAGGAAGTGGAACTAAAAATGATCCATTTATTATAGGAGATTTATCTACTACTATGATTGATGAATTTCCGGAGCAATTAACAAATGAAGAATCTTTATCCGAAGCTAGTTTTGCTGGATTTGACTTTGAATCTGATTGGGAAATGACAGCTGATGGTATTATATTACAGATATTTAAAACCCCTTCAACAATTACTGTATTACCTACAACCATTACTAATTTCTCAAAATTAGATGATTATAATCAAGAATTATTGATTTCTACAAAAGAAGGATTAAATATAACTTCTTATGCTGCTGAAGATCAACTATATAAATTATTTACCTATAATGGTAATGAAATAAAGAAAGATGGAGTTATTGGAACTGGTAGCCATTTACAAATTGAAAATGAAATAACTTCTAATTCATATACTGTAGTAATAGTTGGCGACGTTTCGGGAGATGGATATCAGGATATCGGTGACATAATTTGTATAGTTAATCATATACTTGAAACGAAAAAGATAGTTAAATTACCTTATGTGCTAGCGGCAGATATAAATAAAGATGATGATATAGATATAGGAGATATTGTAAAAATTGTTAACCATATACTAAGCGTGGAAGGTTCTAATTAGGAGGGAAAAATGAAAATAAAAAAAATATTAATGATGTTTTCTATAATTGTGTTAATGGGGATCACTACAAAATTAAGCGCAGCAACTTTAAATTGTTCTGTGTCATGTAGTGATCTAACCCCTTTAACAGGATCAACTGTTACTTGTAAAATATCTGCAACATTTACAGGAGCAGATTTACAAGGAATACAAGGCAGCATTTCTTTAGTAGGTGCTACTTACAAGAGTATTAGTGCTTTAAATAGTTTTCAAAGTGAAGGAAACTCTAGTAAAATCATACTAAGACGAAGTGCTGCTGTTACAGGATCAACTGATTTAGCTAATGTAGTGTTAACAATGCCATCTACTGCTGGTACTACTACATCTTTACAAATTACTTCATGTAAAGCATCTGATTCAGAAGGAAATACTTACGGAAATGTCTCTAGTAATAAAGTGAATTTTACTGTTGAAGCACCTCATGTTAATTCAACAATAAATACATTGGATTCTCTATCTATAACTGGAGTCACAATGTCACCCACATTCAATTCTTCTACGACTTCATACACAGCAAGCGTTGATGCTTCTTCAGCTGTTATAGTAGCAGCTAAGACGGATTCAGCATCCTCATATGTAAGTGGATATGGTCCAAGAACAGTAAAATTAAATTATGGTAAAAATACAGTGTTAGTAAAAGTGAAATCAGAGTCTGGTAGTACAAAAACGTATACAATTGTTATAACTAGAATAGATAACAGAGAAACAATAAATACGCTTGCCTCTTTGAGTTTAAGCGCAGGTACACTAAGTCCTGGTTTTAACTCTTCTACGACTTCATATACAGCAAGTGTATCTTCGTCAATTAAAACCGTAACTATAAGTTCAACTTTAAATGGACAATCATCTTCATATGTGAGTGGATATGGTCCAAGAAGTGTAAGCTTAAATTATGGAGTAAATAAAGTATTGGTAAAGGCAAAATCGGAATCAGGAAGTGAAAAAACTTATACGATAAACATTACTAGAGAAGATGATAGAGATACTAATAATTATCTTTCTGAAATAATATTGAGTAATGGTACATTAGTGTTTTCAAAAACTACTGAAAAATACACTGTAAATGTACTAAATGAAATTGAAAGTATTACTATTGATGCAACAACTGATTCAGATACTTCTAAAGTGACTGGTACTGGTACAAAAAAATTAAAAGTTGGAGAAAATGTAGTTAAATTAGTTGTAACTGCTGAAAACAAAAAAACTAAGACATATACACTTACTATAGTAAGAGCAAAAGAAGGTGTAAGTGAGTTATCCTCTAATAATAATGTAACTGGCATTTCTATTACTAATCATTCCATAAATTTTGATACAAATGTAAAAACGTATGCGGTTACATTAGGAGAAGAAGAAAAAAGTTTAGATATATCTGTAACAACTGAAGATACAAATGCTTTTGTAACTGTTTCTGGAAATCAAAATTTACAAAATGGCAGTGTTGTTTTAATAAGAATAACCGCTCAAAATGGAGAAGTCAATGAGTATAAAGTAAATATTACAAAAGATGTGGCTCAGTCTACCGATAGCGGTAAAATGGTAAAAACAATTATCGCAATAGTATCAATTTTAATAATAATAGCTGGTGTTATATTTATCGCTATAAAAAATTCTAAATCAAATAGTTTTAAATCACCAACATTTAAAAAATAAACAATTAATAATTAAGAAGAGAAATCTTCTTTTTTTTATGAGTTTTTCAGAAATGGGTTAGTGTAAAGAATTTTTAGGTAAAAAGTGAAAAAAGTTATAAAAATATAGTTTTTTAAGATTAAACGAATATAAATGTTTATTTTTATTCGCTGTAATTATTAGATATACAAAAAATATGTATTTAAAAACTGGTCAACCGAGTAACCCTAATTTTCAATCCTCATTGAGGAGTTTTTAAACACATATTATAATTTACTAACAATAACAAAGAATTTAATTGAAACACCGTGATATCCAGCTTTGATCAATGTATGGTGTAACACTATCATATGGATGGAATGTTGAAGTATCTATTACATTATCTTCATATTCTTTTTTAATTACGTTAAAGTATATTTTTTGAATATCATATCCATTAATTTTTAATAATCTAAGTTTTAAAAGTTGTTTTAATCCTTTTCGTGAATAAGCTCTTGGTCTAGAAGTAAATATATCAGCAAAACAATGTGATATATTACTTTCCATAGAACATTTCATATCTACTTTATTATAATAATTTAGTATATATTTCCAATTGTTGAGAATATAATTCATTTTGTCTTCAATGGTTTCTTTTCTAGAAGGCTCTAATTCAATAATTGAATTACATAAATTAGTGAAAGATTCTACATTATTTTCTTTGATAACTTGTTTAAGCGATTTCAAATATATATTTGAATATTTTTGAGTACAAATATGTTGTAATGCTTGAGCGTAATGATAGCCATCAATAGAAAAAGTTATTTTTAAATTTTTATGGAATCTAAAAATTTTTAGAAAAGAAGTAATCCATTTAGCGCAGTCCCCCATAAATACAATTTCTTTTATATTATCAGTATTATAAGTGTAGTAAATATAATTTGAAACTTCAGTAGTCAAATTATTATCAATTGAACCAAAAACTCTTTTACCTAAAAGTTTATATCTATCTTTTGAAGTATTTTTTTTCTTATATTTGTATACGCTTTCAACATCTTCAAAAACAACCGCAGCTTTAATCATATGATCTTTATTGTCATTGAATTGAAAAGGGACGAACTTTTCATCTAACATAACATAGAGAATACTCACATCTTTCTTTTCTTCATATTTAATATTAGGAATAGGAAAATTCATAACAATATTTCTTGCCGTAGCTCTATTTATTAAATATTTATTAGCATCATCATTGAATTTAAGTCTTTTACCAATAAGTTCAGAAACAGTTCTTCCGGCCTTAGCATAAGATGAGTGAGATGATTCTTCACATATTTTAGCACAAACAAAAAGATCAAAATTTTTCTTCACTTTTTCAATTAAATCTTGTATTATATTCATAGATTGATACCTCCAAATATTTGCGTTTATTCTTATAGAATAATTATATCATGAAGGTATTAATCTTTTTTATTACCTTCAACCTAAAAACATTTTACACTATCAAAGATTTAGTATTCTTGCCTTTTATCGTAATATTTAGTATAATAGTTCATAGAAAAAAAGGTGATGAAATGGAAATAATAGAAGCAAATGAACCTATAGTGGCGGTTAGAGTTAGCCAATATCCTGAAGATGAATTAAATGAATTTTTAATTGTTGGAAGAAGTAATGTTGGTAAAAGTAGTTTTATAAATGCTATAACTAATAGAAAGAATTTGGCAAGAACATCTGCAAAGCCAGGTAAAACACAGACACTTAATTTTTATAAATTAAATAATAATTTTTTTATTGTTGATGTACCTGGTTATGGATTTGCATCTGTTTCTAAAAAACAACAAGCAAAATTCGGGAAAATGATTGAAGAGTATTTAAAAACAAGGAAAAATTTAAAACATGTATTTATGTTAATTGACTATAGACATAAACCAACAGAAAATGATTTAATCATGTATGATTTTCTAAAATATTATAATTTACCAGTAACTATAGTTGCTACTAAATACGATAAGATGGGAAAATCAGGTAAAGCTAAACAAGATGCATTAATTAAATCCGCTATTGATGTTGCTTTAGGAGATGAAATAGTTAATTTTTCTTCTATATCAAAATATGGTAGAGATAGAATATATGAAATTATAGAAAGTTATATGGGTTGATAATATGAAAGCACCTACAGTTTGTTTGGTCGGAAGACCTAATAGTGGAAAAAGTACTTTATTTAATAGAATTGCTGGAAAACAAATATCCATTATAGAGGATTTGCCTGGAGTTACTAGAGATAGAATATACGCGAAGTGTGAAAAAATGGGTAAAACATTTTATTTAATTGATACCGGAGGTATTACTCTAGAAAACAATTATTTTGATGATAACATAAAAATGCAAGTATCCCTCGCAATTGAAGAAAGCGATATTATTATTTTTGTGGTTGATTCAAAAGAAGGAATAACGTCAAACGACATAGCTATTAGAGATATGTTAAAAAAGAGTAAGAAAAAAGTAATAGTAGCTATTAATAAAATTGATAATAAAAAAGGATCAGATAATCTATATGATTTTTATGTTCTTGGATTTGAAGAATACTTTGGGGTAAGCGCTGAACATAATATGGGAATCGAAGAATTGATGGATAAGGTGTTAGAGGGATTTGATTATACAGAAGAAGAAAATGAAGACATGCTTAAGTTCAGTTTTATTGGAAGACCTAATACTGGTAAAAGTAGTTTGGTAAATGCTCTTCTTGGAGAAGAAAGGGTAATTGTGTCTGATATATCAGGAACAACGCGAGATGCTATAGACACAGAATTTACATATAATAAATGTAAATACATTTTGATAGATACTGCTGGTCTTAGAAAGAAAGGCAGAATATTTGAAACCGTTGAAAAGTATAGCCTTATAAGAAGTATGAAAGCAATTGACAGAAGTGATGTTTGTGTTTTAGTACTTGATGCAGTTGAAGGAATAGTGGAACATGATAAACATATCGCAGGCTATGCTATTGAATCTGGAAAACCGATTGTAATAGTTGTTAACAAGTGGGACATGATAGAAGAAAAAGATGCGGATATGAAAAAATGGAAAAAAGACATATCTAATAATTTTCAATTTATGCCATATGCTAAAATAGTATTTCTAAGTGCTAAGACAAAAAAAAGAATTCATACTTTGATGCCGGAGATTTTATCTTCATATGAAGCGACTATCAAACAAATAAAAACAAGTATAATAAATGATATAATAAGAGAAGCATATATAGAAAATCCGCCTGCTGCTTATCAAGGTAGAAAATTAAAAATATATTTTTGTGCTCAAACCGGAATAAAACCACCTAGATTTAATATTGAAGTAAATTCTAAAAAACTTGTGCACTTTTCTTATGAAAGATATTTAGAAAATCAAATAAGAAAAAACATAGATTTTGATGGAACACCTATAAAATTATATTTTAAAAACAAAGGCGAATAACTAATTTTAATAGCTGTCATATAATACTTTAGGAGGAAATGTGACAGACGATATTTTTGAAAAAATAGAAAAGAAAACTAATGTTGATAAGGAAACGATTATAGGTCTTGCTAGACGATTACAAAGTGGAAACTTTAAAGACGAAAAAACTTTAAGAGAAATAATACGTGATATCAGTAACATGACAGGAAAAGAAGTAAGTGAAGAAAAAGAACAAAAGATTATAAATATGATAAAAGAAGATAAAGTTCCTACAAATATTGAAAAATACGTTGATTAAAGGTTATAAAATATAATCTTTTTTTATTTGTGTAAAAAAAGAAAAAAATTAGCACTCATATCTTGACAATGCCAGAATATAATAATATAATGAAATTAGCACTTGTGGAAAAGGAGTGCTTGAAAGGAAAAAATGTATGCTTGATAGTAGGAGTAATGATATTTTAAAGAATATTGTAGAAGAATACATAAAAAGTGCAAGACCGATAGGTAGCAAAAAATTATGTAAAAAGTTTAAATGTTCTTCTGCGACTATTAGAAATGAAATGGCATCGTTAGAAAATATGGGATATTTAGAAAAGACACATATTTCTTCAGGACGTGTTCCATCTGAAAAAGGATATAGATATTATGTAGATAATCTAATGGAACCTAAAAATATTTCTGGTGAAGATATGTTAAAATTACAAACTATATTTTCTAATAAAGAATTAAATTTAAACGATGCGATTAATAAAAGTTTAGAAATAATCGCAGACATTACAAATTATACTTCGGTTGTTTTAGGAAGTTCTTCTAAAGATAATTGTTTAAAAAAAGTAGAAGTAGTACCTATTAGTGAAAACAATATAATTGCTATTGTAATAACTGATAAAGGCCACGTTGAAAACAAACAAATGAAATTAGAAAAATATGTGGATTTAAATGAAATAAGTAAGACCACTGAGCTTCTTAATAAAATGCTTGTAGGAACTCCATTAGATGAAGTGGGGCAAAGACTTGAATACGATATTAAGCCTATAATCTCAAATTATGTAAAGAATTATGAAGTGCTATATAATGCATTTTATGAGGCTTTAAGCAATTTTACAGATGATAAAAGCGTACATTTTAGTGGAAAAACCAATATATTAAAACAACCGGA
>CAZGGW010000027.1:0-11200 GCA_964525365.1 uncultured Muribaculaceae bacterium | reverse complement strand
AAATAACAGAAATAACTGATGTAACACCAATTCCACATAATGGATGTAGACCACCTAAGAGAAGACGTATATAGGAAAGGAGAAATTATTATGTTAAGATTTGAAAAACCAGAATATAAAGTTGCAGAATACGATGAAAGTAAATTTTTCGGAAAATTCGAATTAGAACCGCTTGAAAGAGGATTCGGAACTACTTTAGGAAATGCATTAAGAAGAGTTATGTTATCTAATTTACCAGGTTCAGCAATTTCTTCAATTAGAATTGAAGGCGTGATGCATGAGTTTCAAAAAATTGATGGAATAGTTGAGGATGTAACTGAAATAATTCTTAATTTAAAGGGACTTGTATTAAAGAAATTTTCAGAAGAATCACAAATACTTCATTTGAAAGTAACTAAAGAAGGTGAAGTACACGCTAGTGATATAGAACCAAATGCTGAAGTTGAAATAATTAATAAAGACTTATTAATTTGTACTTTATCAAAAGGTGGAAGTATTGATATGACAATGACCGTTACAAGCGGAAGAGGTTATGTTGATGCAAAAGATAACGCTAAAATGCTTAAAAGTGTAGAAGTTGGTACAATAGCGATTGATTCGCTTTATAGCCCTATTGAAAGAATAAGTTATGAAGTAGAAAATGCTCGTGTAGGACAAAGTGAAAATTATGATAAGTTAACATTAAATGTTGAAACTAATGGAAGTATAACTCCACAAGAATCAATAGCACTTGCAAGTCGTATATTAATAGAACATTTTGAAATATTAGCATCATTAAACGAGATATCAAATGTTTCTGGAATGCTTGCTGATAAAGAAGAAGATCCTATTGTTAAGACTCTTGAAACTCCAGTAGAAGAATTGGATTTATCAGTAAGAGCTTATAATTGTCTTAAGAGAGCTGGACTGCATACATTACAAGATTTAACAGCAATGACTGAAAATGAAATGATGAAAATTAGAAATTTAGGGAAAAAGTCATTAAAAGAAGTAATAGAAAAAATACAGGACATGGGGCTTAAGTTCCATGATCAAGACTAGGAGGAAAGATGACGTTATATAGAAAATTAAATAGAGAAACTAGAGTAAGAAGAAGTATTCTTTCTGGTCTTACTAAAACAGTTATTGAATGTGGCCATGTTAACACAACTGATGAAAGAGCAAAAGAAGTAAGAAAATTTGTTGATAAAATGATTACTTATGGCAAAAAAGGTGACTTAGTATCAAGAAGAAAAGCATTAGCATTTTTAAATAACGATAAGGATTTAGTAAAGAAGTTATTTGATGAAATCGCACCAAATTATAAAGATAGAAATGGCGGATATATTAGAATAATTAAGTTAAAAGAAAGAAAAGGCGACGACGCTTTAATCGTAAGATTAGAACTAGTATAAAAATCAAAAAACATTTAACAATTAGTTAGGTGTTTTTTTGTAAAATAAGTGAAAAATTTTTAATAAAGATTTAATTTTATGATTGAATATGTTATTATGAATAATGTAGGAGATGAGATAATGAAGAAAAAAGAAGTAAAAAAGACTCCATTAAAAGAAGAAAAAGATAAAAAAGTAAAAAGAATTATAAGGAAACCATTAAGATCTAAAAAAGAAGACAATAATAAAAGTGCATCTTTTAGTTTGGCTGAAGTAATAATTATTGTAATAGTAACTGGCTTTATTGTTAGTATCGCAAGTGGTTTTTTAATATATAGTAATTATGAAAAAATAAATGCAGAATTTAATAAAAATAATGAAGAAAAAGATCATTTAAATGAATTTGTAGAAGCTTATCAAAACATACTTGGAAGTTATGTTGAAAAGGTAGATGAAGAAAAATTAATAAATGCCGCTATCGAAGGGATGTTTAATTTTTTAGAAGATACTTATACTAGTTATTTACCAGTCGATGAAACAACTGCTTTAACGGAAATATTAACTGGGGAATATGAAGGTATTGGAGTTGAAATAACTAGTTCTAGTGAACTTGATTATGTTTTAATAGTAAATGTGTTTGATAATACACCTGCTTCAAAAGCTGGCTTGCAAGCCGGAGATGAGATCATTGAAATAAATAAAGAAGACATGAAAGGTCAAACCGCTTCATATGTTTCAAATCTTATTAAAAATACAGGCAAGACAGAAATTGAAATAAAATATAAAAGAGATGATAAAGAATATGCTACAACACTTATTCTTAGTCATGTGGAAATACCAAGTATAACAAGTAAAATGTATGATTCTGTAGGGTATATTTATATTTCAACTTTTGCTGCTAATACAGCGAAACAATTTAAAGATGCATTAGAAGATTTAGAAAAACAAGGCATGAAAAGTTTAGTTATTGATGTCAGAAATAACACAGGTGGTTATTTAAGTACTGCAGTTGATATCGCAGAGTATTTTTTAAAAAAAGATGATGTAATTTATAAATTAAAAGATAGAAACAATAAAATAACAACATATAGAGCAAAGTATGCAGATACAAAAGATTATAAAATAGTAGTAGCGACAAATGGAGGTAGTGCAAGTGCATCTGAGATACTTGCTGCAGCATTAAAAGAAAGCTATGGAGCTACACTTGTTGGAATTAAAAGTTATGGAAAGGGATCTATCCAAGAAACCGAAACATTGAGCAGTGGAGCAATGATAAAATATACAACAGCATATTGGTTAACACCAAATGGAAACGAAGTAAATGAAATTGGAATTACGCCTGATATTGAAATAACTGAAAGTTCTGATAAAGAAGATTTGATACTTAATAAAGCATTAGAAGTTGCTAAAGAATAGATTGAAAGATTTGTTCTTTTTTTATATAATTAAATTGGGGGAAGTAATATGAAGAAAATTAAAATATTAATAAAATTAATGCGCGTAAAACATTATATAAAGAATTTATTGATTTTTATGCCTTTGATATTTACTCATGGGTTGTTTACTAAAAACTTTATTAGTGTTCTATACGGATTTATTGCTTTTTCTTTGATGGCTTCTGTTGTATATATAATTAATGACATTGTAGATAAAAACAAAGATAAATTACACAATACTAAGAAACATAGGCCTATTGCTAGTGGTGAGATAAGTGTAGATGCTGCTGTTTTGGTTTGCGTAATACTTTTTTTCTTATCTTTATATATTAATTATTTATCTAAGGCAAATGATTTGTTTACTCCTTTACTGTTACTTTTATATTTGATTTCAAATATTATATATAGTTTATATGTTAAAAACTTACCAATTTTTGATGTATTCTTTTTGGTATGTTTTTATATTTTGAGAATTTATTACGGGGCACAAATTATTGATGTGCGTGTTTCATATTGGTTGTATCTAACAATAATGTCTGGTGCATTTTTCTTATCTCTTGGTAAAAGAAGAAATGAAATTAGAGATTATAGCAAAACTAGAAAAGTTTTAAATAAATATAATGAAGGATTTTTAGACAAATTTATGTATGTTAGTGTTACATCAACGTTTTTGTTTTATTCGCTTTGGGCTGTAAATCAAAATCTTAGGTTTTTAGTTTTTACTATTCCGGTTGTATTTATTATAATGATAAAGTATTTATTATTAATTGAAAAAGAATCCGATGGAGATCCAACAGAAGTTCTTTTGAAAGATAAAACATTGGTTGTACTTTGCTTAATATATGGAGTTATGTTAATATATATAATGAGGTAGTAATGATAGTATATGATTTTGATAATACAATTTACAAAGGGGATAGTGGAGTTGATTTAATAAAATACAGTTTTAAAAAGAAACCTTTTTTAGTAATTATTAGTTTATTAAAAAGTTTTTTTGTTTTTATAAAATATATATTTGGTATGTGTACTTTCGAAGAATTTAAGTCTACAGTTTTTTCTTTTTTGTATAAGATAAAAGATTTAGATATATATATTGAAGATTTTGTTGAAGCACATATTTATAAAATAAAGACATGGTATAAAAACACTCCAAAGGATATTGTGATAAGCGCTTCTTATGATTTGTGGATAGAAAAGTTTTGTAAATATTTAAATATAAGGAATGTTATTGCTACTACATATAATCGGAATACTGGGAAAATAGATGGTACTAATTGTAGAGGTGAAGAAAAAGTAAATAGATACAAAAAATGTTATAAAGTCATTCCAAAGGAATCTTATGGAGATTCGCCTACAGATAAATCAATTATAGAGTATGCTACGTGTGGATTTGTTGTAAAAGGAAATAAAATAATAAAATATACAAAAGATTATAAATTTAAAAAAAGCAAGTTAAGTTTTTTTATAAATAAAGATTTTGTTTTATTTGTATTTTGTGGTGGTATTGGGACACTTACTAACTTTATGTGTTCATTAATTATATCAACTTATATAAATCCAATATTATCATATGTATGTGGATACACATTTAGTTTATTTGTATCATATTATTGTAATATAAAGTTAATATTTAAGCGAAAAATAAATATAAAAGATTTCATAAAATTTATTATTTCTTATATACCTAACTTTGTAATTTTGTTTAGTTTTGTTTATGTGTTTATAGATATATTAAAAATAAATAAGATATTAATTTATGCATCTGCGGCATTACTTGGAATTCCAATAACTTTTATATTTGTTAAAATATTTGCGTTTAAAGATAGAAATGTAAAAGATATTGTAGTAAAATTATAATGATTGGAAGGTAGTAATATGGAAAATAAGAAAAAAGTTTTTGTAACAGGAGGAAGTGGATTCTTGGGAATTAATTTAATAAGATTTTTATTGAAGAAAGGATACGATATAATATCATTAGATATAGTACCGTTTGATTATGAAGATTGTAAGGATAAAATAGAAAGTATAGTGGGGGACATAAGAGATAAAAAGTTGGTTAATAAATGCACACAAGGATGTGATTATGTGGTTCATTGTGCTGCTGCATTACCTTTATATAAAAAAGAAGATATATTTTCTACAGATATTGATGGTAGTAGAAATGTTGTGGATGCAGCTTATAAAGAAAAAGTAAAAAGATTTATACAAATTTCTTCGACAGCTGTTTATGGAATACCAGATCATCATCCACTTGTTGAAACTGATAAATTAGATGGAGTAGGTCCATATGGAAAAGCAAAAATAGATGCTGAAAAAGTGTGTATAAATTATAGAAAGAAAGGGTTGTGTGTTTCAATAATAAGACCCAAATCATTTATTGGTCCAGAAAGACTCGGGGTTTTTGCATTATTCTATGATTGGGCAAAAACTGGCCATGGATTCCCGTTAATTGGAAATGGTAAAAATAAATATCAATTTCTAGATGTAGAAGATTTATGTACATCAATATATTTATGTATGACGTTAGATAAGAAAAAAGTGAATGATACATTTAATATTGGTGCTAAAGAATTTACGACTATGAAAGAAGATTACCAAGTAGTTCTAGACAAAGCAGGATTCGGAAAGAAAATGAAATGCTTTCCAGCCGGCCCAATGATTGCAACTCTTAGATTTTTAGAACTTTTACATTTATCGCCATTATATAAATGGGTATATGAAACTGCCTCAACAGATTCGTTTGTCTCTATTGAAAAAGCACAAAAACAACTAGGATTTAATCCTAAATATTCTAATAAAGATGCTCTTTTAAGAAATTATGATTGGTACGTAAAAAATCTGAGTGAGTTTAAAGGTAAAAGTGGAGTATCACATAGAGTACCATGGAAACAAGGAATATTAAAATTAGCTAAAATATTCTTTTAAAGGAGTATAAATGAAGAAGCTTAGAAACTTTTTTAATAAAATCAAAAAATTATCTTTACAAAGAAAAATATTAATTATTGTTTTTGTTTTGTTAGTTATTAATATTATAATTAATGCATGGCTTTGCGATGATGCATATATTTCATTTAGAGTAGTAAAAAATTTTGTAGAAGGTAATGGACTTAGATGGAATATAAACGAACGTGTTTGGACATATACTAATCCGTTGATGGTCTTAATCATGAGCATATTATATAAAGTGACTAATGAAGTATATTTCACATCTATTTTTTTAAACATTATTTGTACGACTGTAGCAGTTTATATTTTAATATTTAAAATATCCAAAAACGATTATATTTCTTTTCTTCTTCTTTTATTTTTAATGTTGAGTAAGTCTTTTATAGCTTATTCAACTTCTGGGCTTGAAAATTCTCTTACGTTTTTACTTTTATCAATATTTTTTTATCAAGTGTTTGATAAAAATGAGTTGACCATAAAAAAAATGACTATTTTATTTTTAACTGTTGGCTTTGTTTTGCTGAATAGGCTCGATTCTATATTAATAGTTATACCATCATTAATATATGTTTTGATGGAGAAAAGAAAGAATATTAAAATATCAAAATTAATATTTCCTTTTATTTTGGGATTATCCCCATTTATAATTTGGGAATGCTTTTCTTTGTTATATTATGGTTTTTTATTTCCCAATACTGCATATGCTAAAATTGGAACTGGAATAGCTACACTAAAATATATTATAAATGGATTAAATTATTTAAGAGGTGTATTTATACTTGACAAATTCACAATAATATTTATTATACTTATGATCACTACAATACTTGTTCAAAAAAATAAAACAATTAAATTACTACTAATCGGTCCGTTGCTTTCTTTACTTTATATAATTTATGTTGGAGGAGATTTTATGCTAGGAAGATTTTTAACTCCATTATATTTTGCACTATGTATTTTGTGTTCTCAAATAAAAATTATAAAATTTAAAATGGATATATTAGCTTACACTGGGATTTTTATAATTTGTATGATTTCCTGTATTTATATGTTTTATTATAATTATAATTACGACAAGGTGGTTAACAAAATGGTTTTTGGCGTTGAAGATGAGCAAGGCGGTTATTTTAAAAAAACCTCTTTAATAGCAGTTGGCTCAGATAAGGTGATAAAAAATACCAAGTGTCTTTCTCAGGTTTATGGTAAAAATGTATATTACTATGGTTGGATTGGATTTGCTGGATACTATTGTGAAGATTGTATTATAGTTGATATTTTGGCTTTATCTGATGCGTTTTTGTCGAGAATGCCGTCAACGTCAAAGGAAATAACCAGGATAGGTCACATTAATAGAGTCTTGCCCGAGGGGTATTTAGAAACGGTTTCAACTGGAATCAATAATATAGAAGACGAAAGTTTGCAAGAGTATTATGAAAAGATAAAATTAATTACTCAAGGAACATTATTTTCAAAAGAAAGAATACGTGCCATTATAAACATTAATTTAGGAAAATATAATTATTTAATAAAGGAGTTTACTGAAAGACATGAAAAAAGTTTGTAAATTTTTAAAAGATAACACATGGTTTATTATTTTCTTCTTGTTATTTGTTGTAACAGTTTTATATTCTACCTATAGATGTAATTATATTTTTAATAATTACTACACCCCAACAGCATATCAAATAAATTATTCTAATGGTTTTATATCCAGGGGTTTAGTGGGTACATTATTAAAAATGTTTTTTAGAAATGTAACTTATAAAAAAATAATTGGCGTCGTTATAACATCTACGATGATTTGTTTTACTACTGTTTCGTATTTGCTACAAATAATTATAAAAAAAATGAAAAATGATAAAAGAATAGTAGTGTTATGTTTTTTGTTTGTATTTAATAGTGTATCCTTTTTATATATGTTTAAAAACGGACAAGCCGGGAGATATGATTATTTTCTCTTTTTAAATGCTATAATTACTTTAATAATTATAAACAAAAATAAATATTTGTGGATAGTTCCAATTATTACTCTAATGTCTATGCTAATACACGAAAATTATTTATTCTATTATGCTCCTATGATATGCTTGCTATTATGTTTTAATGCCTACGAAAATAAAGATAAAAAAAGTTTTAAGTATGGTTTGTTAAATTTTATTGTGTTATGCGCGATTTTTTTCTTAATATTTTTTTTCGGAAAGAATACCGGATTTAATAATTATATAGAACACACGGCATATCTTCAACAATATACGGATTTTGAAGTGAGTTCTGTACTTGTACATGATGTTTATTATTGGCCATTAGCCAGTATAGCAAAGTTTGTTAGAACTCAAATGGCTCCCAGTTATGGAATTGTTAATTATACCTATGCGATTGTTAGTTTTGGATTATATTTCTTTGCATTACTTAAAATAATATTTATCCCTGTGTATAAAAAGATTCATAATAAATTAGTATATGTTTTATTGATTTTGTCTTGTTTTGCTACTTTGGTGTTGTTTTTTATAGGTTCTGATTATGGAAGATGGGTAACATCAATAACTAATTGTATTACTATGTTGGCGTTCTTTATGTGCTATAAATATAGTGACGTCGTTATAAAGTCATTTGATAAAAAATACGTTAAATGGTTAATACCACTAATTATATTTTTTATACTTATGTTTCAAACTAGTGAAGAATTTGTATTTTTAACTTATGACAAAATAAATATAGTAGTTGATTTTCTTAAATCAATATTTTAATATAAAGATGAGGTAAATATGAAAAATAATTTAATTAAATTTTGGGAAGATAATAAAAAAGTGTTGGTGATTTTATTTTGCTACACTATACTAATATTTGGATATTTTGCATTTAGTGGCTCCATAAACAATGATGGTATAAAGGATTTGCTTTTAGAAGATGGACAAGCTGGCTTTTCTTTATACTTATCAGTTGGAAGATGGGGATGGGCATTGCTTGGATTGATATCGGGGTATTATCCTATCCCTATATTTGATTTGATTCTCAATGCTTGCCTATTTAGTCTAGCCACTATATATTTATGTAAACTATTAAAAGTAGAAAACAAATTGTATCAAGTATTAATTGGTATGATTATGATAGGCTTTCCCGTTAATGCTATTGCTTATGCATATGGATCGTGGCAATTTTCAATAGGTATAGGATATTTTGTGGCTATATATTCAGTGTATTGCTTGTATAAGTCAAAATTTTGGTATGAATACTTTTTTTCTTCATTCTTAATAGCTTTTAGTATATCCGTTTATCAAAGCTTTTTGCCTTTTATAATAGTACTAATGTTATTACTATTTATCAGACAATTAATGTTAAATAATAGCAATAAATTAAAAGAATACTTTATGATGATTTTAAAATGCATTGTTTTGTTTTTACTTGGATGTTTCGTCTATGTTATTATGACAAAATTAACGACATTCATTTTCAATATTAAAATGAGTGATTATCAGTATGCTAGTAGCATGTTTAAAATTGATTTTGCTAATATAATTGAGCATTTTTCTTCAAGTTTAAAAATTACTTTTTCTATTCATACAATAGCGTTTTTTTCTACCATAATTCACATAACAATGATCGTAATTACTATTTTTACTGCTTTAATTATTATATTTAAAGGAAAAGGAATAAAAAAATCAATATATTTATTACTTTTTATATTGTTGTTAATCGCGCCAGAAGCGTTAAGATTTTTAAAACCATCTCAATTTTTTCACTCTATAACGAATATTCCATATGTTATTATGTATACAGGAAGCATATTATTGTTTTTAACAACTATTTCTGATATTAAAATAAAAGGAAATAAAAAATTCAATGATGTTGTAGTTAAGATTAGTGTAGCTATTACAATAATAATTATTTTCAGCTTTGCTATTAATTCTAATAAAGCGTCTTTTATGGCAAAAAGATCCAGTGAAGCAGCATTTTATTTTGTTAATAGGTTACAGATAAGGGTTGAAAGTCTTGATGGGTACACCGAGTTGGGGGATGAAAAAACTTATTTCTTCTATTTAACAAATAATAATAATAAAACATTTTATACTAAATCAAAAGCGTATGTTGAAACTGTGGGATTAACATCTAATTTTACATATTTTCCTCCGGATATAATTGATGCACTCAATGTGATGGGAATAAATGCTACTTTATTAGAAAAAAAAGATAACGATCTTCTCGTGAATGAAATATTAAATATATGTAGGGCAAAACACTTGGATATATATCCAAGTGAGGAAAGTATATTCATATATAAAGGAGTTATAGTAATTATATATTGATTTTACAAATTACAATAATAATGATATAATTAGTGCATGAAAGAGGTGTCCAATGAATATAGAAATTGGAGACTCACTAATGATTCATTGTTACAAACATAATGGAGAAATTTATAAAACATGGGATGAAGCAATTGTACTTGATATCACTAAAGAATATTTAGTACTTGGCAATAACAATGTTCTTGTTACTAAAAAGGATGGTAGAACTTGGCATACTAAAGAACCAGCTATTATGTTTTTCTATTTTAGTAATTGGTTTAATGTAATTGCCCAATTTAAAAAAGTAGGATTGTTCTATTATTGTAATATTGCAAGTCCATTTGTGCTTGATAACAGAGTTGTAAAGTATATTGATTATGATTTAGACTTAAGAATATTTCCAGACGGGGCATATCAAGTATTAGATAAAAATGAATATAATTATCATAGAAAATTAATGAAGTATTCACAAGATATCAATTATATAGTGAAAAGTGAGCTCTCAAATTTAATTGAAATGAAAAAAAACAGAGTAGGACCATTTAATAGAAATATAGTAGACAAATATTATAAAATTTATAAAAATATTTGTAATTAAAATTAATTTTGGTCATATAATAATGTATAGAAAATGAATTTTTAGTACAAAAAGTTCATTTTTTATTAGAAATTTACACTTTTTTTACGAAAAACATAAAAAAATGTAAAAAAAAGTGAAAAAAGTTGTTGACATTCGATTTCTGATTTGTTATATTATTATGGCAACCAAGAGAGTAGCAACAAAAATGATCTTTGAAAACTAAGTAAAATGAGAGTTTTGTAGCTAGGATGTAAACTTAAAAAATCAATTCTTTTATAGATTGTTTTTTATTGAGAGTTTGATCCTGGCTCAGGATTAACGCTGGCGGCATGCCTAAGACATGCAAGTCGAACGAAGTGCCCCACTGAATTTTGAATGAAGTTTGAGAGCTTGCTCAAGAATGGAATGATAAGGAATGTGGATTCTGCACTTAGTGGCGGACGGGTGAGTAACACGTGGGTTATCTGCCTTCAAGTTGGGGACAACAGTTGGAAACGACTGCTAATACCGAATGTGATAGTAATATTAAAGGAGCCTTTAAAGCTTCGCTTAGAGATGGGCCTGCGGCGTATTAGCTAG
>CAZGGW010000026.1:0-12940 GCA_964525365.1 uncultured Muribaculaceae bacterium | reverse complement strand
ATATGTATCTCAAGTTCAAACTTTAAAAGTTCGAACAGAAACGTCACTGGAGCAAACAACGAGAATCGAACTCGCATCTCAACCTTGGCAAGGTCGCATACTAACCATTGTACTATGTCTGCGTAAATATATATTATTATATTTACTGATAAAAATCAATCTTTTTTAAAAACAATTAAAGATAATATAGATCCTATTATAAAAAATAATATTCCAATAATTATTTGAAGAACGTTAGAAGAGTAATCAAATATTCTTAAAAAGACGTCGATAATTGATGCAATTAGAAAGCCTATGATTACATAATAAGTTTTAATTTCGTATTTTTTTAATAAGTATTCAATTATCTTTGTTATAGCAATTACCCCAATGACTATTCCAATTCCAAACGGAATCAATATTGCTAAATTAGTGGATAAATTAGTCATTTTAATAGTTTCTGTAATTATATTTAATAGTGGCTGGTAATAACCCATAACCATTAACATAAACGACCCACTAATGCCAGGAATTATTAATGTAGCTGCGGAAATGATTCCGACACCTATAAGTTTTAAAGATTGAATTAAACTGAAACCTCCAAGCACTACTTCATTTCCAGATTGTAAAAAAGAAATACCAATTAATATTGCAGTGCCTAACAAAATCAATAATATATTACAAAAACTAATTGTCTTTTTTACTTTTACTTTTTTAAATAGCAGTGGAACGCTTCCAACTATTAAGCCAATAAAGAATAATGTAGTAGGTATTGGAAATTTTTCGAATGTGTAATTTAATAACAAACTACAAATTATTAAAGATACCAACACACCAAGTCCTAGATTAACAATAAATTTTATATTTTCTTTGAAATTTTTGAAGAAATGTGAAATCGTGTTTATAATTTGTTCATATAAGCCCATTGATATGGCCATAGTACCACCTGATACTCCAGGAATTATCATAGCCATTCCAATAATCATTCCTTTAAAAAATATTTTAATTTTTTCTTTCATATTACCTCATTGATGAAAAAAATTGATAATATTGATTTTTTTCATCTTTTAATATTATTTTTTTCATCTTCTTTATAATTTTATTTATGTTATAAACCTTAAAAATATTTATATTATATTCTTTCAATACCTTTTCTAATGTTAAAATAATAAATTCTTTTTTTGTTTTTTTCTTAATAGTTGTATTATATTTTCTATAAATTTTATTATAATTTTTAGTGGAATATAACGAAATAAAGTATTTAGTATCTTTATATTTGAAATAATATGTGTTTCCGTCCAACTTTTCAATTATTTTTAAGGTGTCATAATATCCCAATTTAATGTTTTGCTTTACTGTTTCTTGATCAAAAAGTATTACAGATCCTAATTTTTTTTGTGGTTTTATTACTGTTACAATATTTTGATCAATGTTTTTTAAATTATTTTGATATGCCTTTACAACGTATATATGTTTATAATTTTTTTGAAGTAACATATCTATTGGACATCTATCAATTACTCCGCCATCAACATAAATTTTATCATCAATAATTTTTTCAAATTTAAAAGCGGGATAGTATGAACTTGCGATTATATATTCAACTAGTTTATTATTAGGAATATCATTTTTAAAAATCTTGATAGGTAAGTTATCAGTTAAATTATATGTTACAAGTCCATAATCAATATTGCTTTTTCTTAATTTCTTTTCATTTAAATGTTTATTTAATGTGTTTTTTAAATTTTTTGTATCAATCCCAGCATTTCTAAGTATTTTTGTGGTTTGCTTAAATCCTTCTTTTAAAATCTTATTATTAATTTTCTTTGTTTTTAATGCAATTATTAATTTGTCATCAATATCAAATATTTCTTTGCAACTGATAGTATTCCATAATTTATACATTTCTTTATATTGTTTGCCAGCTACAAAAGCTCCATTTATAGAACCGATTGAAGTGCCAACCACTGCATCAAATTTTATTCCAAGTTCATTCAAAGCTTTAATTGCTCCAACATGATAACTTCCTCTAGCACCCCCACCTTCTAACACGAGTCCTGTTAAATTGTTCTTTTTTTCGATTATGTTTATAGTGTTGATGATAATTATTAATACTATAATACCAAATACTATACCCATTATTACATCAGTAAAGTAATGAACTCCTAAATATATTCTTGAAAAACTTATTAAAGTAATTAATATTAAAAAGAATATAGTGCTAAAAACTTTGAAATATTTATTTCTACTTTCTTTAATTATAAAATATAAAATCACACCATAAAATATAGTGGCACACATTGCATGTCCGCTAGGAAAACTATATGAAATACTCTTTTCAATTAATGGGAATGCTGGCCTACCCTTTCTAATAACATTTTTAATTATTATATTTATACAAGCGCCAAGTCCTAACCCACCAGCAGCATAGATTCCGTTTTTAATTGGCTTAATAAAAAATAAAATACAAACTATTAAAATTAAATACCATGTGGTACTACCAAAGCTGGTTATATATTTAAATACATTGATATTTCTTTGAGTCAACATTTTTTTATAAATCAAATCTGTTATTTTTAAATTAAAGTTTAATATTTCGCTTTCGTAATTCAAATGCATTACAAAACAAATACTAACCAGTAATAATATTATAATAATCCATATCCAATTTTTTTTAATAATTTGTTTTGTCATTTTTTCTCTCATTTTCATACTAATTTTATCATAATTTTATATAATTTTCTATATGTTTTGACAACAATAAAATAAAACTTTATAATTGAAAAGAGGGCGTATGAAGAAAATAATTAATATAATAAAAAGTTTTAAAATAGAAATTATAATACTTGTTGTTTTTTTATCAGCACAAGTCTTATGTGATGTCACATTACCCGAGTATACTTCCAATATAGTTGATAATGGAATACAAAATAGCGGTATAGATGGGGCAGTATACAAATATATTTCGTTTGAGAGGTTAAATGCAATTAATAAGTATTCCACTATTAATTTGTTTGATTATTATGAATACAACACTGATTTACTATATTATGAATTAGATAATATCAGTAATTCTGAAAAAGAGATGTTAGAAAAAGAGATGTTAATGCCGTCTATAGTTGAAAGTACCATTCGAAATAATACGCTTGAAGATGATACTTTAACTGATGAACAAATAATCGAATATTATTCTTCATATGATAATACTTTGTTGAAAAATATTGCAGTTAGTAATGTAAAAGAAGAATATACGTTGTTAGAAGTTGATTTATCTGACATACAAAACAGTTATTTAAAAGAAAAGGGATTTTTAATGATTCTTATATCGTTAGCTTCCTTAATGGCTAGTATAGGGGTTTTATATGTTTCCACAAAATTTGGGACAAGATTTGGAAAACTTCTAAGAAGCGAAGTTGTTAATACAGTAATGCATTATTCTAAAGAAGAAATAGATACGTTGTCAGTTTCTTCACTAATAACTAGAACAACAAATGATATAACACAAGTGCAAAATATGCTGAGTGTTTTTTTGCGTATTGCTTTATATGCACCACTCTTAGGGATAGTGGCATTAATAAAAATAACAAAGTATAATATTAGTTGGGCGGTCGCTCTTGGAATTGGGGTAATAATACTATTTACTATATTTTTGTTTATATTTGTTATACCTAAATTCAAATTAATTCAAAAATTAATAGATAAGTTAAACTTAGTATCAAGAGAAACTTTAACTGGAATCCCGGTTATAAGAGCATTTAATAATCAAGCATATGAAGAAAAAAGATTTGATAAAGTAAATAAAGAAATATCAAAAATCCATTTATTCTTAAATAGAGTCATGGGACTTATTTCTCCGTTGGTGATGCTAATATTATATGGAACGTGTATATTGTTGGTTTACGTAGGATCTTTTAAAATAGATTCTGGTAGTCTGCAAGTTGGAGAATTAATTGCTCTTATTACATATTCTACACAAGTTATTATGTCATTCTTAATGATTGCGGTAATGTCGATAGTAATACCTAGAGCTTTTGTTTCATTAAAAAGAATAAGCGAAGTACTTGATAAAAAAACCAAGTTAAAAGAGAAAGCAAATGCTAAAAGAGTTGGAAAAATACAAAATATAAAATTTAATAATGTTGATTTTAAATACCCAGATGCAAAAGAAAATATATTAAACGACATAGATTTTAAGGTGAATAGTGGAGAAAAAATAGGAATAATTGGATCTACCGGTTCAGGTAAAAGTACGATAATAAATTTGTTATTGAGGCAATATGATGTTACTAGTGGAAATATCGAATTGAATGATATTAATATTAAGAACATTATGCTTAGAGATTTAAGGAACCATATTAGTTACGTTTCTCAAAAAGACTCATTATTTTCTGGTACTATTAAAAGTAATATAAATTTAAGTGGGAAGGCGAATGAAAAATTATTAACTAAAGCTTTGAAAATTTCTCAATCTTATGATTTTATTCATAAGAAGAAAAAAGGTATAAATAGTTATATTTCTCAAAGTGGAAAAAATATAAGTGGCGGGCAAAAGCAAAGATTAATAATTGCGAGGGCAATTGCTAAAAATTCGGATATATTGATATTCGATGATTCTTTTTCTGCATTAGATTTTACAACTGATTATAATTTAAGATCTTCATTATTTGAAACTTCAAATGATAAAATAATATTTATTATTTCCCAAAGAATTGGATCAATTAAAAATTTGGATAAAATATTAGTAATAGATGGAGGAAAAATAGTTGGTTTTGATACACATGATAATTTAATGAAATCTTGTGACATATACAGGGAAATTGCACTTTCTCAATGTTTGGGGGAAAATAATGAATAAACGTAATAGTAACGAAAAAGCCAAAAAATTTACAACTTCTTTGAAAAAATTACTTAAATTTTTAGGAAATTATAAATTTTCTTTAATAATAGTAATTATATTAACTGTGTTTAGTACTTTGTTCTCTGTAGTAGGTCCAAAATATTTAGGGGATGCTACCACACTTTTGTATGAAGGACTATTAAATAAGATAAAAGGTATTGGAGGCATTGATTTTCTTGGCTTAAACAAAATATTAATTGTTTTAATTTCTTTATATTTAGTCTGTGCGTTTCTTGAATATATTTCAATATTTATTGTTTCTAAAATAGTAAGAAATGTTTCATACACACTAAGAAAAAATATAAGTGAGAAAATACATAAGCTACCAACAAAATATTTTGATTTAAATCCGCATGGAGAAACGATTTCAATAATTACTAATGATGTTGATAATATAACTGATAGACTTCAAGAGATGACAATAAACTTTTTTACATTTTTAACTACGATTATTGGAGTGGTAATTATGATGTTTATTATAAATCCGTTACTTGCTATTTTATCAATTATAATATTACCAATTGCATTAATAGGGTTATCTTTTGTATTCAAAAAAACTCAAAAATATTTTAAAAATAATCAAGATTATTTGGCAGAAGTTAATGGAAATGTAGAAGAAATGTTTTCTGGTCAAGCAACTATTCAATCATACAACGCTGAGGAAAAATTTATTTCCAAGTTTGAAAAAAACAATCAAAAATTATATGAAAATGGTTTTAAAAGCAATTTATATTCTGGACTTTTACAGCCTATAATGATATTCATTGGAAATCTTAATTATGTTTTAATTTCAGTAGTTGGCGGTTATTTTGTAATAAAAGGTAAGATGAAAGTTGGAAATATTCAATCTTTAATTCAATATACAAAATCGTTAAATCAATCAGCTGCACAAATGACCTCTATTACCACAACTCTTCAGTCGTTAGTTGCATCTTTTGAAAGAGTAGATGAATTTTTAAATAATGAAGAAGAAAAGAATGATTATAAAAATGATTATTTGTTAGAAAATATTAAAGGAAATATAAAATTTGATAATATTTCTTTTGGATACAATGAAAAATTAATTATAAAAGATTTTAATTTAGAAGTTTTTCCTGGTCAAAAGATTGCAATTGTAGGACCGACTGGAGCTGGGAAAACTACTATTGTTAAATTGCTAATGAGATTTTATAAACTAAATAAAGGAAAGATTTTAATAGATGAGATTGATATAAATAATATAAGTCCATCCGATTATAAAAAACTATTTGGAATGGTACTTCAAGATACTTGGTTATTTAATGATACGATATTAAACAATATAAAATACGCAAATACAAATGCTCTAACTCAAGAAGTAATTGAAGCTTCTAAAACGGCATATGCCCATGATTTTATTCAAACATTACCAAATGGATATAATATGGTTATTGATGAAGAAATAAGTAATTTGTCTTCTGGACAAAAACAATTGATTACTATTGCGAGGGCAGTTTTGACAAATTCTCAAATATTAATTCTCGATGAAGCAACATCTTCTGTTGATACAAGAACAGAAGTTTTGATTCAAAAAGCGATGGATAAATTATTAGAAGGAAAAACATCTTTCGTTATTGCACATAGACTTTCTACAATAATAAATTCAGATAAAATAATAGTGATAAATAAAGGTAAAATAGTAGAAGTTGGGACTCATAAAGAATTGCTTGAAAAAGGCGGATTTTATACTAAATTATATACATCACAATTCAAAAAGATTGAATAGTTCTATTTTACAATGGTTATTTTGTTTTTTTTAAGGTACATTGTAGTAATAATTAATCCGATCAAAAGTATAGTTCCACCAATAATTAATGGTTTAGCATTAAAAACTTTTTTAATATTTTTTTCATTTTGAATTAATAAATTTGTTGATTGTGTTTTGGTTCGATTATATTTAATAATTACAATTTCGGTTCCTAAATGTTTTAATGATGAAGCATCATACTCTCCATCTGTTTCTGTTTCAATTGGATCAGTATTGTTTTTTTATCTAAAAAATCAAATCTTATTCCAAATGTATATCCAGAAGGTAATGGTTTGAAAGTTAATTGTTCTGGATATAAGTCAACAACTCCATTTGGATTAGTATCCAAATCGATATCAAAAATAGTTGCAAGTTGCTGTTCTAATGTTTTATTTGTTAAATCCATACCATTTGGTACAGTGCTTGTAAAAGCATCTTCAGTTGATAAACGATAAGCCATTTTAAATCCCCAAGGCCAAAAATTATTGTTTAAATTATATATTTCCGCGGTATTATTCATTTCAGGATTGAAGCTACTGGTATTGCTTATCCACGATCCACCATTATTTGCTCTATAAAAAGTGGATTTTTCTTTTAAACTTTCGTATGGGGTACCTTCAACCGGCGTCACTAATATATTAAGCGTTTCATAGTATGTTAGTCTACTAGAACCATTTCCTGATTTCTGACTTAAAATTAATTTTAATTGATTATCAGTTAAATCCATTGACAATAAATTATTTGTGTATTCTATTGTGGTAATTCCATTATTATATGTTTTAGAAATATCAGAGTAAAAGTTTTTAATTAAATTTATTTGAACTGGTGGCATATTAATATCGGCTTTTACTTGTGTATTTATAAATAATAATAAAATTGAAATAAAAAAAATCTTTTTCATAAAACTCCTTTATAAAAGTTATGAAAAAGACTTTTTAATATACTAAATATTCAATTTTTATGATGTTTTTCTTTATCATCATACATTTTATTATCAATTTTATTAATAAAACGTTTTAAAGACTTTTGTTCCTTTGGCTCATATATATCATACCCTACACTTAATGATACAGAAATTTTACTATGATTATTATAATTTTTAATTTTCTCATATATTTTATCAACTATTATTTTTATGTCATTTTCATTTTTTATATACGCTATAATTAAAAATTCATCTCCACCATATCTTATAACATAATCCGTTTTTCTTACTGATGACTTTAACATAAATGAAACATCGCTTAATATTTTATCGCCTGCTTTATGACCATATGTATCATTAATGTTTTTAAATTTATCGACATCGAAGAGATAAAACGCCATCTTTTTTGAGTTTGCAATTTTTAGATATTGTCCACTTTCAAGTACTCTTCTATTATAAATTTGTGTTAATGGATCAATATTTAATGTAAGTGTATTTTTATAAAGATATAACATTAGTAGTGAAATAGTATAACATGGTCCTAAAAATATTATATTTTCAAATATTAAGTCTAAATATATAGCTATTGCAGGAATAATAGCTACCATAAATAATCCATTTAAAGATACATTTCTTTCTTTTATGCTAAAAATCACAAATCTAATGATAATGTCTAAGAATGGCAATGTAGTTAGTAGTAATAAATACTTATCTGCACCCATATTTACAAAATGATTTTTAATACTTAGAAATTCATAAAAATCAGTAGAGTATGCTGATAAAAAAACATACAATATTAAAGTAAAATATACAAATCCAAATATTATAAGATATAATGATCTATTTTTAATATTTTTTTCATTCAAATAATTTTTTTTAATATATATATTTATTGTAATTGATGGAACAATTGCTAAAGTATAATTTAAAATTAAAAGTGCATAAGAAATCTTGACGGGCATATTCAACATGGAAATAAAAATATTGAACAATGATATTAAAAATATACTTGAAGATATGACAAAAAATAAGTTTGAATTCCCATCAAAATTATTTTTATATTTTAAAACATAGTCGCCCACAATAATTATAATTATAATAAGAGAAAATATTTCTACATTAAAAACATTCATTTTTTCCTCGCTAATACAATTATAATTCTAAAGCATTTCAAAGTAAATTAAAAATTATTGTTTTGTACTTAAAGTTAATTCAAAGTGATTTTTTTCTTCCATTTGTCTATAAATTATTCCGCACATATCAAATAATTTTTTTGAAGCTATTACTTCTGGAGTATCTGCATATTTATCACACAAATATATTACTTCTTTTATACCAGATTGTATTATTTCTTTAGCACATTCATTACACGGGAATAAATCAACGTATATTCTTGCGTTTTCAAATTCTTTTCTAGAACCTCTATAATTTAATATTGCGTTTCTTTCTGCGTGTACTACATATAAATATTTCGTGTTGATTGATTCTCCGTTTCTTTCCCAAGGAAATAAATCATCATCAAAACCATTTGGTGCCCCATTATATCCCACAGATAATATACGATTGTCTGCGCTTACTATACAAGCACCAACCTGTGTACTAGGATCTTTACTTCTTAAAGCAGTAAGCTTTGCAACCGCCATAAAGTATTCTTCCCAATTTAAATAGTTTTCTCTTTTGCTACTCATAAAATCTCCTTAAATAGAGTATATTATTTTTTACAGTAAAGTTCAATTTTTTTATGATTTGTTGATAAAAAAATATTTTTAGTATATTATGGGGTTATAAGGAGATATAGATGAACATTGTAAAAGTTGATAAAAAAATATTTAGGGAATATGATATAAGAGGAATATATGGAACTGATATAGATGAAAATGTTGCATATACTATTGGCAGAAGTTTTGCTTCTTTTATAAAAAATAAAACTATAATAATAGGATATGATAATAGGGAATCTTCTCCGATGATAAAAGATGCTCTTGTAAAAGGACTTTTAGAAAGCGGAGGACATGTAATTAATCTTGGTCTTGTGACAACTCCAATGTATTACTATGCTAAAAAGAAAAAAAATATAGAATCAGGAATTATGATAACCGCAAGCCATAATCCAAAAGAATATAATGGCTTTAAAATATCTTTTAATTTAATTGGTAATGCGTATGGTCAATCCATTCGAGATTTCGAAGTGTTTACAAATAAAGGGATTTTTAAAAGTGAATTAGGCATTTTGGAAAACGTAAATATAAAACAAGATTATCTTGATTTGATAAAAAACAGTATATCCCTTGGCAATCGAAAAATTAAATTGGTTGTGGATTGTGGTAATGGAACAGGTTCAATTATTATAAAAGATGTATTAAATATGTTTAATGTAGATGTCGAATACCTTTATTGTGATTCTGATTCAAATTTTCCTAATCATCAGCCAGATCCTGCGGTTAAATCCAATCAAATTGCTTTAAGCAATAAAGTTTGTGAATTAAATAGTGATTTTGGATTTTCAGTAGATGGAGATTGTGATAGAGTTGGAATAGTAGATGAGCTTGGTAATATATTATCGGCTGATTTATATTTAACTCTTGTGTATAGAGTTCTTAGTGACACGATTAATCCAAAAAAAGCAATATATGATGTTAAATGTAGTAGAACATTAATAGAGGAGCTTAATAAACTTGGATATGAGCAAACAATGTATAGAACCGGAAATTCATATATGAATATGAAAATAAATACCGAAAAGTATGCTTTTGGTGGAGAATTTTCTGGTCATGTATGGTTTAGAGATAAATTTCCGGGATTTGATGATGGAATTTATGCAGGCCTTAGAGTACTAGAAATATTATCAAATTCTAATAAAAAGTTATCTGAATTATTAGAAAACCTTAACAAATATTATTCAACAGAAGAATTGAAAGCGCAAGTCACAGAAGAAAATAAATTTGATATAGTAGAAAACGTTAAAAAATACTGCGATGAAAAAAAATATAAATATAATGATATAGATGGAATTAGAATCGAGTTTGATGACAGTTGGGCTCTCATAAGGGCAAGTAATACCGGTCCAAATATTGTACTTAGATTTGAATCCAAAACAGAAGAAAGGTTAAAAGAAATACAAGAAGAATTTACAACAGTTTTAAACAATTTGTTATGAAGTTAATATTGGTTAGGCACGGACAAAGTGTATGGAATAAAGAAAACAAATTTACTGGTTGGACAGATGTGCAATTGTCGAATATTGGCGTCGAAGAGGCTGTAAAAGCAGGCAAAGTTTTAAAAGAAAACAATTTTGTTTTTGATATTGCCTATACTTCGGTGTTACAAAGAAGTATTGATACTTTAAAATATATTTTAAAGGAATTGAACGAAGAAAACATAAAAGTGAAATCTAGTTGGAAATTAAATGAGCGTCATTATGGAGCGCTTCAAGGATTAAATAAAGATGACATAAGAAAAAAATATGGTGAGAAGCAATTGAATTTGTGGAGAAGAAGTGTAAATATTAGACCCCCGGCTTTAAAAAAAGATGATATTCGATATTCTGTGAATGACATAAAATATAAAAATCTGAGATTAAAAGAATTACCATTAACGGAAAATCTATTAGATACGTCTAAACGAGTTGTTGAATATTGGAATAGTGATATAAGAGAAGATATTCAAAATAATAAAAAAGTTCTTATAGTGGCACACGGCAATAGTATAAGGGCATTGATGCGTTATTTAGATGATTTAAGTGATGAAGAAGTTGTTAATTTAGAAATCCAAACAGGGAATCCGATATGTTATGAATTTGATGATAATTTAAAAGTTATAAAACATTATTATTTGATAAAATAACCAATTTTATTATTTGTCATACTTTATTATAGGGTGATAAAATGATAGAATGGTTTTGTAATTTAAATCATATTTTTCAAGCGTTAATTGCTGGAATATTTACGTGGAGTATTACTACTATTGGTGCTTCTTTAGTATTCTTTTTTAAGCATATTAAAAAGTCAATCATGGATGCTATGCTCGGAATTGCAGCAGGAGTTATGATAGCTGCTTCTTTTTGGTCACTTCTTTCTCCTGCTATAGAAATGGCTAACAATTTAAAAATGAATACTTGGATTATAACGTTTTTAGGATTTATAAGTGGAGGAATATTATTATTTTTGGGAGATAAAGCATTCAGCTACGTACAAAAAAAACAGCAAAATAAAAAATTAAATAATGAATCGATAAAAAGAAGTTTAATGTTGGTTTTATCAATAACATTACATAATATTCCTGAAGGTTTAGCGGTTGGTGTTGCTTTTGGATCGCTGGCTTATAATTTGGATGGGGCAACTATTGGCGCTGCTTGTCTTTTGGCTTTTGGAATAGGAATGCAAAATCTTCCGGAGGGAACAGCGGTGAGCGTACCCTTAAGAAGGGAAGGACTTTCTCGCAAAAAATCGTTTTTTTATGGTCAACTTAGTGGATTAGTAGAACCAATTTCAGCAGTAATTGGCTCACTTTTAGTAATTAAAATAAGATTTTTATTACCATTTCTTCTTTCTTTCGCGGCAGGTGCAATGATATATGTGGTTGTAGAAGAACTTATACCTGAAAGCCAAAGTAATAAGAAAAAAGATTTAATGGCTTTCTTCACACTAATAGGATTTTCAATAATGATGATTTTAGACATTTCTTTAGGATAATTTTATAAATAAAAATGCAAAAACGTAATAAGACATGATATAATGAAATAAAGGATGAATGTATGAAAAAAATTATATTAGTTTGTTTATTAATAATGACTACATGTTTTGCTTTAATGGGGTGTAATAAAGAAAAAAACACGGGTACAGAACAAGAAAACCAAGAAAGTAATCAAAACAAAAACGTTCAAGTTATCAATCCAGAATTATATTCTAGTGATACGAAAGTTGTATTTAATTACTATAATCAATATTTAATCGTTTTTTACTTCGAAAACAATAAGATAGTTGGTGAGGAGTTATATTATGATTTTGGTGATTCTGAGACTGCCGCATCAAGTGTTGCATTGATGAAAGATAAATATGCTACCGAAGAAGCAGTAAATTCTGTAAATCAAGAAGGTCAATATATTATTGTTAGATACAGTACCAAAGCTTATAAAAATTTAACGCTATCTGAAGTAAAAAAGAACTACTCATATTTAGAAGAAGTAAAAGAATGAAGTTAATAAAATCTCATTTTTTTATGTTGTCTCAACATCTGTATATTGCATCACTAGCTCACTGCTACCCAGGTAAAGATAAAAATGGAAATGATAGATTGCCACCTAAAATTTGTTATGAAACGTGGATAAAAAAAGAATTAAAATATATTAACAATAAAATATATATAATAATTGGTG
>CAZGGW010000025.1:0-13648 GCA_964525365.1 uncultured Muribaculaceae bacterium | reverse complement strand
AAAAGAAGAAAAATTGTTGTAAAAGTTTATAAAGTATGGTACAATTTACTTTAGTTTAGTGATGTTTAATATTTCCATTTTTGAAAATTATTAATAATTATGTAAACAAAATTAAGAATGGAGGTATAACATGGAAAAGAAGGATAAGACTATCGTTTGCAAAGATTGCGGACAAGAATTCGTTTTTACAATCGGAGAACAAGAATTTTACGAAGAAAAAGGTTTTACAAATGAACCAGTAAGATGTAAAGAATGCAGAATGAAGAAGAAGAATGAATCAAGAAACAATAGATTCAATAAATAACCTGATTAATCAGGTTTTTATTTACGATAAAAAATAAAAATGATATAATGGGTTTAAGGTAAAGAGGGATTATGAAAATTAATAAAAAAGAGATTGGTTTGTTAAATGATTATTATAATGCTGCCAACTATTTGTCTGTTGGGCAACTTTATTTAATGGATAATCCATTACTTAAATGCGAATTAAAACTTAGTGATATTAAACCTAAAATAGTTGGGCATTGGGGTACTGTTCCAGGACAAAACTTTATTTATACCCACCTTAATAGAATAATAAAAAAGAATGATTTAAATATGATATATATATCAGGACCAGGACATGGCGGAAATGCTATCACTTCTAATACATATCTCGAGGGAAGTTACTCTACAATATATCCTGATATTACAGAAGATGAAAACGGATTAAAAAAACTAATGAAACAGTTTAGTTTTCCAAAAGGAATATCAAGTCATGTATCACCAGAAACTCCTGGAAGCATAAATGAAGGCGGAGAACTTGGGTATAGTTTATCTCATGCATACGGAACAATTCTTGACAATCCAAGTTTAATTGCAGCTTGTGTCATTGGCGATGGGGAAGCGGAAACTGGACCACTCGCAGCTTCTTGGCAATTAAATAAATTTATTAACCCTAAGAATGATGGTATAGTATTACCAATTCTTCACTTAAATGGATTTAAAATTAACAATCCTAGTATTATGTCGAGAATCACAAAAGATGAACTTTTAGATTATTTTTGGGGGTTGGGATATCATCCTTACTATGTGAATGGTATAAACGAGGAAGAACTCCATATTAATATGGCTAATGTGTTAGATAAATGCGTTGTGGATATAAAAAAAATCAAATATATGGCTAGAAAAAAAGTATTTAGGCCTATTTATCCTATGATTATTTTTGAATCATTAAAAGGAATGAGTGGTCCGAAGGAAATTGTTGGTACATATAAATCACACCAAATCCCGTTTAGTGTAACTAATGAGGAAGAACTAAAAAAATTAGAAAGTTGGTTACAAAGTTATCATCCTGAAAATATTTTTGATGAAAGTGGCAGTTTAAAAAAAGAATTAAAAGAGTTAAGACCACCTAAATATAGATTAATGGGACTTAATAAAGTTTCTAATGGTGGATTATTACTTAAAGATTTGAAATTGCCGGATTTTGTTAAATATGGAATAAATTTAAAAAATCACGGAGAATTAAAAGTACAAGATATGTTAGAACTTGGGGCATATTTAAAAGATGTTTTTTTACTTAATAAAAAAAATAAGAATTTTAGAATTTTTGGACCAGATGAAGCAATATCTAATAGACTTAATTATATATTTGATGCCGAGAATAAAATGTGGAATGCTAAAATAAAATCAAATGATTTAATGTTAAATTCTGATGGTAGAATATTAGATGGTGTGTTATCTGAACATTTGTGTGAAGGAATGTTAGAAGGATATTTGCTTAGTGGAAGACATGGAATAATGCATTCGTATGAGGCATTTATTAGAATTGTTGATTCAATGACCAGTCAGCATGCTAAATGGATAAAAGTATGTAAAGAATTGCCGTGGAGAAAGGATATATCATCTTTGAACTATATATTGACTTCACACGTATGGCAACAAGATCACAACGGTTTTACTCACCAAGATCCTGGCTTTTTAAATCATATTGTTACTAAAAAATCAGATATTATTAGAATATATTTACCTTATGATGCTAATTCTTTAATATGTTGTACAGATCATATTTTGAAAACAAAAAATTATATTAATGTAATCATTGCTTCGAAACATCCTTCGTTTCAATGGCTTAATATGAAAGATACAATTTCACATTGTACAAAAGGTGTAGGCGTTTGGAAATGGGCAAGTATAAATGATTATAAAAATCCTGATGTTGTACTTGCATGTGCTGGAGACACTCCAACTGTTGAAATACTGGCAGCATCTTCAATAATTAAAAAATATATGCCGAAAATAAATTTAAGAGTGGTAAATGTAATAGATTTAATGAAATTGGAATCACACAATAAACATCCCCATGGACTAAGTGATAAAGAATACGACAATATTTTTACTAAAAAATCACCAATAATATTTAATTTTCATGGTTATCCATCATTAATCCATCAATTAGTATATAATAGAACAAATAGAAATATTCACGTTCATGGTTATAATGAAGAGGGAACAATTACTACATCATTTGATATGAGGGTACAAAATAAAATAGATAGATACAATATAATATTAGATGTACTAAAATATATAAAGAATCCAAGTGCTGAACTGGAACAATATTGTGAAAATATGTTAAAAAAACATAATAATTACATTGGAGTATATGGAAAAGATATTCCTGAAGTATTAGAATGGAAATGGTAAATAAAAAAATCATGAATATAAAAACATCTTACAAAATAGTAATAAAATAATTACTATTTTTATTTATAAAAATGGTATAATAAATAATGGTATTTAATTATGAGAAAAAATGAATTTTATAAAAAATTTAATAAAAAAGATAAAATGATTTTAAAAGACTATTTTGAGTCTTTAAATAGTCACATTAATTTATCTAGGAAAGAAACATTGTTATTTAATAGGGATTTTGAAAACGCTATCAATTATTATCACTCTAAAAATACATCCATAAATGAAATAATCAATTTATTAACGGTTGATAATTTGGGAGATTGCTACAATAAAAACCCTCAGAACTGGTATCCTCTTGATAATGCTGCTAAGATATATCCTTTATCAATGAGTGAAGATTGGATGAGTGTTTTTAGAGTCTCATATTATTTAAAAGAAGAAGTAGTACCTGAAATATTACAAATCGCTCTTACTTTTACAATGAAACGTTTTCCGACTTTTAGAACTTCTATTAGAAAAGGATTTTTTTGGAATTATATAGATGAAATTAAAAAAAGATTTCATATATATGAAGATAAAATGTTACCGGTTTCATTTATAAACGTTTCAAATATTGGGAAACAATCTTTCAAAGCAGTATACTATAAAAATAGAATTAGTATAGAATATTTTCATATACTCACTGATGGTTATGGTGGCCTTGTGTTTCTAAGCACTTTAATCAATGAATATTTGTGCTTGCTTGGTAAGAAAGTATCATTTAATGACATAGTATTAGATGTAAAAGAAAGCCCTAAAAAAAATGAAGTAGAAGATGAATTTGTTAATAGAAAAAGAAGTCGGAAATCAAGAAGCTTAGTAGACACAAAAGCCTTACAAATTGATGGTAAACTTTCTAACATAAAACCTTGCCAAATAATACATTTTGATATGCCGGTAAGTGATATTAAATTAGTTACTGAAAGATATAATTGTAGTATGACTGAACTTATTTTAGCATATTTGTTTTTGGTTATTTCTTATTCGATTTCTGAGGATGGATATATAAAAATTCAAGTACCAGTTAACATGAGAAACTATTATAATAGTAGTACGTTAAGAAACTTTTCTTTGTATATTGTAGTAAGTATTAAAAAAAGTAATATAACCAATTTTAATACAGTTTTAAAAGAAATAAAAAAACAGATGAAAGAAAAAAACAATATAAAAGTTTTAGAGGAAACAATGACTTATACCAGCAAACTAGTTTCTTCTTTAAAATATATTCCATTAATCATAAAAAAGCCTGTAGCTAAAAAGGTGTATGGATATTTAGGAGACAAAGTTTTAACAACGGTTTTATCAAATTTGGGTAATGTTAAAATTACAGAGGATATGAAAGAATATGTTGAAAAAATGGATCTTGTACTCGGAACTGCTATTACGAATAGAATGTTATTTTCAATGGTTTCTTGTAATGGAATATTAACACTATCTATAAGTAAATTTACAATGAATAAATCATTAGAAAATAATCTATATAATTTAATAAGAGAACAAGGGATAAATATAAAAGTCCACGGGAGTGAAGAATATGAAAATAGTAAATGATTATCCTAAAATTAGGACTGGTGTTAAAAAATATTTAAAATTGAGAAAAATAATATTAGTATGTTTTTTAATTTCAATAATAATATGCTCTATTGTAAATACTATTGTGGGTGGAAAAATGTGGATGTTTTATGTGATTGGTGCAGAAACAATAATTTATTTTATGTTTTTGAATAAGCCTCTTATAGATAATACTCTTGTAAAAAGATTTACAGAAGTTATATTTTTGGTGTGCGCATATTTGTATTTGATTGACATGATAGAGCAAAGTTCATGGTCATATTTTGTAATTAATATAATTGCTTTTAGTACAATAATAGTACAGTTATTAATGTTTTTATCAGAAATAAAATATCAAAGAAAAAAATTTATTCCAATGTTTTGGACATCTATTTTTTCGATTATATTTTGTGTTTTAGCAATTACAAAAGTTGTAAAGATTAATTGGGCAATAATTGTTCTTGGATCTCTTGGATTATTTGCTTTACTTATTTTATTAATATTTTATAGAAAACTAATTATAAAAGAATTACAAAAATACTTTAGTATTAAATAAAAAAATAGTGTATTTTTATTGATTTTTTTGTATAATAATAAATAGATAGGAGAATAAATATGGGAGTAATAAAATGTAAAAATTGTGGTAAAGAATTACCTGATAATTATACGCAGTGTACTTTATGTAGTACAGAATTGCATTCTGATTCGCCGATTGGTGAAAAAAACGATATAAAAGAATTTTTAAATGAAGAACCGGCGGCACAAAATACTACAATAGAACAGGGAAAAAAGCCAATAAAGAAAAAGAAATTATTGAAAATTATTATTATTTTCTTGTTGACAGTTGCTGTTGGAATTGGTGTGGGATATGTAGCATTTAAAATTACTGGGGGTAAAAATCCTTTTACAACTTATAATTACGCAAATGATTACTTTTCAGTTAAATTTAAAACTAAAGCTGAGGTAATAGAATCTGGAGAAACAACATATTTCTATATTAAAAAGGGAGAAATTCCTTATGTTTCTATAACAAAATATAGTCAATATAAGACTTCTGATGCTTTCTTAAGTGATTTTATTCCGAATATTCAATCAGAATATTTTATTAGAGGAATAACATCAGGTACTAGAAATTTTGAAACTATTGGAAATAAGATGATAGAGTATATTCCGTTTGTTTACGTTATGAACGGTGAAGTAGTTGAACATACAACTTATGTTTATTCTACGGGTAATGTTGTTTGGGTTTTCACATTGAAAGAATATCAAACTCAATCCGGAGTACATAAGAGTATGTTAAATCAATTAATTAAAAGTTTTAAAGAAGTATAAAGTAAAAAAGTTTTTTATAAATTATATATTAAAATCGTAATATATAATTTTTTTATTGATTTGTAGTAGCTTTTATAACATTTATAGTGTTTTTAATTAACTATTCTAAATAAAGATGATATAATATTTTTGTAAGGAGAAAATAGAATATGAAAATACCTTTTAAAGAAGCAAATATTTTAATACCAAAGAATGTTGATATGAATAAGTGGAGTGTAGTTGCGTGCGACCAATATACATCTGAACCAGAATATTGGGAAGAAGTAGAAAAAATAGTGGGTGATTCTCCATCTACATTAAATATTACTTTGCCAGAAATATTTTTAGAAAGTGATGTAGAAAAGCGAATTTTTAATATTAATTCTACGATGGAAAATTATATTCAACAAAATTTGTTCAACGAATATAAAGATTCCATGATATATTTGGAAAGAACTCAGAAAAACGGAAAAATAAGAGAAGGATTAATAGGCGTAGTCGATTTAGAAGATTATAACTATCAAATTGGTTCTGAATCTTTAATAAGGGCAACTGAAAAAACGGTTGTTGAAAGAATTCCTCCTAGAGTAAAAATAAGAGAAAATGCATCTCTTGAACTTCCACATATAATGATTTTAATTGATGATGAAAGAAAAAATATTATTGAATCATTAAAAAGCAAAGTGACAAATGATGATGTTACTTATGACTTTGATTTGATGCAAAATGGTGGACACGCTAAAGGTTATTTATTAAATGCTGATATTATAAGAGAGATAAAATTAGGTTTAGAATCTTTATGTAATAAAGAATACTTTAACAACAAATATGGTATCAGTAATAAAGAAATCTTATTATTTGCAATGGGAGATGGCAATCACTCTCTTGCAACTGCAAAAGCGTGTTATGAAAATTTAAAACAAACAATGACTGAAGAACAATATTTAAATAATCCAGCTAGATATGCACTTGTGGAAATAGTTAATTTACACAGTCCAGCATTAGAATTTGAAGCAATTCATCGAGTATTATTTAATGTCGATTCAGAAGAATTATTAAGTAAGTTGGGTGAATATTATGATGTTTCTTATGAAGAATGTGAAGGCCAAAAAATAGAATATATAACTCCTAAAAGAGAAGGATATTTATGGATTAAAAATCCGAAGTCTAATATTGCCGTAGGTTCTTTACAGATATTTTTGGATCAATATATAAAAGAAAACAACATAAAAATAGATTATGTTCATGGTGATGATGTTACAAGAAATTTAGGTAGAGAAATTGGGAACATGAGTTTTTTACTTCCTACTATGAAAAAAGAAGAACTATTTAAAACTGTTATTTTAGATGGAGCTCTTCCTAGAAAAACATTTTCTATGGGACATAGTTATGATAAAAGATACTATTTAGAAGCAAGAAAAATTAAATAATTATTTTAATTTTAAAAATGTTAATGTTTCGACATGAAAAGTTTTTGGAAACATATCGTATGGAGTAATACTAATTACTTCATATTTTTTATTTAATAAATTTAAGTCTCTTGCTAAAGTCATTGGGTCGCAAGAAAGATATATTATATCTTTAACATTTGATTCTAATAAATTCTCTATTAATATTTTATCAAGTCCACTTCGTGGAGGGTCTACAATTACAACGTTTGGAACAAAGTCAATATCATTAATAATTTTGTTAACATCATAAGATATAAAATTTACATTTTTAATATTATTAAGTTTTATGTTTTTAATAGCATCTTTTATAGAACCTTCATTTATTTCTATGCCTAAGACTTCTTTGGAGGATTCACTAATAAATATACTAATGGAACCAACTCCACAAAATAAATCAAGTACTTTGGGGTCTTTCAAGGTTTTAATATAATCATTTATTTTGCTATAAATATTTATGGCTTGATTAGTATTAATTTGAAAAAAAGAATTTTGACTTACTTTAAACTTACATTTATCAAACTTAATGTATCTGTCAAAACTTTTAATGATTTTCTCACTGACTTTGTTTAATTTTTTCTCAGATAATTTCTTATTTATTTTTTCATCGCATAATAGACAATTTTTAATTTCTATAAAATCATTTGATAACTCTTTAAAATATCCCAACTTTTTGTTTTTAATTTTAAAAGTAGCCTTATTTCTATAGTTATACTCTTTTTCACTTTTAACAATATTATTTATTTTTTTAACGTTTATTGATGTATATTTTTTAATAATTTCTTTAATTTTATTTTCTTTAAATTCAAGTTCATAATTGTAATGCACATTATCAAAACAACACCCACCACATTTTCCAAAATAGATACATTTGTTATCAATTCGTTCTGGAGATGTTTTGATGTAATTCATTACTTCCGCAGTCATATAGTTTTTATTATTTTTCAATATTTTTATATTAACTATTTCTCCGGGAAGTACATTATTAACAAACACGATTTTATTATCAATGTATGTTATTCCTTTTCCTTGATGATTTAATTTATATATTTCTACTTTCATAATAACTCCATTTTTATTATAACACTTATATTTTTAATATTATATTAAAAAATAATACTAGATGCATTCTAACTTATAGACTTTATTTTGTAAATTTAGTAAAATAATTAATGAGGTGAGCATATGTTGGTCGCAAATAATTGGAAAAGTTATGAGTGTTTGGATGCTGGTGATAGGGAAAAATTAGAAAGTTGGGATAACGTTGTATTAAGAAGACCAGAACCGGGCGCTATTTGGTCTATAGATGATTACACTTTATGGGATAAGGCGGATGCAATATATCATAGAAGTGAAACTGGCGGTGGATATTGGGAAAATATAACTAAGTTTAAAGAAATTTGGACTATCAAATATAATGATTTAATTTTTAAAGTTAGTCCAACTGGTTTTAAACATACGGGATTGTTTCCAGAACAAGCGGTTAATTGGGATTTTATGTATAATAAAATAAAAAGATGTACTAGAGAAATAAAGGTGTTAAATCTTTTTGCCTACACTGGTGCAGCAACAATGTTTTGTTCACATGCTGGTGCTACAGAGGTTGTTCATGTTGATGCTTCGCAGGGTATGGTGTCATGGGCAAAAGAAAACATGAATTTATGTAAACTTAGTGATTCTAAAATTCGATTTATTGTCGATGATTGTCTTAAATTTGTTCAAAGAGAATCAAGACGTGGAAACAAATATGACGCTATTATCATGGATCCTCCCACATATGGAAGAGGTCCAAATAAAGAATTGTGGAAGTTTGAGGATAATCTTTATACGTTAATAAATGCATGCATGGAAGTTTTATCAGATAACCCCTTATTCTTTTTGATTAATTCTTATACTAAAGGTATAAATGTAACTGCACTTGAAAATATTATAAAAACCACCCTAGGAAAAAAATATAAAAACGGTACTATTACATGTGATGAAATTGGTCTTCCAATAAAAAGAGATAATTTAATATTACCATGCGGAGTATTTGGAAGATGGGAAAGTAATGAATAATATAATATATGAGGATAACCATTTGCTGATAGTTAATAAAGAACCTGGAATTTCAATATGTGAAGATTCATTTAAAGAAAAAGATCTTCTTAACGTTATGAAGGAGTATTTAAAAGAAAAATATAATAAACCCGGCCAAGTTTATTTAGGACTTGTTCATCGGTTGGATAAACCAGTGGGCGGATTGGTTGTCTTTGCTAAAACGAGCAAGTCAGCATCTAGATTGAGTGAGTCTATTAGAAAAAAAGAATTTGAAAAAACTTATTTTGCTGTTGCGGAAGGAATTACTCCAAATCAAGGAATTTTTAAAGATAAATTGTTAAAAAACAAAAAAACAAATATTAGTGAAGTTAACGAAAAAGGGAAAGAATCGGTATTAAGATTTGAAACCATTCAATCCATTAATAATATGTCGCTAGTAAAAATTAAATTAGAAACTGGAAGATCTCATCAAATACGTGTTCAGTTCGCAAGCAGAGGATATCCACTTGTTTTTGATCAGAAATATAATTTTAATACAAAAAAAGGTGATATTGCATTATTCGCTTCAGGGTTATCTTTTGTTCATCCTACAACAAAGGAAATAATGAAATTTAATTTAAAACTTCCTAATAAATATCCGTGGAATATATTTAAGGAGAATGAATGATGATAGAAGTAATAAAAGATACATTTGTTGATTCTTTAAAATTATTTCCGTTCTTGTTAGTGGCTTACTTAATTATGGAGTATTTAGAACATAAGTTTAAAGGTAAAACAGAAAATATAATTTCTTCTTCTGGTAAATGTGGGCCTATTTTAGGAAGTGTTTTTGGATCTTTTCCTCAATGCGGATTTGCATTACTGGGTTCAAATTTATATGTTACGAGAATTATTACTTTGGGAACACTTATGTCAATTTATCTTTCTACATCAGATGAAATGTTACCTATTTTAATAGCTAATAAAATGGAAGGCACGTTAATATTAAAAATAATTATAATAAAAATAATTATTGGGATGACTTTCGGATTTATAATAGATTTTATTTTTAGAAAAAAAGAAAAAAGTGATATAAAGCATTTTTGTGAGGAAGAACATTGTGATTGTGAAAAATCAATTGTTTTATCAGCATTTAAGCATGCATTAAAAGTATACTTTTTCATATTAATTTTAACATTTATATTTAATTTAATATTTGAATTTATAGATAGAGAAAGTATTAAAAATATTTTTATAACAATACCATACATTTCTCCGATTATCGGTGCTTTTATCGGACTTATTCCATCGTGCGCTGCGAGCGTTATAATAACAGAACTTTATGTTACTAATATAATATCTTTTGGAACTTTAATAGCAGGACTTTGCTCCAGCGCAGGAGCAGCTGTAGTGGTGTTATTTAAAATAAATAAAAATTTAAAAGAAAATTTTAAAATATTGGGATTATTACTCATTATTAGTTGTATGAGCGGATTTATAATAGACGTAGTATCAAAAATTTAGTATAATATTTTCACATATATTTCACGTATGACGATTATAATACCAAGTATGAGGAGAGTTTATGAAAGTATTAGTGGTAGATGATGAAAAATTAATTAGAGATCTTATAAAAGAATATTTGGAAATGAATAAGTTTAATGTGATAGAGGCTGCGAATGGATTAGAAGCGGTTGAAAAATGTGAGAACGAAAATATAGATTTAATTATTATGGATATAATGATGCCAAAACTAGATGGATATTCCGCATGCAGAGAAATATACAAATTAAAGAAAATTCCAACTATAATGTTATCCGCTAGAAAAGAAGAGTATGATAAATTGCTTGGATTTGATTTGGGAATTGATGATTATGTTACAAAACCTTTTAGTCCAAAAGAATTAATTGCTAGAGTAAAAGCGGTGTTAAAGAGAAATGAAGAAAACGAAAACTTTAAGTACAAGACTTTAGAAGTAGACTTTAAAGCACATAGTGTTTATATAGATAAAAAAGAAATAAAAATAACGCCAAAAGAGTATGAAATATTAGTGTTTTTTATAAGAAACAAAAACATAGCATTTAGTAGAGAAGATTTATTGTCAAAAATATGGGGATATGATTTTTATGGAGATAATAGAACAGTGGATACTCATATAAAGATGCTTAGAAATCACTTGGATAAATATAGAAATTTAATAGTTACTGTTCATGGTATGGGGTATAAATTTGAAATTAAAAATAAAGAAAAATAGTTTGAAAGTCACCGTATGGTTATATTTATCAATTTTTTCGCTGTTGATATTGATTTTTTTATGGCTTTTTCAAATTATTTCTTTAAATAAATTTTATGAATATTCAAAAAGAAGCGAAGTTATAAAAGCAGTTAATAAAATAAAAAATGATTATTCGGAAAGTAATCTGGATACTATATCTAATAATTATCAAGTTTGTATAGAAGTATACGAAGGAATAGAAACCGCATACATCTCAAACAATTATGGGAGAGGCTGTTCTGGAGATGGTAATTTCACAGTAAATAAGGCAAAGATTAATTTTATCAATAGTGACGAAAATACCGCTAGTTATGAATTTGTGAATTCAAAATTTAGAGATAAAATATTAACTTATGGTATTAAAGTAGACTCAAATACTTATATTTTTGTGAATACTTCACTACAGCCGGTTAATAATACGATTGAAATATTAAAAGATCAATTTTTAATAGTAAGTATAATAGTATTAGGTTTGTCATTTTTAATAGGGTTTTTTATTTCAAAACGAATTTCCAGACCTATTATTACAATAAATAATCAAGCAAAAAAGATGGCCAAAGGAGATTATAATTTCAAATATGCAATTGAAGAAGATATTGACGAAATAAACGAACTAACTATTACGCTTAATGATACATTGGAAGAGTTGGCAAAATCAGAAAACTTGAGAAGAGAATTAATGGCAAATGTTTCACATGACTTGAAAACACCACTTACAATGATAAAAGCATATGCAGAAATGGTAAGAGATGTTTCGTATAAAAATAGCAAAAAAAGAACAGAAAATTTAAATATTATTATAAGTGAAGCAGATAGATTGAACATATTGGTAAATGATATATTAGATTTGTCTTCTCTTGAAGCGGACACTAAATTAAATATAGAAGAATTCGAAATAAATAAATTTGTAGAAAATATAGTTGATACATACAAAATATATAATGAAAAATATAAATATAATATAAAACTAATAAATTGTGAAAAGACTATGGTTCATGCAGATAGAAATAGGATGGACCAAGTAATAAGAAATTTAATTAACAATGCAATTAATTATACAGGTGAAAACAAAGAAGTAAAAGTAGTTATAAGCGAAGATAATGGTAAAATTAAAATTGAGATAAAAGATACTGGTGAAGGTGTTTCAAAAAAGGAATTAAAATATATTTGGAATAAATATTATAAAGCAGATAAAACACATTCAAGGCTTTTTTTGGGCTCTGGCATTGGACTTAGTATAGTAAAAACAATATTAGAAGCACATCATTTTCTGTATGATGTAGTTTCAATAAAAAACAAAGGAACAACATTTTACTTTATTATGAATTAACTTTGATTTTCAATTGACTTTTAGGCATAAAACTCATATACTAAAAATAGAAGTTATATGGGAGGTATTTATATGATTTTGGGTATTTTAATTCTTCTTATTATTTTATCGTCTATAAAACAAATAGATGAATATGAAAGAGGTATAAAGTTTACTTGCGGAAAATTTTCAAAAATTATGGATCCGGGATGGAAATTAGTTTTTCCTGTATTCCAAAGTTTTAAAAAAGTAGACATTCGTACAAAAGCAGTTGATGTTCCAGAACAAGAAGCAATCACTAAAGATAATGTATCAGTTAAGATTAATGCTGTTATATATTATAAAGTATTTGATGCATCAAAAGCTATTTTAGAAGTAGAAGACTTTTACTACGCAGTTAGTCAACTTGCACAAACTACAATGAGAAATGCGGTAGGAGCTGTGACTTTAGATGAATTACTTGGGGAAAGAGAAAAAATTTCTGCAGAAATTTGTAAAATAATTGATAAAGCAACAGATCCATGGGGAATAAAAGTTGAAAACGTTGAACTAAAAGATGTATCACTACCAGAAGAAATGAAAAGAGTGATTGCAAAAGCAGCAGAAGCTGAAAGAGAAAAATTAGCAGTTATAACTAAATCAAAAGGAGAGGTTGAAGCATCACAAAACTTAGCAAAAGCAGCAGAATTAATGGGAAAGACACCCGGAGCATTACATCTAAGAACGCTATCTACATTAAATGATGTATCTTCTGACCAGTCAAATACCATTATTTTCGCAGTACCAATTGAAACATTAAGAGCAATTGATGGATTTAGCAAAGAAGATATTACAAAAACAATTAAAAAAATAAATAAAAAATAAAAAAATAATACTTTGGCGTAAAATATTTATTAAAAATTAAGGTTTTTTCTTGACATAAATTGTCATAAATGGTATATTAATAAACGCCAGTAAGTATTAATGGGCGATTAGCTCAGTTGGTTAGAGCATCTGCCTTACAAGCAGAGGGTCGGG
>CAZGGW010000024.1:7050-13744 GCA_964525365.1 uncultured Muribaculaceae bacterium | reverse complement strand
GAGAACTCCAGGATACTCAGGGGCTGATTTGGAAAATTTATTAAATGAAGCAGCTCTGCTTGCCGTTAGGAGAAACAGAACAAATATTAGTATGGATGAAATAGACGAAGCTAGTGATAGAGTTTTATTGGGTCCTGCTAAAGTTAGTAGGAAAGTAACAGATATAGAGAAAAAAATTGTTGCTTATCACGAAGCAGGTCATGCTGTTACAGGTATAATACTTCCTAATGGAGAAGAAGTTCATAAAATAACGATTATTCCAAGAGGAATGGCTGGCGGATATACACAAATGTTACCAAAGGAAGAGAAAACTTTAGTATACACTAAAGAAGAATTGCTAGAACAAATGGTTACGCTATTTGCTGGACGTGCAAGCGAAGAGTTGTTTATGAAAGAAATAAGTACAGGAGCATCAGATGATTTTAAAAAAGCAACTAAGATAGCAAGAAGTATGGTAACTGAATACGGAATGAGTGATTTGGGCCCAGTACAATTCGAACACAGAACAGAAGAAGTGTTTTTAGGAAGGGATTATACAAAATCTAGAAATTATTCTGATGCAGTCGCTTTGGAAATTGATAAAGAAGTCAGAAATATTATTGATAGTTGTTACAAAGAGTCCAAAAAGATATTGTCTGAGAATAAAGAACTGGTAAAATTAATAGCGGATAAGTTGATTGAAAAAGAAACTTTGACAAAAGAAGAAATAGAAGAAATAGAAGAAGAATACAATAAATCAAAAAAAGTAAAATAAAAGATGTTTTACTTTTTTTTAAGTCTTTTAAAAGTCATAATATTATGTTAAAATAATTAAGTAGAAAGAGGTAGTATTATGTCGAAAGTTATATCACTTGTAAATCAAAAAGGCGGGGTAGGCAAAACTACTACTAGTATAAATTTGGCTAGTTCTTTAGGGTATTTAGGAAAGAGAGTTTTACTAATTGATTTAGATCCACAAAGTAACGCATCTACGGGACTTGGCATAAATAAAAGAGATGTCGAAGTTAGTATTTATGATGTTATAAATGGAGAAGTAAATATCAAGGAATCGATTATTAAAACCCCATATAAAAATTTAAGTTTAATTCCATCTAAAATAAACTTAGCTGGGGTTGATATTGAATTTGTTCAAAAAAGTATAGCTACAAAGGATTTTGTTATTTCAGATCAATTAAAGAAGAAAATAATGGAAATAAAGAATGATTATGACTACATTATTATAGATTGTATGCCAACTCTAGGATTGTTAACTACTAATGCACTTGCGGCTTCTGACTCGGTAATTATTCCTGTTCAATGTGAGTATTTTGCGTTAGAAGGAATAACTCAATTGCTAAACACCGTTGTACTTACACAAAAAAAGATAAATCCGAAATTGGATATTGAGGGTGTATTGCTTACTATGTTAGACGGAAGAACTTTACTTGGACTTGAAGTAGTAGAAGAAGTGAAAAAATTTTTTAAAGAAAAAGTATTTGATACGATTATTCCTAGACTAATAAAATTAGTAGAGGCTCCTTCACACGGAAAACCTATACTCGAATATAATCCAGGAAGCAAGGGGGCTGAAGCTTATTTAAATTTAGCAAAGGAAGTTATAAATAGAAATGAGGGAAGTGAAAAAAATGGATAATAAAAGAAAGGCTTTAGGCAGAGGATTAGAGCAGCTTTTTAGTAACGAAACCATTGATATTGACGCGTTTGAAAAAAAGATTGTAGAAGATTCTAGAAAAGATATAACCGAAGTAAATTTAAATGAACTTAGAAGTAATCCTTATCAACCAAGACAATATTTTAAAGAAGATAAGCTTCAAGAATTAGCAGAATCAATAAAAGAATATGGTGTAATAGAACCCATTATTATAAAAAAAAGCATAAAGGGTTATGAAATAGTTGCTGGTGAAAGAAGAGCAAAAGCTAGTAAGATTGCAGGATTAAGTACAATACCAGCAATAATAAAAGATTTTTCTGATGAAGAAATGATGCAAATTGCATTGTTGGAAAATATCCAAAGAGAAGATTTAAGTGTAATAGAGGAAGCAAGTGCATACAAAAAGATATTACAATCATCAAATATAACACAAGAAGAACTATCAAAAAAAATTGGTAAAAGTAGGAGCTATATCACTAACATAATCGGAGTTTTGAGATTGCCTGTTGATATACAAGACAAAGTGTTAAAAGGTGAACTAAGCGCTGCTCATGCAAAATTACTTAGTAAATTAAGTAATGTAAATCAGATTAAAGAATTAACAGAAAAAATAATAAAAGAGAAAATAAATGTTAGAGAATTAGAAGATATAATAGGAAATGTTCAGTATGAAAAATCATCTCCAATAAAAACATCAAAGAAGGTTGATAACTCACAATATTTGTATGTACAAACCATTATGAGAGAAAAAATTGGTACTATGGTAAAAATAAATAACAAAAAGATAACAATTCCTTATGATTCTGACAAAGATTTAGAACGAATTTTAAATATTTTAAATATTAAAATAAATGAAGAGTAATTATGAAAAAAGATTATAGAATTGGAAGTAAAGTAATAATGAAAAAACCTCACCCATGCAAAACAAATTTATGGGTTGTAGTAAGAAATGGCGTTGATATAAAAATTCAATGCATAAATTGTAGTAGAACTGTGATGCTTGATAGACTGGAATTTGAAAAAAAGCTGAAAAAAGTGGAGGAATATTAATGAGAAAAAAAAGATTTAGTCCTATTATTACATTTATATTTTTGACAATTTTAGTGATAGTACTTAGTGGAGTATTAAGTTTCTTTGGAGTTCAAGCGGAATATAATACAGTTAATAGTGTTACTAACGAAATAAACAATAATATTGTAGAGGTTGAAAATTTATTTAGTGGATCTGGACTTAGATATATAGTAACAAATGCTGTTAGTGATTTTGTTGGCTTTGCACCATTATCTATGCTTATAATAGTATTGATGGGAATAGGAATATTAGAAAGTACAGGTTTTATTAGAACACTATTCACGATAATTACTCAACATAGTAGAAAAAACATTTTAACGTTCTTTTTAATATTTTTTAGTATATTATCATCTTTAACCGGAGACTTATCTTTTGTAGTGATGTTACCTATAGGAGCTTTATTATATAAATATGGTAAAAGAAATCCTCTCGGAGGAATAATTGCTTCTTTTGCAGGAGTATCTTTTGGTTATAGCGTCAACATCTTTCTTAATGCAGTTGATAGTTCTTTATTAACAATTACTACAAATGCCGCACATATACTAGATAAAGCGTATTCTATAAATGATTATTTTTCTTTATTTATTATGATTGTAGTGTTTGCATTAATGTCATTTATATTTACTAATATTACTGAAAAAAATATAATGTCAAAATTGTCAAAATATGAATTTACAGATGAAGAGAATGATTTTAGAATAACAAATAAAGAATTAAGAGGATTGATTGTTGGTCTTATTGGAGGTTTTCTTTATGTTGCGTTGATAGTATATATGATTATACCTGGGTTACCGCTTTCGGGCACCTTATTAGATGCAAGTGCAACGAAATATATAGATATGTTATTTGGTGCTAATTCATTATTTAATCAAGGATTTGTGTTTATAATAACATTGCTGTTTGTTATTGTAGGCCTTTTATATGGTATTATGACCAAAACAATAAAGGATACAAAAGATTTTACAAAAAGTATAGCACATTCTTTAGATGGTATTGGAATAATAATAGTATTAATATTTTTTGTTTCGTTGTTTATAAGTGTCTTTAAAAAATCAAATATAGGGTTTGTAATAAGCGCATCCCTTATATCTTTAATTCAGAATTTAAATCTTACCGGAATAGGCTTAATAGTGGTGTTTTTCATAGTATGTATAATATCAACTATACTTGTTCCTTCTCAAATATCTAGATGGACAATGTTCGCCGGCACTATTGTTCCGTTATTTATGAATGCAAGTCTATCTCCAGAATTTGCACAAATTATATTTAACGCTGGAAATTCTGTGGCATATGGAATTACTCCGTTACTCGCATATTTTGTAGTATACTTGGCGTTACTTGAAAAATATAATCAAGAAGAAATGATAACTTTAAAAAAATCCTTAAGGTATATGGTGCCATACTCTGTTAGTATGGTGGCTGTGTGGTTTGTTGTGTTGATTGGGTGGTATATAATTGGTGTACCAATTGGTATACACTCTTATCCGGGAGTAACTTATGTCTCTTAAAGCTGGGATAATCGGTATGCCAAATGTTGGAAAAAGCACACTTTTCAATGCAATAACAAAAAAAAATATATTAGCTGCAAACTATCCGTTTGCTACTATTGAGCCAAATGTTGGGATAGTAACTGTTCCGGACAAAAGAATGAATGTACTTGTCGATTTATATAATCCCCAAAGAATAGTGCCTGCACAATATGAATTTATAGATATTGCTGGACTAGTAAAAGGAGCATCTTTAGGAGAAGGCTTAGGAAATAAATTTTTATCTCATATTCGAGAAGTAGATGCGGTAGTGCATGTAATAAGATGTTTTGAAGATAAAGATATAATACATGTTGAGGGAAGTGTTGATCCAATAAGAGATGCCGAAATAATAAATGTAGAGTTGAGTTTAAGTGATTTAGAAATAATTGAAAGTAGAATTGAAAAAATAGAAAAAAAAGCAACTACTACAAAAGACAAAGAAGCTTTATTAGAGTTAGATATATTAAAAAGATGTAAAATTGAACTTGCTAAAGGTATACCGCTTAGAGAATTAACATTTACTGAAGAAGAAGGAAAAATATTAAAAGCATTTAATTTTATTTCTTTAAAGCCTGAAATATATCTTGCAAATGTAAATGAAGAAGATTTAATAGATGGTAATTCTAATGTGGAGGCTTTATTAAAAGAAGCTGAAAAGCATAACATTCCTGTTATAATAATGTGTACAAAAATAGAAAGTGAACTTGTCGAACTTAATGATGATGATAAAAAAAAGTTTTTAAATGACATTGGAATTGAAAACAGCGGATTAGATAAATTAATAAATACAACATATTCATTACTTGGCCTTAATACATTTTTTACAGTTGGAAGTGATGAGGTAAGAGCGTGGACATTTTATAAAGGAATGAAAGCACCTGAATGTGCTGGAATAATTCATACTGATTTTCAAAAGGGTTTTATCAGGGCTGAAGTAATGTCGTATGATGATTTAATTAATTATAAATCTGAATTGAAAGTAAAGGAAGCGGGAAGGGTTAGGCTTGAAGGCAAGGAGTATGTAATGCAAGATGGAGACATATGTCATTTTAGGTTTAATATATAAAATGAAGAAAGGAGTATACTTATGAAACAACCAGATATAAAAGAAATAAAAGCAAAAGCAAAAGCAATTATTAAGGGTAAGATGGGGGAAATATGGAAGCCGTTAGCAATAATTTTTGGTGTTAGCATCTTGGGAAGCTTTATCATAAATAATTTTTTCACTACAACAATTACTTGCCCGGATAGTATTTTGAATATTTCATTATCTAGCGGATATATATGTACAAAACCAACAATATTAGGTCAAATAATTGACATTATTGTATCAATAGTGGTTATATTATTTGGTTATGGATTTGTAAAATATTTATTAAATTTTGTAAGAAACAAAGAATATGATATTAAAAACGATTTGTTTTATTTCTTTAAAAATAAATTATGGTTATGTATTTTAACATCATTCTTAGTTGGACTATTTACTAGTTTATGGACTATTTTACTTATAGTACCAGGAATAATAGCCGCTATTGCATATAGTTTGTACATGCCACTAGTAGTAGATGGAAGTGAAAAAGCCTTAGAGACCATTAAAAAGAGTAAATCTTTGATGAAAGGTCACAAATGGAATTATTTTGTTTTTTTACTTAGTTTTATTGGGTGGTATTTGCTAACTTTTATAACTTTTGGAATCGCAGCAATATATTTGTTACCGTTCCTATCAACTTCACAGATGTTATACTATGAAGAAATAAAAAAAATGAATTAAAAAATATAAAATGAATATTATTTTCTAGACAAATAATATTCATTTTGTTATAATACGACATAGAGCGAAAGCTCCTTGCTTCATTTAGAAGCCATTGACCATAAGGAGGTGTAAAATGAATAAGTATGAAATAGTGTTCATTCTAAAGGCGGAACTTGATGAAAAAGCAGTTGCTGATACAGTTAGTTCTTTTGAAAATGTTTTAAAGAATATGAAATCAGTAATAAGAGTTTCTAAGAATTTAGGACAAAAAAAGTTGGCGTATCCTATTAAAGATTCTGTTAGAGGATATTATTTTTTGTTAAATGTTGATGCTAGTCCAGAAGCTATCAAAGAATTTGATAGAAAAGCAAATATTGATGAAAAAATATTAAGACATTTAATAATAAAAGAAGAGGAGTAATAATGAATAAAGTATTATTAGTCGGAAGGCTAACTAAAGATCCAGAACTTAGAAATACAAATTCTGGTATGCCAGTGGTATCTTTTACTATCGCAGTAAGTAGAAGTTTTAAAAACAAAGATGGTGGATATGATGCGGATTTTTTGAATTGTGCAATATTTGGCCGTCAAGCTGGAAATGTTCAAAAATATTGTTTTAAAGGATCACAGGTAGGTGTTGAAGGAAGAATTCAAACAAGAAGTTATGATGCACAAGACGGAACAAAAAGA
>CAZGGW010000024.1:0-7040 GCA_964525365.1 uncultured Muribaculaceae bacterium | reverse complement strand
ATAATCGCAGATAACATTGAATTTCTTAGTCCGAAAAAAGATGCGACTTCAAGCAATAATTCTTATGTTCCAACATCAAATACGGAAGATTTTCCGTTACCAGAAATTAATACTAATCAAGAAATAAATGTATCAAGTGATGATCCATTTAAAGATTATGGTAATGATGTAACATTAAGTGATGATGATTTACCATTTTAAAGGAGGAAAATGAATGAATGATTTTTATGTAAAAAGAAAAAAAATATGTCAAATGTGCGCAGGTAAAACAGCAGACTATAAAGATACAATGATTTTAACAAAATATATAAATGAAAAAGGAAAAATTTTACCTAGAAGAGTTACTGGTGCATGTGCTAAACATCAAAGATATATTGCGAAGCAAATAAAAAGAGCAAGATTTTTAGCTTTTATACCTTATATAAAAGACTAATTGCTCTTTTTTTTTAATTTCTTCTATTTCCTGTTAACATTATTAATCTTAACAATTGGAGAACGCTTGCAAGTAAACCAGCAACATAGGTAAGTGCCGCAGCTTTAAGGACGGCTTCTGTTCCGTTTAATTCATTTTGGCTATAAATACTATGTTTTTTTAATTCGTTTTTAGCTCGTAAAGACGCATTAAATTCCACAGGCAGTGTTACTAATTGAAAAATTATTCCAAAAGAAGCGAAAGCAATACCTAAATTAATCAAATCCGCTAATTCTAATATAAAACCAATAAATATAATTATGTAGGCAAATCTAGAAGCAAAACTTACAATAGGGAAAATCAAATTTCTTATTTTTAAAAACATATAATTATTTTTATCTTGTAACGCGTGACCTACTTCGTGGGCCGCTACTGATCCAGACGATATTGATGTTCCATTAAAAACTTCGTTTGACAATCTTATTACTTTTCTGGCGGAATCATAATGATCACTAAGAACTCCATTTGTTTGAACAATATGTATATCTTGTAAACCATTTTTATCTAATATTTTTCTTGCCACTTCAAATCCGTTTAATGAATTTTTAGCATTAATGTTAGAAAATTTTTTATATGTTGATGTAACATATATTTGTGCGACCAACGGAATAAGTATTATTCCAATTATTATATAAAAGTAATCCATACTACACCTATATTATTTCCTTTTCTATTAATTTGTCTCTTAACTTATCGGCATTTTGATAATCTTTATTATTTCTGAAATTGTTCCATTGATTGTATAATTCAACATCTTCTTTGCTTATTTCCGGTAAATTATATTTTAAACCCAAAATACTATTAATTAATTTGATTTTTCCTGTTAATAAAGAAATATTATTAATATTATTATTCTTAATCTCTAAATTTAGACTTTTAACCAACTCTAGTAAATAAGTAATTAGATTTGAAGAGTTCATGTCTTCATTTAAGTATTGTTCTAATTTTTCATCTTTATTTATATTTTCTTCGGTAATATTATTAACTTTCATAAATATATTTGTAAGTTTTAAAACGTTTAATATTTTTAAATCTATTGTTTTGCTTTCTTCAAAAATTGTTTCATTTAAATTTAATGGTAATCTATAATTGTTTTTTAAAAAAGTTATTCTAATAGAATTTATATTACATTTTTTTAGTAGGTCATCTAATGACAAAAAATTACCTAAACTTTTACTCATTTTTTCTCCATTAAAGTTAATATGCCCATTATGCATCCAATATTTTGATAAATTGTGTCCCCACATTGCATTTGATTGTGCCATTTCATTTTCGTGGTGCGGAAATTTTAAATCTGTACCCCCACCATGTATATCAATTTCTTCTCCAAAAATTTTTTCAATCATTACAACGCATTCTGTATGCCATCCCGGTCTTCCTTCTCCAAACGGAGCGTTCCATTTAATTCCATTTTCAGTGTTTTTCCACAAAACAAAATCGTAAGGATTATGTTTGTTTTCATCAACCTTTATTCTTTTACCATAGTCTAAATCCTCAATAACCTGGTTGGATAAATCACCATAGTTTTTTACTTTATCTATGTTAAAATAAATATCACTTCCATTTTTATAGGCGTAACCTTTTTGAAGTAATCCATTAATAAAATCGATTATTTCACTAATATATTCAGTTACTTTTGGTCTTGCATAAATATCTAAACAATTTAATTTTTTCAAATCATTTAAATAAATATCCATATATTTTTCAGATATTTCTTTTTCGGTAACGTTATGCTCAATAGCTTCTTTAATAATTTTATCATCTATGTCAGTAAAGTTTGATACGTATTTAACTTCATATCCCAGATATTTTAAATATCGATACATCATATCAAAGAAAATCGCAGGATAAAGGTTACCAATATGCGCCCTTTTATTTACGGTAGGACCACATACATACATATTCACTTTTTTTTCATGTAGCGGAGCAAATTCTTCCATCGTATTGGTTAAGGTATTATATATTTTCATAAGTCCTCCTTGATACAAATCATAAGATAATTTTAACACAAAACAAAAAAATTACAAATATAATTATAATTTTAGTGATTTAATATTTTACTATTAATTAATTTGCTTACAAATTGTTCCAATTTCCTAGCTCCAGATATTTTATAATTTGATTCCAATACAATAGAATTGATTTCCTCATTAGAAAGTGTTAAATTTTTGTTTTTGCATAGATTATTTATTATTTTTTTAATATGTTTTCTTTCTAATTGATTAAAAGGAATATAGTAGTCAATTCTGTTGCTAAATTCTTTGCAAAATAAATCATCATTAATTTTTTGTTTTATTTTGCCATCAAACCCTATATTGTTTGTATAAAATTTATTTGTTGTCATTATAAAAATGCAATTATTAAAATTTATTGTTTCATTTTTTGAATTTTTTAATTTTCCTTCTTCAAATATGTTGAAAAACAAATCAAGTACACTATAATGTGCTTTATCTATTTCATCTAATAGTATAATAGAGTAAGGATATTCTTTTAAACTTTCAAACGTAGTATTATTTTCATCATATCCCACATAGCCTTGTGGAGATCCAATGATTCTATTAATACTAATTTCACTACTATATTCACCCATATCTAATTTTATTAAATTCATATTTAAGCACTTTGATAGTTCTTTGACTAAAAAAGTTTTTCCGACTCCAGATGGGCCATTAAAAATTAATGACAAAGGTTTTTTTGAGTCTTTTATTTTTAAAGTATTTAGAATATCGTTGATTTGTTTAATTACATCTTCCTGTCCAACCACTTTATTTGTAAGTGTATTAATATTTACTTTGTATTTTTCAAGTTCAAGTATTTTTGAATTGCTTTTTTCTTCTAATACGCTTTTTAACATATCCATTGTTACAACTTTATTATTCTTATTAAATACAGAAGAAACGTTTGCTTTGGCACATACTTCATCTAAAATATCTATGCTTTTATCTGGATTTTTTCTATCAAATATATATTTATTTGACAAGTCTACAATACAATTTAATAATTCATCAGATATAGTGACATTATGAAATTTTTCATAATCTTTTTTAATTTTCTTTAAAATATATTGAGTTTCCATTGCATTTGGCTCTTTTATTAAAACTTTTTGAAATCTTCTATCTAATGCTTTATCTTTTTCAATATATTTTTTATATTCGTTTAAAGTTGTTGCCCCAATACATTTTATATTATTTCTGGCAAGTGCGGGTTTTAATATATTTGACGCGTCTATTGCTCCTTCAGCGCCACCAGCTCCTACTAAAGTATGAATTTCATCAATAAATAATATTAATTCATCATCATCTTCAATTTCTTTTATTATTTTATTTAATTTTTCTTCAAATTCTCCTCTGTATTTCGTGCCACTTACTACAGAAGAAATGTTTAATAAAATTATTTTTTTATTTTTTAAAAATTGCGGAACTTTGTTTTTAGATATTAAGTAAGCAATCTCTTCAACAATTGCTGTTTTACCGACGCCGGCTTCACCAATCAATATGGGATTGTTTTTATTTTTTCTTGCTAATATTTCTACGATTCTTTTTATTTCTTTTTCTCTTCCAATCGTTCTAGTAAATTGATCTTTTTTTACTTCTTCGCACAAATTAATTCCAATTTCTCTTAATATTGATTTAGCAATATTATTATTTAATATTAAAATATCACGATATAAAAGTTCCATATTACAATTTAATTTTTTTAATGCTTCTATTGCAATTCCTTCGTTTTCATCAATTAATGAAATTAAAATGTCAGTAATATTAATTATCGATTTACCATTTTCGGTATTATATATTATTGCATTATCAATTATCTTTTTAAATAAAGATGTATATATTGAAGGATTAATATTTTTTTTCTTTTGTATTATATTTATAATTGTATTTTTAAATTTTTTATAACTAATACTTTGCTTATTAAATATTTTTTTCATATTACTTGGATTGCTTAAAATAGCTAAAACAAAATGCTCGCTGCCGACATAAGAATGATTTAATTTTATCGCTTCTACTTCTGAAAGTTTAAATAATTTTTTTAATTCTTCACTATATTTATTCATATTCCCTCTTTATATTCTATGAATATATTGAATAAAGAATTAAAATTTTATACAAAAAAAAAGACTTTTGTAAGCCTTTTTATAAGTAATGAGAAATTATTAATAATATTAGTATTGCTACATATAGTATCAAAGCAAGTTTCCAAATTACTTTTAACCATTTTTTATAAGGAATATTTAAGTATGTAAGACCAATTATCATCATTATACTTGTAGGCGCTACTAACATTGTAACTCCATAAAATGCTTGCGTTGCTATTGCAAGTGAAGCAACTGCGGCTTCGCCTGTGAATGTTGTAGTTATAACAGGTAATACATATACTAAGTATGTTAAGTCAACGTGTAACAATGAAGATATTGTAACCATTAATGAAGTCATAAATACGCTATAAGATTTTACTCCATCTGCGACTGCAACAACTAATCTTGATACAAAGTTCATACCAAAACTTAAATATATAATAAAGAATAACGCAACAATTCCTATAGTAATTCCAATTACTTTTTTCTTATCTACTTTTGATTTATTAATTAACAAATAATCTGTTGTGAATAAAATACCAATTAGTAAAAGTGCAAATATAATTGAAATATATAACACGCTATGGTTTGCTACAAATAAAGTCATACCGTTTATAATAGTGTTAATAAATGGCATATTAGCGCATGTATAAACCACTATGAATGCAAGCGTTGATAAGAATGCAGTTCCTACTACTTTTTTAATACCGGATATCATTGCGTCTAATATTTCATTGAATTTCAATTTATAACTAAATCCAATGATAACTGAAGCAATAATACATAAAGTAGTAATTTCCGCATAATACCAAGCACCTAATTCTGATATATTTCCTAATATGTATGCAAATATTGTGTTTTCTCCGATAGTGAATCCAGTAATTGCGGTATTTAAATTTGTAAACAATTTAATACCAAATATTTCTGTCCAATTAATGCATCCTACTAATGTTAACGTAAACAATAATCCCATTATTACATAAATAGGCCAACTTGACTTTTTAATTGGTTTGCTTTCGCCAAGTAGTTTGTCAATTTGTTCTGCGTTTTCTTCACTTACTTCTTTTTTATTAAGTTTAGCTACATACTTTGTTAAGAATACAGAGTAAATCGCAAAAGTAATAACAAACAATCCTATTTTAGTGTATAACCCAGTTGAAATTGTAGTACTTAATGTTTCGTTGATTACCCCAACAGTATAACTTCCAAGAGTTCCTCCAATAATACCAATTAATACTGGAACACAAATTACTAGCATTGCAGTTATTTTGTCATAACCAATTGATAATATTATTGCTACCAATAAAGGCATAATAATAAATGTTAAAATGCTAAAACCAAATACAGAAGTGCAAGCTGCTATTAAGAATGCTGTTGATAATAAGAATAATAGTTCCTTTCCTTTTAATTTTTTTGCAAATTTTTCAATGATGATTCTATATTTTCCAGTTTTTGATAATACAGCGTACAATGCGCCAACTGAAAGAATATAAAGGAAAATCTGTATAAATGCTTGAAATTCAAAAGTTAGAAAGAAAAATTGAAAATAATCAAAAAATCCAACTCTGTATCTTCCAATATCAACCATTGCAGATCCATCAAAGTAACTTGCCGGAATGACCCAACTTAAAATTCCAACCAATAATATTAATAATAGTAGAATTTTAAATAGTCCGTGTTTTTTCATAAATACCTCCCAATAATTATTATACATTATTTTTTTAATAATTCAATTTAATTCATTTTTTTTATGTGAAATTTTGTTGAATTAAATATTTTTCATTTTTATTTCTGCAGTTTCAAGAATATTTAATAATTCCTTTTCTGTATTGACTTTTATTATTTCGTTTTTAATTTTTTTAACATCTGGGATTCCTTTTAAATACAAAAGAGCGTGCGTTCTCATTTCAAGCAATGCATGAGATTCATTTGATTCATCTTTTAAAACTTTGTAATGTTTTAAGATCATTTCTAATTTTTCTTTTGAAGTGACAGAAGGTATAACTTTATTATTTTCGATGTATTCAACACACTCGTTTATAAACCACGGATTTCCTAAAGAAGCTCTCCCAATCATTATTGCGTCGCATTTAGTAGTTTCTAACATTTCTTTTGCATCATAAATTGTTTTTATATCTCCATTTCCAATAACTGGAATATTAACGTTTTCTTTTACTTGTTTTATTATATTCCAATCACTGTGTCCAGAATAACCTTGCGATCTAGTCCTTGGATGTATTGTAATAGCACTTGCCCCCGCTTTTTCAATTTGCATGGCAACTTCTACTGCATTAATCGAATTATTATCCCAACCACTTCTTATTTTAACGGTAACCGGAACACTAACATTCTCCACTACTTCTTTTACTATTTATTAATTGTATGCCAATCACTTCATTACTATATTCATACATTGGATCCGTTCTAATACCTGCCTATTCAAATTCAATTTTCGGGTATCTTAACTCTAATTCATATAGTTCCTCCATA
>CAZGGW010000023.1:0-13938 GCA_964525365.1 uncultured Muribaculaceae bacterium | reverse complement strand
GAGCGTGCGTCTGATAAGCGCAAGGTCGATGGTTCGAGTCCATTCAGGCCCACCATTTATAATGGCCCGTTGGTGAAACGGTTAACACACATGCCTTTCACGCATGCATTTATGGGTTCAAATCCCGTACGGGTCACCAAATTAAAAATTGACTTAGATTTTCTAAGTTTTTTTATTTAACACTATATTTTTTATCATTTATTTTGTATAATATTTATGAAATTGCCTAGTAGCCAAGTGGTAAGGCACTGGACTCTGACTCCAGCACTCGTAGGTTCGAATCCTACCTAGGCAACCAAAAGGAGTAATTATGAATTATAAAGAACTTGCGGATATACTTTTTCCAAATATTACGAAGACAATTGAGGATTATGAAAAAATATATCTAAAAAGAAATACTAAAGGCGAGATAACTAGATTTGCACCTTCCCCTACTGGATTTTTACATATGGGTGGACTTTTCTCATCTTTTATATCAGAACGTTTTGCTCATCAAGCAAATGGAACTTTCATATTAAGAATTGAAGATACTGATGAAAAAAGAAAAGTTGAAAATGGTGTTGAACTTCTTATAAAGGATCTTGAGGCTTTTGATTTTAAAATAGATGAAGGACCAAATAATATTGGCGGAAACTACGGACCATATATTCAAAGCGAAAGAAAAGAAATATATCAGACATTTGCTAAATACTTAGTTTCAATTGGTAAAGCATATCCTTGCTTTTGTACTGAAGAGCATTTAAATGAACTTAGAGAAATGCAGACAGTAAAAAAATTGCGTGTTGGATATTATGGAAAATATGCAATATGTAGAAATTTATCTATTGAAAAAATAAAAGAAAATATAAATAATAATATTCAATTCGTAATAAGACTTAAAAGTAATGGGGACTTTGAAAACAAAATTAAATTTCATGATTTAATAAAAGGTAATATGGATTTACCTGAAAATGATATGGATCATGTAATATTAAAATCTGATGGTATGCCTCCTTATGCTTTTGCACATGTAGTTGATGACTATTTAATGCGAATTACTACAGTAATACGAGATGATTCATATGTTTCTTCTATTACATATCATTTAGAACTTTGGAATGCATTAGGATTTGATATCCCTCATTATGCTCATATAGCACCACTTACTAAGAAAGAAGGTACTACTACTAGAAAGCTTTCTAAAAGAAAGGATCCGGAAGCCGCAGTAAGTTATTATACTGAACTTGGTATACCAAATGAAGCAGTCAAACTTTACTTAGCAACATTAATGAATTCTGACTTTGAAATGTGGTATACTCAAAATGCTGATAAAAATATAAGTGATTTTGAATTCAAATATAATAAAATGGCAGTTGGAGGTTCAATATTCGATGTAGAGAAATTAAATAGCATTTCAAAAATATATTTTAGTAGATTAAAAGCAATAGATTTATATAATGAATTACTTAAATATACCAATATTTACGATAAAGATTTCAACAATATTATTACAAAATTTAAAGAATACACAATAAGTATTCTAAATATTGAACGCGAACAATCAAGGCCTAGAAAAGATATTGGAAGTTATTCTGATGTTAAAAAAGAACTATATTATATGTATGATGAATATTCAAATGACTTGTATAAAGACATAGAAATAAAAGAATTTTATTCAACTAAATTACTTGAAGATTATATAAATAACTATTATAATGTAAAAGATGACAAAGAAACTTGGTTCAATAAAATAAAAGAAATTGCTCCAATTTATAACTTTGCTTCTGATACAAAATCATATAAAGAAAATCCAGAAAAATATAATGGTTCGATTTCTGATATATGCGAAATAATAAGAGTTTGTGTAACTGGCAAAACTCAAACACCCGATTTATATGAAATATTAAAATTACTTGGTAATGAAAGAATAAAGTTTAGAATTAACAAATTTAAAGATTTTATTAAAAAATAAGGGATTTTCCCTTACTATGACCCATTGGTGAAACGGTTAACACATTGCCCTCTCAAGGCAACATTCACGGGTTCAAATCCCGTATGGGTCACCAAATAGCAAATAAAGTTAACTGTTATCAGTTAGCTTTTTTTGATAAAATCAATTCACTCTCTAAGGTTTCAAATTCTTCCCATTCTTTTTCGTTAAGACCGGAAAATTCGTTTCCAATTTTACTTAAATTTTTTTTGTTAGACCAATTATAATATTCAAGTTCTTCAATTTCAGGAAGATACATTTCTTTTTTATTTTCATACTTTTTTTCATATTTTTTCTTTTCTCTAAAATACATTATTGGTGTGTTTAAACTAGGATATAAAATTGAAAAAGCATATGCACAAGTAGAAATACTTTTGTTTTTACATAATAAATCAACCATCACTGAAATAAAAAGTAAACTAAAAAAGCTATATTTAAAAGTAGAATTTATAATTTTATTTAATTCGGGATAAAAATTTAACAAGTTTTCTAATTCCTTTGTCATCTGTTTTATATTTTCTTCTGTAAGCTCATACTGATCAAAAACTTCGTTCCAATTATCACTATGCTCTATAACCCTTTTCAAATAATAACAATAATCCATTTCTTTTTGTTTCAAACTTTTATTCATATAACCCTCTAAAGTTATTTTACCATACCATAAAAAAAAATCAAATAATTGATTTTTTAATTTAATGCTTTTACTAATTCCGCCTTTTTCATTGAAGTATAACCTTCAATTTTCTTTTCCTTAGCTATTTTTTTAAGTTCTGTGACCGTCATAGAAGTTAGATCAACTTGTTCTTCTTTTTTAGTTGCTGATTTTTTTACTTCAGTTTTCTTAACTATAGATTTTTTCTCCACTTGTTCTTCTTTTATAATTTTTCCTTCTAAAGCATTTTTAGCAAGATCAACTATTTTAGAAAATTCTTTTGGATCTGCGATTGCTATTTCGCTTAACATTTTTCTATTAAGTTCAACATTTGCCTTTGAAAGTCCATTTATAAACTTAGAATAACTAATATTATTTTCTCTACAAGCAGCATTTATTCTAGTAATCCAAAGTTTTCTAAAATCCCCTTTTCTTTTCTTTCTATCTTGATATGAATAAGCTCCACTATGAAATACTTGTTCTTGAGCAGTTTTGTATAATCTATGCTTACTTCCAAAATACCCTTTTGCTTCTTTTAATACTTTTCTTCTTCTGTCTTTTGATACAGTTCCGCCTTTAACTCTTGTCATTTTTTAAGCCCCCAATACTTTCTTATATCTGTTTGCATCACCTTTTGATAAAACAGATCCTTTTCTTTGATTTCTATTAAAACTTGTAGGTTTCTTACCAGTATTATGGTTTCCTCCTACTTTTCCTATTTTTGTACTACCACTAGCTCTTACTTTAATTTTCTTAACCAATGCTTTATGTGTTTTCATTTTTGGCATAATACGCCCTCCTTCTATTTTTACTTTTTTGGTGCTAACAACAAATTAATTGTTCTTCCTTCAAGTTTTGGCTGTTGTTCAATTATACTCACCTCAGATAGTCTATCTGCGAACTTAAGAATAACTTCTTTTCCAAGTTCTGGATGAGCAATTTGTCTTCCTTTAAATCTAATCGAAACTTTTATTTTGTGACCTTTTTCAATATATGCAAGTGCATTTCTATATTTGGTTTCAAAATCATGTGTATCGATAGTAACACTCAATCTATACTCTTTTATTTCTAAATTTTGTTCTTTTTGCCTTTTCTTTTGCTCTTTTAATTGCTTTTGTTTTTCATAACGATACTTACTATAATCCATTAATTTACATACTGGATGATCGCCTTCGTTCATTAAAACCAAGTCAAAACCACTTGCTTTAGATAAAGTCAACGCATCATTTATTGGCTTCATCCCCATTTTTTCACCATTTGGTCCAATAACCATTACCATTGAATAATTAATTTGTTCATTAATTAACATGTCACCTTTGTTTGCTATTTAAAACACCTCCATAAATAAAAGTGAATGAGATACACTCACTCACTAAATAACATAATCATTTAGCTTTTTACCCAAATACTTTTGTAAATCAGGTGAGTGAATACACTTCTTTCTCTTTTTATTTCATTACTACTATAGTATATTTATATTCAATTGTCAAGAATTATTTACAATTAAGCCGCATCTTTGTTTGATAGTGATAATTCTTTTTCTTTTTTCTTTTTAATCAAATTTTCTATGCTAGACTTAACTTGTTCTAAATTTTTAGAATCCATATCAACAATATATGGAATAATATCTATTACTTCTTCTTTTTTTTCTTCAACAAATGGATTAATTTTTAAGTCCTTTGAACTAACAGAAACTTCCTCAAATGTTTTTATTTCTTCTGCCTTACTATATATTGAAATCACTGGTGAAGCTTTATATCTTTCTGGCGTTTCATAAATCTTTTTTATTGTAGTAAAACGTGATGGTTCTATAGTCTTTTTATCCGTTTCTTCTTCATTTATTACCTTTATTTTATTAATTCTATAGATTTCTCCATTCATTTCTTTTACTTTTATGCTTTCAGTAGGAGTTAATTTAATGTTTTTTATTTCACTGATTGCAAAGTAAAACGGAACAAAAAATAAGCAAAAGTTTTTAAATCCTTCTCTTGTTTTATACATTGTACCCTTATCTAATTTAGCATAACCTTTTTCTTTCATTTCTCTACTAATTGCTTGCTCACGAAAATTCTTTAATGTAAGCCCAAAAGCATTAGATAACGAAATAGTTGCAAGATATATTCCAAAAATATTCATTCCTCTCACCACCTACGAGTATATATTATACCACATTTTCTTCTATTTGTCTATTTTCTCTTGTTTTCACTAACAAGTGTATATTCATTAGTTAATTGTTTGATTCTTTCTATTATTCTTCTAGACTTTACTTTATCTACTTTTAAACCAGTACTACTCAAATGTTCTTCCAACTCTTTTATAGTTAAATTTGATGTGAAAAAAGTAGATAGTTTATTGTCCATTCTATATTGTAAAATACTACCAAGGATTTCATCTCTACTCCAAGCAGTATTATTCTCAGCTCCTATATCATCTATTAGAAGTAAATCACTATTAAGAACATTATCATAAGCACTACTATCATAAGTTCCAAAAGAATCTTTTATTTGCTTCAAAAATGATGGATAATATACTACTACCGCTTTCAAATTCTGTTTTGACATTTCATTAAATAGAGCACATATAATATATGATTTTCCGCTTCCAAATGATCCAGATAAATAAAGACCTTTGTTTTTCATTCCAGTATTAAAATTATCAATAAAATCTTTTATATATTTCATAATATCAAGTCTCTCTTTTTCTTTGTAAATATCACTCATTCTAGCTTCTTTAATAAACTCTGGAATATCATAATAATTTACACTTGATTTTTCTTCTAAAGCCTTCTCTTCGTATTTACAAGGCTTATAGTAAAACGATAAAGATTCATCTTTAACCTCTGGAATAATCACATATCCGCAAACTCTATTTCTACAATGGCCTAGTCCCTTACAAGCCTTGCAATTTGAAAGTTCTGTTGCACTTCTTTGCAATTTAGAAGTATATTTCATTAACACATCTTCTTTTAAATTCAACTTTGAAATTAGTTTTATAAAATTCGGATCATTGGTTGCTTCCATAAAACTTTTTCTCAAAGTACCTTCAATTTTTTTATTATACAAACCAGTTATATTGTTTACTTGTTTCATCTATTAAACTCCTTAAGAATACTTTCAAATTCTTTGTTTTCTTCTTCACTCATTTCTTTACTTTTAATATCTTTATTAAACCATATTGGTGTATTCTTTTCCTCATATTTAGAAACTGTTTTTACTTTTTTGAATTTTTTGTGTTCTTTTTCTGCAATCTGCATTGCTTCTTTTGCGGTTTCCACTTTGCTTCTTACCCATTGTGAGGCGATTACTTCAACATAACCTCTCGTTAATTTATTATTATTAGTTTTTAATACATAATCTACTAATACGTTAATAACCGCAGGAGTTAATTTCATATCAATTAATAAATATTCTAATAGTTCTAAGTCTTTCCTAGTTGGCCTAACTCCATGATATTTGGACTTTAGAAAATCATATGGGCTTGTTGTTTCAAACACGTTTATAATCTTTCCTCTATTTGTATTATCTCCTTGAACGCTTTTTAAATGTCCGGGCTGAGATTTAAACATTAGACTCGGAAGTCTTCCATCGTTGTTAAATTGATAAAACTTTCTTACAGACTTTCTTAAACAATCTTTATCTATCAAACCATTCTCATTTATACAAGTTTTTATAATTTCAGTCATTGTAACTGCATCTATTTCATATAAAAAAGATAAATTTGTAATTAATTCCTTAGTGCTTTTATTTAAAGCTTTATTAGAAAAGTTTTTGATAGAAGAAATTAACAAATCAAAGTCAAAATCCGTCTCATAATTTAATTTTAATTTTTCTTTTGAAACAACACTTTTTTTCTCAAACATTTCAGAGTATTCTTTTACTTTATATGTCATATCAAAAGAGTCAGTCACTTCAATATAATCTTTTAAATTAATATGTGGGAGTTCAAATCTCCTCATAATATTATTGTATTCTTCTTTTCCTAAAGCAGTATATAGAGTAACGTTAAATACAGGATGACTAACAAATTCTGATACACTTAGAGGTGAATAAAGTTCATAAACATATGAATTAATATTTCCTTGCAGTAAATAACTTCTCAATAGACCTATTCCTTCTAATTTTTTTCTAGATTCTTTTATTTCAATTAAACTTAAATTCATAATTGTCATTAAATGATAATGAGTTGTTTCTAAAGACATAAATGAATTTGATTTTAAATCATTATATAAAGTTAAGTATAAAGTCACAGCATTATTACCAATGATAGGCATATAAAGTAAATTTAAAACAAGTTTATCTAATTCTGATAATAAACTTTTATTAATCACTTGATAGATATCCGCTGGTAATAATGTGTCGTTTTTCATGTGTACCTCTCTTCTTAATTTTATATTATATATATTTTTAAATCAAGAAAAAAATATCATTACTGATATTTAGTCATTTGTTTCATTAACTGATTAACTTGCTTTTGATTCGGTTGTCTACCCATACCTCTCATTAATGATTTAATCATTTCTTCGTTAATAGGAGGATTCTCCTTTAATTGCTTTTTCATTAATGATTTGGATATTAAAAATCCACTAACAAGGCCAATAACTAATCCCAATAAAACATATAGTATATCTGATAACCATGCTGGCATAAATACTCTCCTTTACTAATTATATTCTACCATTTATTTAACTTTACTACAAGACATAATTTCTTTTAAAAAGAAGTAATCTTCATTAATAAAGTCACAAACAAATAAATTTTTAATATTCTTAATGTCTTTAAAAAAACTTGGAAAGTCACAATTACTTTTAATTAACATATAATATTCATTTAATATCATTTTACTACTTTCACCTCTTAAAAAATCATTTATGTGGTGAATAGTTTTAAAACATGTGTAATTCAAATTTTCACTATTAATTTCTTTAATCAATGTACTAATATTTTCCATATCTATTGGATACGTAATTCTCGAAAATAATCTGTTTGCCATTTCAATGTTATTTTCTCCATTCATATAAATACTTTCCAATATCTTATAAAAATTATTTGGACTCTCATGTGCCTTTTTAGTGAATTCTTCCTTTACTACAAAAATATAATAAAATCTCATCTTTCCTCCAAGACAATTATATTTCATTATATTTAAGTAATATGTCGATTTATAGTAATATTATTGTTTTTTTTCTTCGTACATACTTTCTAATTTAACGGTTAAAGTTTCTTCAATATTTATACTATTATTGTTTTTAAATGAATAACTTTTAACATATCCATATCCCTCAAAAGTAACTTTCAAATTTATTAGAGAAGCAAATGTAGAAACGTCACTTCTAGACCAACCAGTTATATCCGGCATTATATAATTATTATTATTGGTAAGTAAAAATATTTTATCATTTTTACTGATTTTACTATTATTTTGTGGATATTGATTGATTATTTTTACTCCTGTTCCTAAAGTAACAACTTGAACACCATTTTCTTCAAGTTCACTCACAATATCATCTGCATTTTTATTAATATAACTTCCCACTACAATTGAAGATTCACTTTCTTTTATTTCATTTTTATTTATACCAATATATGTACCAACGTCTTTAATTAACGTTTTAGTTGCGCTCGTTAACACATTAGGATTTTTTATTTTGCTAACAGCGATATAAATAATGATTTGTGGATCATCCTTTGGAAACATTCCAGCAAAACTTCTAATATAATCAGTAGATCCATTTAAATATCCTCCAGAAGTGGATGCAATTTGAGCAGTTCCGGTTTTACCAATTATATCATATCCATTTACTTTGTATTTTTTACCAGTTGCAAAAGAATAATTGCTATTTACAACATCATACATTAAGTTCTTAACTTTTTCAACATTCTCTTTAGAAGCAATGGTCTTTAATTCCTCACGTGTACCAGTTACTAAAACTTCTCCAGAATTGTCAACTATTTTTTCTATTAAATAAGGCTTTAGAACAACTCCATCGTTAGCTATTGCAGTTAATGCTTGTACCATTTGTATACCGGTTACACTAATTCCTTGACCAAAGGCTGCGTTGGCAACTTCTATGGGATACTGAAAATTAAGAGTTCCGTTACTTTCTGAAGATAAAGGAATACCTGTTTTTATGCCAAAACCTAAACTAGAATAAAAATCTTTTAATTTTTCTCTTCCAAGAAGCATTGCAAGTTTAGTAGCACCAACATTTGATGATGCAATAAAACCTTCATCAAGAGTTAAAGTACCCCATCCAACATTATTCCAATCCTTTATTTTGATATCATCAATCTTAACACTACCAGATTTATATTCTGTTTCTCCTTTATATAGCCCATTTTCTATTGCTGCAAGCCACGAAAAGATTTTCATGGTAGATCCAGGCTCATACGTATAAGAAACAAATGGATCAGAGTAGGATTTCATATCACGTTTATTCGGATCATAATTTGGACTAGAAGCAACTGCCAATATTTTACCAGTTTTAGCTTCAGTAACACTTACGGTAGCCCAAGAAACTCCTGCCTCTTCAATTGAATCTATTGCTGATTCCGCAAATAATTGAATATTAGTGTCTATTGTTAAATATATATCATTCCCCGAAACCGCATCTTCTTCAATCGAAGGTGTATTAGCAATTTTGTAACCGTATATGTCTTGTTGATATGTTTTATAACCATTCGTCCCTGTAAGTATATCATTATAATATAACTCAAGACCAAGTTCACCAAATATATTAGCATTTTCATCTGTTTTAGAATAACCCAAAGTATATGATAAAAAATTAGCTTTAGGGTAATATCTCTTAGTACTACTTATAAAATCAATACCAGGTAAATCTAATTCTTCTATTTTTTCTTTTACAAGTTCAGTAATACCCCTTCCACCAGGGCCAAGTTCAACTTGATATGCATCTGTATTTAATAATTCAAGTATTTTTTTCTCAGTCATATTAATAATCGGAGCTAATAATTCAGCTGTCTTTCTTTTATCAACAACGTGATGAGGATAATTGTCATTTGTAGTTCTAGTGGAACTTAAATAAGCAATAACAGTGTAACTATTTACACTTTGAGCAAGTATTTCACCATTTGAGTCATATATTGTCCCGCGATTAGCTGTTATTACTGCATTAACGGTATTTCTATTATCTGCTAAAGTTGTTAAATTAATTCCATCTACATCATTAGAAATACCAACATATACTAATTTACCACATATTAAAACAAATAAAAAAACAACAAGAATTAGAAAAATATTACTAATTTTAATTGCTTTTAATTTATTCATACAAGGTTACCTCTACTACTCAATTACTTCTACATTAGTATTATTATACTCTAAACCATAAAGAGCTGCAACCTCTTCTATATTATTTAATGATGCAAGTTCATTTATTTTCATAGTTAAACTTTCATTTCTATTTTCTTGAGCCTGTATCTTACTTCTTAAACTTTCAACCTCAATATTTGTCTTAGAAAGTAATGCAGAAGAAAAAGCAGGTCCTAATATATTACCTAATATAAGAAAGCCAATCATAAAATACAAAAATCTTTCACCTTTTAATATTATAACTTTTTTCTTTTGCATATTGTTTTTATAACCTTTCTATTATTCTTAATTTAGCACTTCTACTTCTAGAATTATTTTCAATTTCTTCTTCGGAAGGAATTAAATATTTTACTACTAATTTGCCTAATGCTTTGTATTCTTGTGGAACTACAGGTAATCCCTTAACCAAATCATCTTCGCTTGACAACTCTCTAAAAACATCTTTTACTATTTTATCTTCTAATGAATGAAATGTTATTACCACAATTCTTCCACCGGGATTTAATAACTTAAATGCATTTTTTAAAGAAGATTCCAATATTTCCAGTTCTTTATTAACTTCAATTCTTATTGCTTGAAATGTACGTCTAGCAGGATGAGTTAATTTTTTATATTTTTCAGGCACAGAATTTTTTATTACCTCAACTAATTCCAATGTTGTCTCAACGGGTCTGTTTCTTATTATATTTTTAGCTATTGAAGACGAATATTTTTCTTCTCCATACTTATATAAAATCTTTTTTAAATCATCTTCTTTATATTTGTTAACCACTTCATAAGCAGTCAAAGAAGCATTTTTATCCATTCTCATATCAAGAACGGCATCTTCGTGGAAGCTAAAACCACGTTCTTTTTCATCAAGTTGAGGACTACTAACTCCTAAATCAAATAATATTCCATCTACTTTTATATCAATATATTTATTCATATCAACAAAGTTAGAATAAATGATTTTATAATTAGATGAAATAGAATTTAATACTTTTTCACTATATTTAATAGCATCTTCATCTTGATCAAAGGCGAAAAGGAACCCCTCAGTATCCAATTTCTTTAATATTTGACTTGAATGTCCCGCATAACCAAGAGTTGCATCAATATATTTACCATTTGGTTTTATGTTCAACCCTTCTATTGCTTCTTCAAGCATCACACTTTTATGCATCAAATTCTCCGGTAAATAAGTGCTCTGCTAATTCAGAAAAATTATTTTCGTTATCTGTCATAAACCCATTGAACGCGTCTGTATTCCATATTTCTAGTCGTTCATTTACGCCAATTATAGTACATTCTTTTACCAAATTGGCGTAATAAACGAGTGGTGAGGTAATATTGATTCGACCTTGTTTATCGAATTCACATTCAGTAGCGCCGCTTAAGAAAAATCTAACAAAATTTCTTGCGTCTTTTTTAGTGAAAGGAAGAGATTTCAATTTATCTACGATAGTATTCCATTCTTTCAAAGAGTACACGAATAAGCACTTTTCTAGTCCTCTTGTAATAATGAACTTTTCTCCTAATTCACTTCTATACTTAGAAGGAATTATCAAGCGTCCTTTATCATCAATATTATGATGATATTCTCCCATCAGCATCGAAATCCCCCACTTTCTCTCACTATTTTCCACTACCTACCACTATATTACATTAAAACATTTCAATTGTAAACACTTTTTTAAATTTTTTTTCAAAAAAAGTGTAAAGAAATTGTATCAATAATAAATAATAGATTTTATACACAAAATTTGATATTATATATTTATGAAAAAGAAAAAAATAAATATAATATTTATAATATTTTTTGCATCAACACTCCTCATTTCTTCATATTTATTAATAAATAAATACCTGAAGGAAGATCAAATAAAAGAAGAATTAAACATAATAAAAGAAGTTGTTGAACAAACAGAAATTAATACAGAATACCAAAATATTATAGAAATTAATAAATTAAAAGAAAAATTTAATAATAAAGATATAGTTGGAATATTAACTATTTCAAACATAGTAACAACTCCCATAGTTCAAACAAATAACAATACATATTATTTGAAATATAGTATAAGCCACAAAAAAGGTAATGGTGGCGCAGTATTTATGGATTTTAGAACAGATATAGGTGATAAACAAATAAATATGTATGGGCATAACAACACACGATACTATAGACCATTTAAAGAATTAGAAAATTATTTAGATAAAGACTTCTATAAGAATAATAAATATATTGAATTTAAAGTACAAGGAAAAACATATAAATATGAGATAATATCCGTTTATAAAGACAAAAAAAGTGATGACAATGAACATTATCAATTCAATCAAAAGAACGCAGTACAATGGCAAAATCATTATAATACGTTAACAAATAAATCAATATATGAAAAAAACACACTAACTAGTGAAGACAATATATTAGTATTACAAACATGCTTATTTGGTAAAGATAGAAATAAATTTTTAGTCATTATAGCAAAACAAATCAATTAAAAAAGTGAATTATGAACTGCACCCTTTAGAGTAGACATCAATAAAAAATGCAGTTTAAAGAAAAGTGATATAATACACTTCCGAAAGGAGGTGTATTTTTATGGCTTCAAAAGCGCAAAAATTTTGTAAATATAACAATGAAATAAAAGATTTGGTTATAAAGAACTTAAAATTCGGAATTTCACATAAAGCAATTTCTCAAAAATACAATATTGAAACAAGTTATATAAATGATTTATATTATAAAACTGATAATGGACTTACTTCACTAGAGGTATTTAAAATATGAAAGCAAATATATAAGTTAATAGAAGAAAATGTTAAACCTAATTTATTAAATAGAAATTTCACTACTGGTGCGTTAAAAAAAGTATGGGATACAGATGTAACATATTTAATATTTAAAGGAGCAAGAGCATATTTATCTACAATAGTTGATTTATATGATAGATATTTTGTTTCTTATAAAATATCCAAATACAACGATAAAAAATTAGTTATAGATACTTTAATTGAAGCATTGAGCAAAGAAAAAGATGTACATGGATTGATCATACACAGTGATCAAGGATTCCAATATACATCTTATGAGTACAAAGCTATCTGTGAATCAAATGGAATTCAAATTTCTATGAGTAGAAAAGGAACTCCAATAGATAATTCTCCTATAGAAAGCTGGCACGCTCTTCTAAAAAAGGAAACTTTGTACAATAATAATATTACATCTTTACAAGAATATATTCAACTTGTAGAAGAATGGATATTATTTTACAATACAACTAGATTAAAGTCAAAATTAAAGAAAAAGAGGAAAACTTACACAAAAGGAGAAAAATAATTTTCTCCTTTTAATATACTGCATTTTTTATTGATGTCTACCAAACAAGGCTCACATCAATTAGCTCACTTTTCTTTTATTTAGAATAAACATATTGCTAAGTAATCCAAGAATACTAATTATGAATGCAAGCTCAGGAATAATAGTTTCTACAACGCCTGTATCAACTCCGCCTTGTCCTGCCACTTCATAAATATAAGTAACCTCTATGTCTTCTTCAGTAAAAGTTCCTTCTGTTAAACCTTCAATGTCTTTTAATATATAATCTTCAAAATCTTTTTCTTCAGTTGTATAAGTTTCTTTGACTTGCCCAGTTAATTCAATATCAGAAATTAATTTCACTCCATCCTCATTAACATAATGAACAATTACTTTTCCCATGATTTTATCATAATATAAATTAATTACATTTTCTTCTGCATTTACAGAAACATTAATTGATTCAACATCAGAACTATTAAATCTATATCTAGCAATTTCTATTACTTCATCACTAGCAAGTACTAAAGCATTAAATGTTACTCCAGTTACTACCTTTTGAGTAGATATAACTTCATTAGTATCTTTATCGAAATAATTAACAGTATAAGCTAAATCAGTTCTACTTACATAATATACTTTGAATACATTTCCATCACTATATACACTTGGTAATGTACT
>CAZGGW010000022.1:0-14723 GCA_964525365.1 uncultured Muribaculaceae bacterium | reverse complement strand
ATTAAGTACAGATGAAGCAAAACTCAAATGTTTAGCAGATGAAAGACTAGGATTAGAATCATCTTACAAAGTGGAGGCAATTCTTTCATTAGATGTAATAACAGCGAAAGGTTTAGATTTAGCCGTAGCAAACGGATATCGAATAAATGCAAACACGCCTTCAAAAATACTTTATAGTGACGAATTAATGGTAGATCTATTTAATATCCAAAAAGAAAATTTTAAATTTATTGAATCTAAAACAAAATTTGAAGAAATGGGAGAAGTTTATCATTATGGTCCGGCTTTAGTTTTATCTACAAGTAAATTTTTTAAAGAAGAATTACTAGGAGTTTTTAGCCCGGATGAATTAATGAAAATATATAAATACGTATATTTAAGAGAAATAGACTTGGATTTTACTGAGCTTGTTAATTCAGGAAAATTACATGATTTTAAAAATCTTTTTGATCTACTTACAGAAAAAGAAGGTGAAAACTCTGAATTTGATGTAGATTTTTTTGAAAAATATATAGGTAAGTATAAAGATAACAAAGAATTATGTGAAAATATTATGACATCCAGAAAATTAACTGAGGAAGAAAGAACATCACTAGTAAAGTTTTTCAAACTAAATAGAGATGATATAAAAGTAAAAACTATAGAAGACTTAAAAGATATAGATAAACTAATAGATGAAGCTAATGAAAAGGTTTTAAGTACTTCATCAAGTATTGGCGGTTTAAAAGATTTAATTTTTTTAAACCTTTGTAATACAACGAATACAGAGATGATTAAATTACTTGATGAGGTGATAGATTCAGCAAGAGCAGAAGAATTAATGAAATCTATAACTGATCCATTTGCAAGAGAAATGTTAGAAAACTATAAATCTTTTTTAGAAGTTTTGGAAATAATAACTGCTGAAGAAGATTTAGAAAGTTTAAGAGAAGTAGCAAGAGCAGTATGTGAATTAAGAAAAACAGATAAAAAATCATTAGATGGAGTTTGGCTAGAATTTAAAGATATAGAGAAAAAGGCAAAAGAGTTTTATGGAATAGAAATGAAAGAACAACTTGCATCGGCCAAAGGAAATCCAGGAGAAATAGTTTCGCTTTCGGCAGACGATATAGTATTAGTGCACGTAATGAACGCATATGGTGGAGGCGGGAAGATATCCGACTTTAAATACCCAAGGTTAATAGGAAAAACTTATATTTGTTTGATGACGGCTTCTGGCAAAAAGCCCGTAAATCCTAAGTTTTTGAATCCTGCAAGAGACAAAGATGATGTTACATTATGTTTTAGTGAAATCTCTCCATCATCATTAGTTATAGGAGCAGAGTATGATTTATATAGTGTCGGAGGTAAAAATGATAGAAAAATTGCTTCTTCAAGAAAATGTCATTTAAATCCATTAAAAAAATTATTATATTCAACTAAACCGGATTATCATAATGAATATGTATTTTATAGAGAGGGATTGAAGCCGAGTGGAGTGGTAGTAAGAGGAGAAGAAGCAAACGAAGCTGAAAAAGAAGCAGCTGAATATCTTGGCGTACCTCTTGTGAGAATACCAAGAAAACTCGAAAAAAATGAAGGCGTTAGTGTAGAAAAAGATACAAGCACTATACAAAAATCTCCTTCAGAATCGTTAGTGTCTACAAAGAGAGAAACATTAAAAAAAGCATTATCTAAATTAAGAGATTCAATAAGTCTAAGAGAAGTAGCATCTGGTTTTACAGTTGGAAATGCTTTGAGTTGTGATTCTTCAAATACCGAATATGTACTAGCGGATAAATCTAAAATGAATGAGGAATTACAGTCTAGTCAAATTGATAGTAAGGATGTAAAAATCAATGTTAAAGAAATTGATAAAATAGAAAAAGAAGTAAAAGAGGAAGGAATAAATTCTAAATTCTTTATACACGGGCCAAGACATGTGATGGATGTAGTAATGTTTTCTAGCGTGTTAGGAAGTGAATTGTTAAAAAACTCAGAAGAAGATAGGGAGTTGTTACTAATATCAGCAAAATATCATGATAGTGGGAGAAAACGTGAAGGGCATGAAGAACACGCAGTGCCAAGTGCAGAATATGCTAGAGAAACATTAAAAGGAAAATATAGTGATGAAGAAATTGCTATAATTGCTACTGCAATAGAATTTCATGAAATAGAACGTAGAGGTAAAAAATATGAAGATGATGAATTTAAAAGAATTGCAAAAAAGAATGGCGTAGAGGAAAAGGATGTTGGGAGAACAAGGCAAATTGCAGAAATATTAAAAGATGCAGATTCATTAGACAGAACTAGATTTGTAGGTGGTGAAAGAACAAATCCGGATTTACTTCACTACCCTGAATCTAAGCGGCTAATTAAATTTGCAGCGGAAGTAAATGAAAGATATGCTGTTAGAGATTTAAGTGAAATGGGATTAAGTGAAGAAGAAATAAAGAGTTTATCTTATGGAATTTCACCACAAATAGTAGCAGGAAATATTAGAGAAGGTAAACTAACACTACTAATTTCAAAAGAAGAAGGAGGAGAATATGGAAAATAATTTCACAGAAGAAGAAAAAGCAGAAATGAAAAAAAATGCTGAAGAAGGGTTAAAGGGATTAAAAAAATTATCAGAAATGTTAAAAGAAAATGAAGCGATAAAAAACAGAAAAATAGTAGAAGATATTTCTAAAATATTGGACGATAAAGAAAATAACAAATAATTTTATAATTATAACTTTACAATATAATTTAAAATGCATAAGAAAATTGTGTAATTGTAAATGATATGTTAAAATCAAAGTAGGAGAGATGTATGAAAAAAGGATTTACTTTAATTGAATTGCTTGCTGTTATAGCGTTATTAGGCATTATTTTTACTTTTGTATTTACAGATACTTTAGATTTCTTAAATATTGGAAAAAATAGAGCACTGAAGATTCAAGAAAATAATATAAAAGAAGCCGCAGAATTATATCTTACAGATGTTTGTTTATATCCAATTTCAACTGCATTGACATGTGATTCTAGTTTAACTAAAACCTTTGATAGTGATGGACTTTCGCTTTTCAATGGCAATTTAAATTTAAGTGTTTTAGAAGATAACGAATACATCGAAGAAGTTTATTACAAAGGTAATAAATGTAATGCAACTATAACATTTACTGATAATAAAGTAACAAATGTTGATTTAGAATGCTAAAATAATGCTTATTAGGTAATCTAGAATAATTATTATAAAAGATAGATAAATTATTATGTTATTGATGTATGAATATAATTTATCTGTTTTTGGTTTTATGTAATAATATGTAATTATTGGAAATACACCCCAAATTAGTGAAGTTTCTAAACTTATATATTTCCCTATATTAAATAATAAATTTTCATAATTCCAAAATGTGATTCCATACACTTTTTCTATTAAAGTTCCACTAATATATTCAAATAAAGTTAATAAGATAAATGGAATTAAAAAAAATAATATTAATTTTTTTGATTTATTAAAAGTATAATGTTTTTCGATCTCAGAGAACAAGAAAAAAATCAAAGATAGACTAATTCCATATATAATTGAATATGGTCCATATGCAAAACCGCTCTGAACATTATAGTTAAAAATAATACCAAGAGATTTTTCAAATATAAAACCAATTATTGAATAAAAAACAATATTAAAAATATAGTATGTCAATTTCATAATAATAGTATGATTAATAAATGTATATTTAATTCTTTAAATTTTAAACTAAATAGTTTATAATAATTATATTAGGAGGCGTGATGAATAAAATATATGTGAAAGAAATAAATTATAAAGATGTACCTAGTAAATATAAATTACTTGAGTTTCTATTAAAAACAGTTGTGTATGCTTTTGTACTTATGATATGCGCTAATATATTTAGAGCATTATATATTGAAAGTTTTTGGTATGCAATAATTGCTTCTTTAATAATTAGTTTACTTAATATAACAATCAAACCATTTTTAGTAGCTGTTACTTTGCCAATAACAATTTATACAGTTGGTCTTTTTTATCCAGTAATAAATTTAATAATTTTAAAACTTGTTTCTTTGATACTTGGTAATTCATTTAGTATAAAAGGTATAATAGTTCCAATAATTATTGTACTATTTATAAGTTTTTTAAATATTATATTCGATAATCTCATTACTAAACCAATAATGAGGAGAACAAAATGAGTGATGTGATTTTTTGTGTTGGACCAATTTGCATAAAATGGTATAGTGTGTGTATATTGTTGGGAGTTATTGTAGCGTATTTAATATCGGCTAGAGAAGCTGAAAGGTTTAATATTGGAAGATATTATGTGTTTAACATGATGTTTTGGGTACTTATTTTTGGGATAATTGGAGCTCGTTTATATTATGTGTTATTTAATTTAGATTACTATTTAGAAAATTTAACTGAAATATATAAAATATGGAATGGTGGTCTTGCGATACATGGAGGTATTATAGTTGGAGCTTTAGTTATATTAATATATTGTAAAAAGTATAAAGTAAAGACAAATAGAATGTTAGATATCGTGGCTCCATCTTTACTTATAGCTCAAGCAATTGGAAGATGGGGAAACTTTTTTAACGGAGAAGCTTATGGTAGTGCAGTAACACTTGGAACTTTACAAAAATTATTGATTCCAAATTTTGTAATAAACGGAATGTATATAAATGGAGTTTATTATTTACCAATGTTTTATTTTGAAAGTATTTGGTGTATTATAGGATTTATAGTATTATTAATAGTTAGAAGACTAAAATATACAAAAATAGGACAATTAACTGGAATATATTTGATGTGGTATTCTTTCGGAAGGTTTTTTATAGAGATATTTAGAACTGATAGTCTATATATAAGCGGATTTAAAATGGCTCAAGTAACAAGTGTAATATTATTTATAGTTGGTTTTATTATAGTATTGATAGGTAGTAGAAAACCTAAATTAGAAGATTTATATAATGATAAAAATGCAAAAGAAAATATAATGTTTTAGGAGGAATTATGTACGATGTAATAGTAATAGGAATGGGTCCCGCAGGATTAAATGCTGCGATTTATGCTAAAAGAAGTGGCCTTAATGTAATAATGTTTGAAAAAGCTTCTCCGGGAGGATTACTTAATAAAACCAACGTAATAGATAATTATTTGGGGTTTGAAAGTATAAGTGGTCCAGATCTTGCTACAAATATGTTTTTTCATACTCAAAAATTAGAAATACCATATAGAATAGAAGAAGTTGAAAATATTATACTTGAGGAGAATAAAAAGATAGTTATAACAACAGAAGGAACATATGAAAGTAAGGCAATAATTGTATGCGGTGGACGACAAGCGAGAAAAACTAGTCTTCCAAATGAAAGTGAACTAATTGGAAAAGGACTAAGTTATTGTGCTGTATGTGATGCCCCTTTGTATAAAAACAAAGAAGTAGCAATTATAGGAGGCGGAAATTCTGCTTTTGAAGAAGGAATATATTTATCTGATTTTGTTAAAAAATTGACAATATTATACAGAGGTTCTGAGTGTAGAGCGGAGAAAGTGTTACAAGATAAGGCCAAAACAAAAAACAATATTGAAGTAAGACTTAATTCTGAAGTGAAAGAAGTGAAACTAAAAGATGATAAAATAAATAAGTTAGTACTTAATAATGGCGATTCACTAAAAGTAGAAGGATTATTTATTTATATTGGTTTTGAACCTGCGACTGGATATTTAAAAAATCTAGATATATTAACACCAGATAATTATATAGAAGTAGATGATGATATGAGGACAAAAGTCCCAGGAGTATATGCAGCAGGAGACACAGTAAAAAAAGAATTATATCAAATAATAACTGCCGCTTCAGAAGGTGCTGTCGCAGCAGTTTCGTGTAAGAAAGATTTAAATGATTTATGAGAGTGTTCATAGGTTGCTCTTCATTTGATGAAATAGATAATAAATACAAAAAATTAGCTTATAAAGTAAGTTGTAATTTATCTTCATCATATGATTTGGTAGTCGGCGGAACTAACAAAGGTCTTATGAAAGAAGTAATGAAAGGTTTTTTGGAAAATAATTTTAAAGTAAATGCTATTTGTATTAATCATTTTAAAAACGATATACCGCATTTAGATAAAAGATGTAATGTGAAAGTGTATGAAACTCTTTATGAACAATTGGAAGAATTTTCAAAATGTGATTTAATGGTCTTTTTACCAGGAGGATATGGAACATTTACTGAAATTGCGTACATAATTAATAAAAAAGCAAATCATCTTATTAATGGTAAAATACTTTTTATAAATAAATATGGATTTTTTGATAATTTGCTTTTATATTTTGATAATCTTTTAAAAGAACATTTAATAGTTAATGAAAAATTATATGAAGTAGTAGAAGATATAAATTGACAAAACAAAGTCTTTGTAGTAAAATATACTCTACAATTTAATCATCTTTTGGAAAGAAAGAATAATATTTGGAGGTTTTATGTTGGTATATGGTAAAAATGTGGCTAGAGAAGTACTTAAGAAAAAAGAAATAGTAAAAAAAATATATATAAGTGATGATTTTGATAATAATGAGATAAAGTCTATGGTTTTGAAGAGTGGGAAAACAATTATAACTAAGTCAAAAAAAGAATTAGATAAACTAATTGATGCCATTTCTGGTGGAATCGTGATCGACATAGAAGAAATATATTTTAAGTTTCTAGAAGATATAATAGAAGATGATTCAGCATCATTTATTGTAATGTTAGATCATATTGAAGATCCTCATAATTTTGGTGCCATTATTAGGACATGCGAATGTGCTGGAGTTGATTATATAATTATTCCGAATAAAGGAAATGTATCTGTTAATGCTACTGTTATGAAAACGTCAAGTGGAGCACTAGTTAATATGCCTATCTGCAAAGTTGCTAATCTAAACAATACAATTAAAAAATTAAAAAATTATGGCTATTGGATAATAGGTAGTGATGCTGATGGAATGGATTATACTAAATTAGATTATAAAGGAAAAGTAGTTCTTATAATTGGAAGTGAAGGAAAAGGTCTTAAACAAATAGTAAGGTCTTCGTGTGATTTTATCGCTTCAATTCCAATTAAGGGAAATGTTAATAGTTTAAATGCCTCTGTGGCAACCGGGGTTTTAATATATGAAATAGTAAAATCAAGAGAGTAAATCATGGATTATAATGATAATGAATTATTATTTATGGTAAATGAAGATGCAGAAAGTGCAAGAAGAATATTGATTGATAAGTATACGCCTATCATAAATATAATAGTGCACAAATATATATCTTATGCTTTTTCGTGTGGACTTGATGAAAAAGACTTGTTTCAAGAAGGTGTCATAGGACTTATACATGCAATTGAAACATACCAAGAAAATAAGAATGTATTATTTTATACTTATGCTTGTGTTTGCGTTTCATCTAATATAAAATCAGCATTAAGAACTGCAAGTAGAAAAAAGAATATAGTTTTAAATAATTCTGTATCTTTAGACAAAGTAATAAACGAAGAAGATGAAATTAATTTATATGATATTTTAGAAGATCTTAATTCTGATCCAATGGAAAAAATAATAATCAAAGAAAAATCAAATGAAATAAAAAAATATTTAGAAAATGAGTTGACAGAATTTGAAAGAAAAGTTTTTGAATTAAAATTAAGAAATTTTAGTAATAAAGAAATAAGTGAAATATTAAATAAAGATAAAAAAAGTATAGAAAATACTTTTCAAAGAATAAAACTTAAATATAAAAATTATATAGAAGTAAATTCAATATAAAAGTGTTATAATATTATTATAATGATAACATTTAGACAGGAGAAAAAATGAGTAATATTAAAATAATGAGTTTGGGTGGTTTAGGAGAGAACGGAAAAAATTTATATACTGTAACAATTAATGATAGAATATTAATATTTGATGCAGGAATGAAATTTGCATCTGATAAAATGTATGGAATAGATTATATAATTCCTGACTTTTCATTTTTAAAAGAAAATAAAGATAAAATTGTTGGAATTTTTATAACTCATCCTCATAGAGAAAACATGGGATGTTTGTTTGATTTAATAGAAGAATTACCTGCAGTCAATGTCTATGCAACAAAATATACAAGTAAAATAATTGAAATAGAGAGTGATGAATATAAAATTCCTATTAAAAATTTACACGTAATAGATGCTCATAAGAAAATAGATTTTGGCGAATTTAGTGTATTTCCATTCGGTATAACTCACTCCAGTCCGGATTCTGTGGGATATAGTATTAACACAGCTGATGGAAGTATAATTTATATGGGAGACTTTGTAATAGACCCTACAATGAATGGTAACTATGATATGGATTTAGGGAAAATCGCATATATTGGTAAACAAGGAGTTCTTGCATTAATGTGTGAAAGTGTATTCGCAGGTAAAACCGGTCACACTTCTCCAAATCATAAATTGGAATCTTTCTTTAAAACCGTTATTGATAATCATAAAGGAAGAGTAATATTTACTGTACTTCCTTTACATATATATACTATACAAGAAATATTTAATTCTATAAAAGGCAAGAATAGAAAAGTAGTAATTATGGGAAAAGAATTACATACTATAGTAAACATGAGTATCAAAGAGGGATACTTAGATATTGAATCTAATATTATAGGAGACTTAACTAATTTAAAAGAAGAAAATGTTGTTGTTCTTGTTAGCAATGACCGAGAAACTCCATATTCAAATATTACTAGGATAGTAAGAGGTTATGATAAGTTTATTACATTGAAAGAAAGTGATACTATTTGTTTCGCAGAACCAAGTTATGATGCATATGAAAGAACTTTAATAAACTTATATAATGAAATAGCCATCAAAGGTGTTTCAATCGAATCAATTCCTAAAACTAAAAGTGTTAGACATCATGCTTCTAGTGAAGATATTATGTTGCTTATAAAATTGTTTAATCCTAAATATTATATTCCGATTAAAGGAGAATATCGTTATCAAGTAGAAAATGCTTCTTTAGCAGAAAAAGTTGGTATAAAAAAAGATAACATTTTACTTAAACAAAATGGAAATATAATGCATTTTGAAAATGGTAAATTAGTTGATGATTTTGAAAGTGTTTTTGTGGATGATGTACTTATCGATGGTAAAAGTAGTGAAGATATTGGAGAAATTGTACTTAAAGATCGAGAAATGCTTGGTAATAATGGGTTAGTAGTAATAAGTGCTACTTTAGATAAGAAAACTAAAATATTAAAAAGCGGACCTGAAATAGTAACTAGAGGTTTTATTATGGTAAAAGACAATTTGGATATAATTAATAGTATTAAAGAATTGTCTGCGAAAATAATTGAAAAAAACACCAATCCTAAATATGCAGATTATTCTAATATGAGAAATGAAATGAGAGAAGAAATCGGAACATACTTATATAAAGAAACTGAATGTAAACCAGTGATACTTACCGTTATACAGGAGATATAAAGATGATATATTTAGATTATAGTGCTACTACACCAGTTAATGAAGAAGTTCTTGATTCATATGTTAGAGTTACTAAAGAATTTATAGGAAATCCTAATAGTACGCATAATATGGGAGTTAAATCAAAAGAATTATTTATGAAAGCTACATACCAAATAAATAGTATTTTTGGTATACATGGAAAAGAAATTATATTTACATCAGGAGCAAGCGAAAGTAATAGTACTGCTATTAAAGGTGTGGCTTTTAAATATGCAACACGTGGTAAGCATATAATTACTTCTTATTTGGAACATAAAAGTGTTCTTGAAACCATGGGATATTTATCTTCTATTGGTTTTGAAATAGAATTTGTTAATTTACTTGATAATGGACAAGTTGATTTAAAAGATTTGGAAAAAAAGATAAGAAAAGATACTATTTTAGTAAGTATATGTGCTGTTAATTCAGAAGTGGGTTATAGACAACCACTGAAAACTATAAGACAAATTATAAACAAGAAAAACCTAAATGTTATTTTTCATAGTGATATGACACAAGCACTTGGTAAAACAAAGATTATACTTAATGATGTTGATTTAGCTTCATTTTCAGGACATAAAATTTATGCGCCTAAAGGAATAGGAATGCTATATAAAAAAGAAAATCTTAATATTGATACGCTAATATATGGAACAACTGAAAATACTCCATTTAGAGGAGGAACCCCAGCGTTACCATTAATAGTTAGTTTATCAAAGGCAATTAGAATTATTTATAATGATTTGGATACGAATATAAAAAAAGTAGATCATTTAAAGCAGAAATTAATAGAAGGTTTGAAGAAATATGATATTAAAATTAATTCTAATAATTTGTGCGTTCCTCATATTGTGAACATAAGTATTCTTAAAATAAAATCAGAAACTTTTGTAAGGGCTCTTGAAAAAGAAGGAGTATGTATTAGTACGAATACGGCTTGTTCTTCCTTACAAGAAAGTACTGTTTTAAAAGCTATTACAAAAGACAAAGAAGTATCAACTACTTCTTTAAGAATCAGCATTAGTCATTTAACTAAGTTATCAGAAATAAATGGATTTTTATCTTCTTTTGATAAAGTATATAATGATTTGCTGTTGAGGTAATTATGGAAAAAATAATTTTAATAAAATATGCAGAACTTGTTACTAAAAAGGATAATCGCAAATATTTTATAAAAATATTAGAACAAAATATTAATCATTCGTTAAAAGGACTTAGTTATGAAATAAAAAGAGACTATTTTAGAATGTTTATATTTACAGATAATATAGAAGAAGTAAAGCTCAGATTAAAATCTGTTTTTGGGATATATGAAGTAGTAGAAGCATATAAAGTTGAAGATATGTCTATCGAGAATATTAAAAATAAAACATTAGAAATATGTTCTAATGAAATTTTTGATACATTTAAAGTTGTAACCAATAGATCTAATAAAAATTATCCCATTAACAGTATGGAAATAAGTAGACAAGTTGGAGCTTATATTTTAAGTAAAAAACAAAATATAAAAGTAGATGTACATAATCCTGAGTTTATTATAAACATTGAATTGAGAAATGAATCAGTTTATATATATGGAAAACCAGAAACTTGTTTAGGAGGTTATCCAGTAGAAAGTCTTGGTTCAGCTTTGATGATGATAAGCGGAGGAATTGATTCTCCAGTCGCAGCATTTCTTTCTATAAAAAGAGGAATTAAGTTAAACTATTTATATTTTGAAAGTATCCCACATACTAGTTTGGAAGCAAGAGAAAAAGTAAGAAAGTTATGCAATATATTGTCAAAATATAATCCAAATGGAAAATTGTATGTTTGTTCTCTTACAGAAATACAAGAATCTATATACAAATATACTAAAGATGACTATTTAATTACGCTACTTAGAAGAAGTATGTATAGGATAGCCACCAATGTAGCAAAAAATAAAAAATGTTTGGCACTTGTAAATGGAGAAAGTGTAGGACAGGTTGCCAGTCAAACATTAACTAGCATGAAAGTAATAAATGAAGTAACTAATTATCCTATACTTAGACCTCTTTGTTCATTTGATAAAAATGAAATAATTAATATTGCTAAAAAAATAGATACTTATGAAACAAGTATTCTTCCGTACGAAGATTGTTGTACTATATTTGTTCCAAAGCATCCAGTAATTAATCCCTTGCTTAATATTGCTTTAGAAGAAGAAAGTAAGATTGATATTGTAGAATTAGAGAAAAAAGCAATTGAAAGTATAATTGAAATTAATATAAATGAAAAAGATAACTTTAATGAATATTTATAATAAATAACATCATAATATTATTATGAAAGATAAATCCAAGTTAAATAAAAGCTATGTTAAAATGAGTAATAATATATTACATAATAAAATAAATGAAGAAACAAATAAAAAAGATTATTACCAAACAAAAAGATTTGAATAAAAAAAGCCAAACGGCTTTTTTTCATTTGCAATTTAATTGGTTTTTTCATTAGGCAAGAAAATATTTAATAAAATTCCTATAATTGCCGCTAAACTCATACCGGATATAGACAAAGAAAAATTATTTGATGATATGGCTATTACAGCTCCCCCAAGACCAAGTACTAACATTGTGGCAGATACTATAATGTTTTTTGTATTATTAAAATCAATTTTATTGTCTACAATTACTTTTAAACCATTAACTGCGATAAATCCATAAAGTAACAGAGATATACCTCCAAGTACACAATTTGGTATTGTGCTAAATAGAGCAGTTAATTTTCCTAAAAATCCAAAACAAATTGCTATAATTGCGGCAAGCATTATTACTTTTATAGAAGCAATTTTTGTCATTCCTACAACAGATGTATTTTCTCCATATGTTGTGTTAGCAGGTCCTCCTAAAGCACCAGCAACAAATGTTGCAAATCCATCACCTAGTAGCGTTTTATCAAGTCCAGGATTTTTAATTAAATCTTTTCCAATTATCTTTCCAAGTACTGTGTGATCTCCAATGTGCTCTGCCATTGTTACTAATGCTACAGGTGCTATTACAAGCAATCCTTTAAAATTCAAATTATAATTTATAAAAGGTACTACAAAATTAGGTAAGCTAAAAAACGCTGCTTCTTTAATGGGTGTAAAATCAACCATTCCAAAAATACATGCAAGAATATATCCTGCGGCAATACCTATTAAAAATGGTATAACTTTCAAAAACTTTTTTCCTATTAAAGCTATAATACTAGCTGTTAAAAAAGTAAACACCGCTACTATTAGTTCTTTGATATTAAAAATACTAGACCCGTTAATGCCTATTTGTGTGATAGCGGTAGGAGCAAGACCTAATCCAATAATCATAATCATCGGTCCTATAATCAATGGCGGTAGAATTTTATCAATCCATTTTTTACCAGCAAACTTTATAATGAGTGCTACTAATACATAAATAAGCCCTACAGCCATGATGCCAGTAAACACTGAAGCTTTTCCTCCTTTTGCTGCTGCTACAACCATCGGAGTGATAAAAGCAAAGGAACTTCCTAAATACACAGGGGATTTTCCTTTAGTACAAAGAATATAAATTAGAGTACCAATACCAGAACTAATTAACGCAACTGGTATGGTAAGAATTTCTTCTCCAGCTAAGTTATTTACGAGTATTGGAACTAGTATTGTTGCCCCAAACATCGCAAATACATGTTGTAAAGATAATACTATCCATTTTAAGATAGGTGGTGTTTCATTCACATCTAGAATTAAATTATTGTTTTTTTCTTTCATATTTCCTCCTTTTACAATAATTAGGCAGTATAAAAAAATACTAAGAGTGAAACCCTTAGTATTTATAATTATTAAAGAAAATAAGAAAACCAAATTTGCCAAAATAAATTCCAACTTTTTTTTCTCAATTCTTTTTTTCATACTTACCTTTTAAGATACTAACATAAATCTAAATAAGTTGTCAACTCTTTTTATGAATTTGTATAAAATGATCTTCAAAAGTAATGATTTTTGACAGTAAAGAAATTAATTGATATAATTAATATGAAAGGTAGTATCTGAGAAAATTTCAAAACTTAGTAAATATGATGATAGAGAACAAAGCAATAGATTATTCTAATTTGGATAGAGATATGCTCATATCTTTATGTTACAACGGAAGAGTTCCATTTCCTGAAGAATTTTCTGAAATGTCGAAAAAATATTGGAAAAGGGAAAAAATCCAGGATTTCATATAAGAGATTTTCATGAAATGGGGATTAATGGAACAGGTGTTACAATTGCAATTATTGATCAGCCGCTATCTTTAGATCATCCAGAGTACAAAGAAAACATAATTGCATATAAAAATTTTGATGAAGAACATAATTCAGCATTTAAATCTAGTATGCATGGACCTGCAGTTACAAGCGTACTCGTAGGTAAGACTGTTGGTGTTGCACCAAAATCGAAAGTGATTTATGCTGCGGCTCCTTCATGGAAAAAATCATTAAAGTATTATGTTGACGCTGTTAATTGGATAATTGAAGAAAATAAAAAATTACCAGAAGGAAACAAAGTCAAAGTAATCTCTATATCCGCAGATCCTGCTTATGTAGCATCAATGGATAATATAGAAGAGTATGATACATATTTAGCACAATGGAGAATGACTGAAGAATATGCAAAACAAGAAAATATCGGGATAATTACTACCTGTCCTGAAAATAAATATTCTTTTTCTGCTTGTTATTACGATATAGATAATCCGAATGATATATTATCTGTTAAAACTGGTTGGCCGGATAAAGGTACTGTTAAACAAAACTCTTTATTACTTCCTTCTTCTCATAGAACAGTTGCTGAAGATTATGCTGATGGTGTAAAAAGTTATGCCTATTGGGGTGTTGGAGGATTAAGTTGGGGGATTCCTTATTTATGTGGTGTAATGGCATTAGCGTGGCAAATTAATCCAAATATATCTTTTGAAAATCTTTTAAAGGTGATGTTTGAAGAAGGAATAGAAAAAGATAATAATAAAATTATATGCCCAGGAGCAGTATTTAAGATATTATATCAGAATCTGTCTCCAGATGAAGAAGAAAAATCAGCTATGCATAATATGTAAATCATATTATTAAATGCGCTTCAGACCGTTGACAAATAAGTAAACTTTATTTGCTATCAACCAATTTTCACAAATTTATTTTATAATTGTATAATTGTAAATGATGTGATACCAAAAAGTTAATAAAAATAATAACGATAT
>CAZGGW010000021.1:9463-14792 GCA_964525365.1 uncultured Muribaculaceae bacterium | reverse complement strand
TCTTTTGTATTTTTCACACAAATTTCTTATTTTTTAAATAATGATCTATATATCTCTATATAATTATCAACTAATATATAATTAATATTATTTTTAATACTTTCATCGAGTTCATTTAAATCTTTTTTATTTTTATTTGATAAATATATTGTATCTATTCCATAGCGAAATGCTGACAATGATTTTTCTTTTAATCCTCCTATTGGTAATATAGTACCTAATAGTGTCATCTCACCAGTCATTGATATATTGTTTTTAATTGGTTTATTTTTTATGTAGCTTAATAACGAAGTAGTAATAAGTACTCCCGCGGATGGTCCATCTTTTGGAACTGCTCCTTCTGTAAAATGTATGTGGAAATCTTTATTATCAAAATAATTGTCCTCTATTTTAAATTCTTTAGCATGTGCTTTTAGATAACTAATACTTACGCTTATACTTTCTTTCATAACTTTTCCAAGTAAACCAGTTGTCTTTATTTTACCATTACCTGGATAAGAAACAATTTCTATATCAAGGGTAGAACCACCTAATATTGTGTAAGCAACTCCTGTCATAAATCCAGGTTGAGTTTCTTTTTTTACATATTTAGAAGGATATATTTCTTCTTTAAGATAAGTTACTAGACTATCTTTTGTAACTATAAAATTATATAATTTCTGCTTTTCTTTCTTTGTACTAAGTAGAATCTTTCTAATAATTTTATTGATGTATCTATCAAGTTCTCTTACTCCACTTTCTCTTGTGTAGTTTTCTATAATTGATTTAATAGTACTTATATCAAATTTTATATTTGTACTATTGAGTCCCACATTTATAAGTGCATTTTTAATTAAATAGTCTTCGGAAATATGAATTTTTTCTTCTTCTGTATAACCATTCATCTCTATTATTTCAAGTCTATCTAAAAGTGCTGGCGGAATTAAAGAAACATTATTTGCGGTTACTATAAATAATACTTCACTTAAATCTATTTCTTCTTCTATATAATTATCTATAAATTTATTATTAGCATTTATATCTAATATATCTAAAAGTGCAGACGCTGGGTCTGTTTGATAACTTTTAGTTATCTTATCTATTTCATCTAATAATATTACTGGATTTTTAGTTCCTGCTTTTACAAGAGAAGTTACTATTTTCCCCGGAGAAGATCCAATATAAGTTCTTCTGTGTCCAATGAGTTCATGGGCATCAGAAAGACCACCTAAACTTATTTTAGCAAAGCTTTTATTTAAAGCTTCTGCGATAGATGTTGCGAATGTTGTTTTTCCTACTCCAGGAGGACCAACCAAACAAATAACTGGTGTTTTAGAACTTGAATTATTTTCTTTCACAGTAATATATTCTATAATTCTTTCTTTTATATCATTAAGTCCGTAGTGTGAACTATTTAATTTTTTTTCTATCTTATTAATATTTTTTTCTGTATTACTTTCTTTATTCCAAGGAATGTTAAGTAGTGTATCAATATAATTTCTTATAACTGCTACCTCAGGTGATGCTTCTGGTGTTAACTCATATCTTTTAAGTTCGTTGTTAATTCTTTTTTCTATTTTATCAGGTAAACTCAAATTTTTTATTTTTTCTTTGAATGCGTCAATATCAGCATTTTTAAAATCACTTTCTCCTAATTCTTTTTTAATTATTTTGACTTTCTCATTTAAAATAAATCTTTTTTGAGTTTCATCTAATTCTTTTTTTAAATCTTTATCTATTTTATTTTCTAATTCTAAAACTGATAATTCAATAGATATTTCTTTAATTAGATATTTAGCTCTAGAAATAGAACTTGCATTCAACATCAAATTAAGTTTTTTCTCAAAGTTTAAAGGTAAAAAAGAAGCTACCATATCTGTTAATTTATCTAAATCAGTTATTCCTTTTATAGAAGACATAATTGAATTAGATATCAAATGATTAGAAACAATATATTTTTCTAAAGAACTCATCAATTTTCTTAAAAGTGCTGTTTCCTTTATTTCATCATTTATATTGTTTTCAATATTACAAACGATACTTTCTAAAACGTCATCTTCATTAGAATAATTAACATAACTTAATATTTTTACTCTTCTAAGTCCTTCTAAAACTACTCTTATATTACCATTCGGAAGTTCTATATTACTTTTCACTTTACCAATAACCCCCATTTTAGGAAGATCACTAGTATCTGGAGCTTCTTCAAGAGTATTCATAGGACACACAACAAGTACTTCATCATCATGATATAAAGAAGAAATGTCTATAATCTTTTTACTTATTTCATTACTAAATTCTATTCTAACTTCTTGATGAGGAAGAAGTACTAACTCTTTTAATAAGATAACAGGTAAATTACTTTTTATCATACTTCCTCCTACTAGTTTTTTATTATAATTGGAATAATTATAATTGTAAACCATAAAAATTGTTTTTCTTTAATTTTTTTATAAAATTTAAATTTTATAAAAATAATAATATGATTTTTTGATTTTCTATATACTTTTTTATATCAAAATATATATTTATGATTTAACTTTTTATTAATTATATATAAGCCATGTATAAAAATACACCTAACTATTCTTTAGAATAATTAAGTGTATACATCAAATACTTTTTAATAAATCTATATTATTTAAATCTTTTTGAATATAAGAAGCGCTTACTACAATATCTGCTTTATAACCACTAACTAACAATGCTGTTTCGGAATTAATTCCGCCATCTACTTCTATTATTGCTGACACATTCATTTCTTCTATTTTTTTCTTTAATACTTCGATTTTATATAGAATACTTTCTTTAAACTCTTGTCCGCTTCTACCTGGTTCAACACTCATAACAAGCACTAAATCCAAATCTTCTAAATACGGGAATAACACGTTTACTTTGGTTTTAGGACTAATAGACATTCCTACTTTTATACCCATATTTTTTATATAATCTATTATTTCCCTTGGATTTTTTACTGCTTCATAATGAAAAGTAATATATTCTACATTTAAAAGAGCATAATCATCTATATATTTCATCGGATTTTTTACCATCAAATGAACATCTAATTTTTTTCCAATATCTTTAGTAATATCTTTTATTTCTCCAAATGTATAGGTTTTTTCTTTTGTAAATTTTCCATCCATTATGTCTAAATGAATATAATCTAATCTTGTTTTATCAAATTCTTTTGCGTAATATTTTGGTTTATCAGAAAGAATTGATCCTGAGACTAACATTATTCCACCTCACTTAATAATTTTTTATAATTATCATATCTTTCTTTTATAATATCGTTTTTTAATTTATCTTTTATTATGCATCCTTTTTCATTCATATGAAGACATGTTTTATATTTACAATCAATATTAAACTCTTTAAAGTAATGTTTTAATTCTTCCTTTTTCATTTTTATTTCTAAAGAAGAAAATCCCGGAGTATCTGCGATTAATCCACCATTTATTTCATGGAGTTGTACTATTCTTGTAGTGTGTTTTCCACGACCCAAGGCAATAGAAACTTCACCTGTTTTAAGTAGTAAATTTTTATTAATTTTATTTAGCATTGTTGATTTACCACTTCCGGTTTGTCCTGTCAAACAAACAACTTTATTTTTAATTAAATTCTTAATCGCAAATATTTGCTTATTTGTAAACACCTTGTATCCTAAATTTCGGTAATAATTCATATACTTTCTAATCTTCATTCTTTCCATTATAGGTAGTAAATCCATTTTGGTAATTATTATTACTGGTTCAATCTTATTTTTAAGACTGAGTACTAAAAATTTATCTAATAAATATGTGGAAAAATCAGGAGTTTTGGTACTCATTATAATAAATAATTCATCTATATTTGCGATTAAAGGACGTTCTAATTCGTTTTTTCTTTCTAGTATATTTTCTATTGTAAAATCCTTTGTATCTACTACTACATTATCACCCACTTTGGGTTTTTGTTTCTTATGTAACAGTTTCCCTCGTTGAACGCATTCACAAAAAACTTTATTTTCTAAAAGTATTGTATAAATTCCTGTATTTATTTTAATGATTTTCCCATTCATTTTTTACTCCTCATCTTCGTCTGTTGTATCATCTTCTAGGGTTGATGGTTCACTTTTATATGAAACTGTAATTGTAAAAGTTATACCTGGTACTACTATGGTATTCTTTGGCCTACTTTGTTTTAATATAGTTCCTTCTGCTACTGAATCATCAAGCTCATAATCCACCTTAAGTGTTATTTCATTCTTCTGACAAAATTCTTCTATATCACTAAGAGTATAACTACCATCACTAAAATCCGGATATTCCACTTTAAGCTCTGGAATATATAATGTTATAGTCGCTCCTTTTTTTATCTTAGTACCAGCTTCTGGATTGGTTTTTAATACTTCTTCTTCACTAGTAAGATCATTAAATTTTTCTTCATCTAAGGTTGTATATTCTATTAGTATATTACATCCATACATTGTTTCTAATTTTGTTTGTACCTGTAGATAATTTTGACCTACATAATCTTCTAATGCAAATGTTTCTGGACCACTTGATATATAAAGAATTATTTCCTTTCCTTGAACTACTTTTCTTCCAATTTCAGGGTATGTTTTAACAACATATCCATTTTCTATTTCATCTGATGAAACATATTTATAATCTTCTGTAACTTTAAAACCTTGCTCAACTAATATATTTGATGCATCAACTATAGTTTTGGCACTAACATCCGGTATTACTACTTGTTTTACTTCACTTTTATTAAAATATATTAGAAGTATAACTGTAGTTACAAGTACAAGCCCAGTAAAAATTGATCCAAGTATTATTAATAACTTATTTTGTTTTTTACTTTCTTCTTTTTCTTCTACTTCTAATTTTTTCTTTTCTTTAACTTTTTCTTCTTTAACCTTCTTTTCTACCTCTTTTATTGTATCATTAAGAATTTTGGTTTCTTCAACGTCATTCTCACTATATTTATAAACATATTTTGGTTCATTTGCTTTTGATGGATCTAATGCAGTTACTATATCTTGATGCATTTCTCTAGCATCTTTATATCTGTTTTTAGGATTTTTAGCAGTTGCTTTTATAATTATATTTTCTATTGATTGTGGAATATTTGGTAGTTTTTTTCTTATACTCGGAAGTGGTTCTTTTAAATGCTTTAGAGCGATTTCTACTGCATTATCACCTTTGTAAGGAATAGACCCGGTTATAAGTTCATACATAAGTATTCCCATTGAATATATATCACTTTTCACTGTACAACCTTTTCCATTTGCTTGTTCTGGAGGTAAGTAATGCACACTTCCCATAACTGAATTTGTTTGAGTAAGTTGTGTTGAATTTAG
>CAZGGW010000021.1:0-9453 GCA_964525365.1 uncultured Muribaculaceae bacterium | reverse complement strand
AATCAGTTATTTTAATTATTCCGTTTTCTAAAATCATTATGTTTTGTGGTTTTATATCTCTATGAATTATATACGCATCATGTGCGTGTGCCATTCCATCCGTAAGTTGTGACATAATATCTATCACTTCTGGAATAGTCAATGCACCACGTTTTTTTAATAATTGTTTTAACGTTTTTCCTTCAACATATTCCATTACTATGTAATATGCTCCATTATCTTCACCAACATCATACATTTCTACTATATTTGGGTGAGATAACGATGAAGCCGAAAGCGCTTCTCTTTGAAATCTTCTAACAAATTTTTCATCATTTGATAGATCTCCACGTAATACTTTTACAGCAACATTTCTATCCAAAATAGTATCATACGCTAAATAAACGTTGGCCATTCCGCCTTCGCCAAGCGTTTTTATAATTTGATATCTATCATTAATTTTAGACCCCTTTACTATCACTAGTATCACCACTTTCTTTAATCAAATATGCAACGGTTATATTATCACTTCCACCCCTAGAATTACTTTTCATAATTAGTTTATTAACTTTTTGTTCTATTAATAAATCAGAATCATTTAATACTTTTTCAATTTGATCTTTAGTAATCATATTTGTAAGTCCATCACTACATAGAAATATTTCATCTATATCTATTTCTACATCAAATATATCGATATCTACTTTTTCACTAGCACCCATAGCTTTCATAAGCACATTCTTTTGAGGATGCATTTTTGCTTCCTCTTCACTTAAATCTCCTGTTTCTACAAGCATATTAACTAAGGTATGGTCTTTAGTGACTTTGTATAGTTTTCCTTTTTTCTTGACATAACCACTTGAATCTCCAATATTCCCAAAAATCAAGAATGTATCTGTAAGTATTGCACAAACACAAGTTGTTCCTAACCCCGAAGCTTCAACGTGCTCCTCAGCATATTTAAGAATCTTCAAATTTATTTCATCTATTATTTCTTTTAGCCATACCACCGCTTCCTCTTTAGTTCCAATTGAACTTAATGAAGCAAATCTATTACCAAGAGAACTAACTACCATAGAAGATGCAACTTCTCCTGCTTTATGGCCCCCCATTCCATCTGCGACTACCATTAAATATTCATGACTGGCATTTCTGGTTATGACTACTGAATCTTCGTTATGAGTTCTTACTTTTCCCGAATCTGTTTCATAATGTGTTAGCATTATTCCTCCTTATAATGAGCACTTAATTGACCACACGCGGCATCAATTTTAGGTCCCATCTCTTTTCGTCTTGTTACATTTATATTTTTCTTCTTTAGTATATCATAAAATTTATTAATTTTAAATATTTCACTTTTTTTATAGTCATTATTTTTAGTTTCATTATACGGAATTAAATTAACATACACTAATTTTTCATTTAAAAGTTTAGCCAAATCATATGCACATTCCTCTGTATCATTAATATCTTTAATTAAAATATATTCAATTGTCACTCTTCTATTTGTTTTACAGATATAATAATCTAAAGCATTCATTATATCTTTTATTTTATAAACTTTATTTATTTTCATTAATTTATCTCTAATTATATCATTTGGGGCATGTAAAGAAATTGCCAAGTTAACGCCATTACTAAGATCTGCGAATTCATATATTTTAGGCACTATTCCACACGTTGAAACTGTAATTTTTCTTCTTCCTAAATTTATCGTATTAGCATTTGTCATAATATCAAGAGACTTTATCAAATTATTATAATTATCAAAAGGCTCACCAATTCCCATAACTACTATATTATCTATTCTTATGTTTTCTAAATTTTCTATTGTGATAACTTGTAATATTATTTCAGAAACTAGTAAATTTCTTTTTTGTAAAAGAAGTCCCGATTCACAAAAAGAGCACCCCATATTACAGCCTATTTGTGTACTAATACATAAACTATTACCATAATCATGATACATTAATACGCATTCAATCTTATTTGTATCTTGTAGTTCTAATAAATATTTACTTGTATCTTTACTTTTTTGACATTCTACTAATTTCAACAATTCAAAATCTAAGTTTTGTTTTAAAAACTCTCTTAAATTTTTACTCAAATTACTAAAATTATCTATATCATATTCTTTCTTTTTATAAATCCATTCACATATTTGTAATGCATTATATTTTTTATAACCATTATTTTCTAACAATAATGTTAAATCTTCTAAAGTATAATCAAAGAAACTTTTCATTTAAGTACCGCTTTAATTCTTCTAACTCCAGCAGAAGATGATTCTTCCTTTTGAATTACAAGTTCTCCTAATTCATTAGTATGTTTTACGTGTGGTCCACCACATATTTCTTTTGATATATTTGGAATAGTGTAAACAAATACTTTAGTATCATATTTATTTATAAAACTACCAACGGCTTTCTGTTGTTTTGCTTCTTCGTAGGTCATTTCTTCTTTTATTACGGGTAAATCTAATTTAATGATATCGTTAACCATAGTAGTTAATATATTTTTTTCTTCTTCTGTCAACTTATGATCTAAAGAAAAATCAAATCTTAATCTTTCTGGTGTTATATTAGCTCCTTTTTGTACTACACTATCTCCAAACATTTTTCTTAAACAAGCTAACATAATGTGCGCAAGAGTATGATATTTAGTGCTTTCATAAGATGTGTCAGCGAGTCCGCCTTTAAATTCGCCAGCACTTGCGGTTCTTGATTTTTCTTGATGTTCCTTAAATTTTTCATAAAATCCAACTTTATCAACACTAACATTATTTTCTTTTGCAAGTTCTTCTGTAAATTCAAGAGGAAAACCAAATGTATCGAATAATTTAAATGCACTAGTAGCATCAATCTCGTTATCTTTTACATTTTTAAGATATTTATTAAACATCTTTTCACCAGAAGTTAATGTTTTATTAAACTTTAGTTCTTCTTCTAATAGTTCTTTTATCACTATTTCTTTATTTCTTTCTAATTCTGGATAATAACTCTTATATAAATCTATTATCGTAGTAACAAGACTTTCAAAAATAGATTCATTAACTTCTAATTTTTTAATATATCTAATTGCTCTTCTAATTAAACGTCTTAATATATAACCTGCTCCTGTGTTAGAAGGAATTAATCTTTTATCATCTGCGAGTATAAAAACTGACGTTCTACTATGATCCATAATAATTCTAAACGCTTTCTTATTATTTTCATATTGTTTACCAGTTAATTCTTCTAAACGCTTTCTTATAATTAAAAATTCTTCTGTATCATAAACGCTTGAAACGTTATTAAGCGCGGTGAGTGTTCTTTCTACACCCATTCCCGTATCTACATTTTTATTTTTTAATGGAACATACTTTCCTTCTTTACATTCATATTCCATAAATACATCATTCCATATTTCTAAAAAATATCCACAATTACATTCGGGTGTGCACTTATCATTACATTTATTTTTATTTGGATTTATATAAAATATTTCTGAATCAGGACCACAAGGTCCAGTTCCACTTCCTAATTCCCACCAATTACACTGTTTTGGTAGATAATAGATATGATCTTTTCTAATTCCACAAGAATTCCAAATATTAGCACTTAATTCATCTTGTGGAGCATATTCATTTCCCTCGAAAACTGATACTGCAAGTGAATCAACGGATATTCCCAGATATTTTTCACTTGTTAAGAATTCAAAAGACCATGGTATCATTTCTTCTTTAAAATAATCTCCAAAACTCCAATTGCCTAACATTTCAAAAAATGTTAAATGAGAATCATCCCCAACACTATCAATGTCAGAAGTTCTCATACACTTTTGAACATCAACTATTCTTTTACCTTCTGGATGAATGCTACCAAGTAAATATGGTACAAGTGGATGCATGCCAGCAGTGGTAAACAAAACTGTGGGATCGTTTTCTGGTATTATTGAATAAGATGGTATTACTTTATGTTTTTTACTTTCAAAAAATTCAAAATACATTTTTATTAATTCATTTCTACTTAATTGTTTCATTTTTCAGTCTCCTTTATTAAAGATAATACTTTTACATTTAAATCCTCTAAACTTCCATCATTTATTATACGATAATCAAAGTTATGATAATTATCTAGAGCAGTTTCTGTAGGATGAAGTTTCTGATTGTCACTTAATTTATTATCAAATGCTGGTCTTGTTACTAATATAGAATAACAATTTTTAAAATTATTTTTCGGATATTCTATTTCATTTGGATATCTAATATCAGATATCGTTATCACATCATAAAAGAAAGAATAAATTTTAATGTCTTCTACTATTCTTTTACAAAAGAAATCCTTATCAATATTATTTCTAATTACTTCTGTTCCTAATATTTGTAATAATTCGCGGGGCTTAGTTTCTTCACTTCCATCCCAATCACTTATTACTTTAGCATAACTTTTTATGTATGAAGAATATTGTAAGTTGATAATCTTTTTACCTACACTTTCATAATATTCTTTTACAAGTAATGCCGAGGTATCTTTTCCTTGTTGTGCTTTACCAGCGAATAAATAAATACATGCTTGCTCTTTTTTTAATTCCATTTCAATCTCCTTTTTTAGTAAAATAAAAGAATAGTATACAGGAGTGAATAATCCACGGTACCATCCTTTTTTTATCTTAATTCTTATAACGGGAATCCCGTGAGTATTTTTATTACTCAAGCTATAAAGAATAGCTTCAATCAACTTTTTACTCTTTTTCACCTACCAAGAGTTCTCTTATTTTAAATTTGTTGATTTACTTAGTTCTTTATTATTGCCTTTACTAAATCATTATAACACATTTTTAACTATTTTTCTTAAATTCTTTAAATTCTTTTTCATTTTCCATATCTGTATTAGATAATTTCTTAAATAATTCTTTCTGTTCATGGGTAAGTTTAGTAGGAATAATAAGTTTAAGAACTACGTACATGTCTCCATCTCTACCCCACGAATCATTTTCAATTCCTTTTCCTCTTACTCTTAGAACATCTCCTGGTTGTGAACCATCTTTAATTTTAAGAGATATGGTATTTTCTAAAGTCTTTATTTCTTTTGTACATCCAAGAACTAAATCTGTTATTGTAACAGGTAAATCCATATATATGTCATTACCATCTCTTTTAAATATTGGATGTGACTTCACTCTAATTTCTATATATAAGTCTCCACTGGGTCCGCCATTTTGTCCAGCCTCTCCTTTTCCAGAAAGGCGCATTTGTTCACCTGTATTTATTCCTTTTGGAATTTTAACTTCAATATGCTTATTTACATGCGTTATACCTTTACCTTTACACTTGTCACAAACTTCTTTATAACTAATTCCTTTTCCACCACATTTTGGACAAGTAGTTCTTGATACAAAAGATCCAAGTATTGTACGAGTTTCTGAATTAATATATCCAAGTCCTTCACATTCCGGACACTTTATTTCCCCAGTTCCTCCGCGTCCATCACACATAGAACATGTTTCAGTTGTTTCGTATTCAATTTCCTTACTACACCCAAAAGCAGCTTCTTCAAATGTAATAGACATGGTATATCCCAAATCTGTTCCTTTGGTAGCTCTACTAGTATTTCTTCTAGACCCTCCAAAACCACTGCCAAAAAATGAAGAACCAAAATCATTTCCTCCAAACAAATCATCAAATATGGATGAGAAATCAAATCCGCTAAAATCATAGCCACCGCCACCTTGTCCTCCTTGATTTCCCTGAAATGCAGCATGACCAAATTGATCATATTTATTTCTTTGTTCTTTATCAGAAAGAACAGCATAAGCTTCTTGTGCTTCTTTAAACTTTGCTGGTGCGTCTGCTTCTTTATTTAAATCCGGATGATATTTCTTAGCAAGACGTCTAAATGCGCTTTTTATTTCATCTTCACTAGCAGTTTTACTAACTCCTAGAACTTCATAATAATCTCTTTTTTCCATTATTCTTCACTCCCCGCGATTGATATATTTTTTATAAGTAATGATGGACTCGCTCCATTCTTACCAGTAAATTCCAAATCATTTTCAACTTCAATTACATTACCAAACAATTCCAATAAATCAGTAGATAATACTATCATTTTAATTGCTTCACTAATTTTTCCATTTTTTACAATGTATCCTGTTGCTTGAAGCGATATGTTTCCATTTTTGGTATTTATTCCATGAAAAGATACGATTTCATCTATATATATACCATCATTTAAGTGATTAATTAAATCATCAAACTGAGTATCACCATTTTTTATATAAATATTAGTCACACCATCTGCATTACCAGTAGAAATAGTATCATCTTTCAATGCCTCAGCATTATTATATAATTTTTTAACAAAAACTCCATTTTTAACTATTACTTTATATTCTGTTTTAGTTCCTTCTTTATCGAATAATCTTCTAGTTACTCTTTCGTTATTATTTGGATCTTCTATTATAGTAATTTTATCTGAAAATATTTTCTTATTAAATGTATTACTCAAAACAGAAGTATGTTCTCTAATTCCTTTATTTAGAAAGATATTTGAAAAAGATTTGAGTATACTCCAACTTGCTTTTTTCCCTAAAATTATATCGTATTTTCCACTTTTAATTGAGTGAGCATTTAATTTATTTTCTGTTTCAATTATCAATTCTTCTACTTTTTCTTTAATTTTATTAAAATCATATTTTCTATTACTTTCATAATAACTATTGTTTTCCTTTAATCCATTTTTTTTCACTAATATTTCAAATGAATAACTATTATAAACATTATAATCTTTTAAAATAACTTTACTATTTTGTAGAGTTTTAGATACATAATTAGTTGAAAACGATGGATTAATTGATACTAAAGACGGATATTTCTTTTTTAAATCATTTAAACTTAATAAATCATTTAATACTTTTTTATAATCTAACTTTTCTTGTTTTAAACTAAATGTTCCTTTAATACTCTTTTTAGCAAATTCATTTTTATCATCGTTATCCAAAGAAGATGATACTTCTTTTATAGTATTAATTATTTTCTTATAATTCTTTATATTAGTTGTATTTAGTGTAATTGTTTTTTTATTATAGATAGCTTTTATAAAATAATTCACTTCATTTAATGTTTCATACTTATCAAGTTTATCATCGAAAGTTTCAATTTCAGTACAAATTGTATCTATTTTTATTACTTCAATTTCAATATTTTCTAATTTTCCTAATTCAATTAATTTATTAATCATTTACTACCTCCTACTAAAATTGAAGATACTTTTACATATGGCTGTCCAATAGTAACAGGAATTGAACCTGACACACTACCACAATATCCATCACTATGTTCAAGATTGTCTGACACCATTTCAACATTTTTAAGTATTTCTAAAGTATTACCAATTAAACTAACTGATTTTACTGGTTCTGCAATATGTCCATCTCTAATCATAAATGCTTCACTAACAGCGAAGTTAAAATCTCCAGTCATCGGATAGACACAACCTCCATTCATCTCAGATGCATATAAACCCAATTTAATAGATTTAATCATATCATCAAATGAATATGCTCCAGGAACTAAATAAGTGTTATTCATTCTACTGGTTGGTGCATTTCTATAGTTTTCTCTTCTTGCACATCCATTTGGATTTATTTTTAATTTATCTTTATTAACATAATCTGTTAAAAATGTTTTTAATATACCATGATCAATTAATATGTTTTTTTGAGTCGGATTCCCTTCATCATCCATTTTGGTTGTTCCCCATAAATTAGAAATAGTTCCATCATCAATAATTGTAACACATGAAGAGGCAATCTTTTCGCCTATTTTGCCTGATAATACAGATACACCTTTCCCAGCAGTTGTGGCTTCCATTGCATGTCCACATGCTTCATGAAATATTACCGCTCCAAAACCAGGGCCTAATACAACCGGCATTAATCCGCCTATACATTCAGTCGCAGATAACTTTGTAATTGCACTATTAACTGCTTTTTTAATTTCACTTTCCATATCAATTTCATTTATCATTTTTTTATTCAAAAGTGATCCAAAAGAAATATGAGTACTAGCCTTTTTATCACTTTCTTCCGCGGTGATTTCAGCAACAAATCTAGTTCTAGTCCTATTTTCTTTTGATAAATTACCCAAAGAAGTAGCAACGTTTACTTTGCTTTTACTTTCAAATATTTTTCCCAATACTTGAACAACTCTAGAATCTAACTCTCTAGCCATTTTATCTACTTTAAGCAGAATGTTTTTCTTTTCTTCTGATGTCAAATATTCTACTAATTTATTTTTATATTTTTTTTCTTCTAAAATGATTTTTTCATTCTTTATATCAGAATTAATATTATTCTTTAAATTATCTAGTATTGTATATATAGATTTTTTATCAAGCTTATCAGTATATCCATAATATACATTTTCATCTTTTATTAATCTAATACCAATTCCTTTAGAAAAAGAAGAACCGACTTTTTCAATCCTATTATTTAATAATTCCATTTCCAAGTTTTCTTTTTCTTCGTAATATATTTCACTATAATCAGCTCCACTACTTAATCCATAGTTAATTAATTCTTCATAAGTTTTTTTATTCATTTTCACTCCTATTATAATTTATCTAGTAAACGGGGACTTATGAGTCCCCTATTATTAAACAAATTACTTATTTTTAAGTTCTCGTTCTAATGCTTTTTGTTCACGAATTAATTGAAGATTTTCTTTTTGAGCTGCGATTAGTAATCTAATACACCCTTTATAGTAATTGCCATGAAACTCATCTGCAATTATATATGGTTTTTCTTCTAAACAAGACTCACATTGTCCCTTAAGAACTCCAGTTTCATTATTCATTATTTTTCTTCAAATTCCGCATCTTTTACGTTATCTTTTTTGCCTTCTTTTTCTTCTGATGATTCTTCTTTTTGTGCTTTTGCTGCTTCTTCTTGAGATGCTTTATTTATCTCTTCATAAACCCTAGAAGATAAACTCATTGCTTTTTCTTGAAGTTTTTCTTTCTTTGATTTAATTTCTTCAATATCAGTTCCTTCTAATGCTTTTTTAACTTCAGCAACTAGATCATCTATTTCTTTCTTTTCATCTTCTTTTACTTTATCGCCAAGATCCTTAACTGCTTTTTCAGTAGTAAACACTAATTGTTCTGCTTCATTTCTAACTTCTGCTTCTTCTTTTTTCTTAGTATCTGCTTCCTTATTGGCTTCTGCTTCTTTCATCATCTTATCAATTTCTTCATCACTAAGACCTGTTGAAGATGTAATAGTAATTGCTTGTTCTTTATTAGTTCCTAAATCTTTTGCTTTAACGTTAACTATTCCATTCGCATCTATGTCAAATGATACTTCAATTTGTGGAACTCCTCTTGGTGCTGGTGGGATATTAGTAAGTTGAAATCTTCCTAATGTCTTATTATCCGCAGCCATTGGACGTTCTCCTTGTAATACATGAATATCAACTGCTGGTTGATTATCTGC